>NZ_CP107812.1:0-300000 GCF_036346105.1 Streptomyces sp. NBC_00539
GAGAGAACCGCCTCGCTGCGCTGGCGGGGCTCGGCTTCGCCGAGCCAGGGCCTGCCCTTCGGGCCGGGGTCCTGCGCTTCGCTTCGGACTGTTCGGGTTCCGCTTCGCTGCACCCGAACGAGGTCCGCTTCGCGGACCCGGGCCTCCCGTACTGCGCACGGGAGGTGACCTCGTTTCACGAGGTCCGGGCCTTCGGCCCGTTGAGCGGGCCCGCTGCGCTCCCCCGCCCTGGTCCTTCCGGCTCCGCCTCCAGGACTTGAGGCCCGCTTCGCGGGCCTGGCTGGCAGCAGGGCGGGGGCTGGGGTGTTTGCTGTGGGCGACGCCCGGTCAGGGTGCGAAGTACCAGCAGTAGAGAGGCTGACGAAGGCCCTGTGCCGTGCGGGCCAGGCCCGCCAACTCCGTCAGGATCTCGACCGCTGTCTCGGCTGGCACACCCTCGTCCTTGACCGCGGCGAGCTCAGCCCATGCACCCGCAGCCTCAACGAGCCGGCCGCTGCTCGCCTGCACCAGAGCGGAGCACAGCCCGGAAGGCAGCTGGAACACCGTGAAGCCGTCATTCTTCATCGGCACCACATCACGCGAGCCTGTACCCACACCCTCTGCCAGCAGGACCTCCCAGTCCGCCACCGCATCGTCAGGGTAGAAATCCGCGCACGCGAACGAGGGAAACCCATGACGGCGCTGCCGCGGCCCAACCTGAGCAGCCACCTCATCATCCGGTGCCACGAAGAACTCGACAGTGATAGGCATAACCCGATCATGCCAGCCCCACCCCGCAGGTGTGATTCATTCTGATTCCCAGATTGAAACTGGCCTAGGGGGTATGTCGCGCTGAGGCCCAGCTCGCAGAGTGGGGTCGCCAGCCAGGGGCCATGGCGCCACTGACCAACCGGCCTGCACAGGCCGCCTGTTGTGCAGCGGAACTCATCTGGGATTCGGGACTGGTCTGGGGCCCTGCGCTCGGGTCGTCGGCTTGGGTTCCTGCAGGCCAGGGGGCAATAGCAGAGTTAAGGGGTGTGTTCGGGCTGGTCAGAGGGTGCTTCACAACATCGTGTGGCTCGGTATATCTGCGCACTGCGCAGGTTGACCGAGCCTTCTTCAATGGGCGCAAGGGCGGCTTGCCTTCGGGGGGCCACTGGGTTCGGTGGAGGGGGCGGGGTGCATCCGCGCCATGTAGACGTGCGGTTCGTCGGGCCGGACGGGGTCATGCTCCAGAGGCCGTGGCGGGCAGCCATCGGGGAGCTGCGCCTCATGGAGTGCGCGATGGTGCGTGGTTTCCCGCTGCGGCGGGGGCGGCGGTTGGCTCCGGGGTGGTGGTGGTCAGCGACCACCGGCCGTCTGGTGGGGTACGGGAGCGCGGCTATGCGGGACGCGGTCATGATGCTGGATCAGAATCCGCAGGTGGCGGGCATGGTGAGCCGTCCCCTGGAGTTCGTGTGGGAGGAGCGGGGGCGGATCGTCACCCACGCCCCTGACCTGGCCGTGAGCATGGCTGACGGGGGCATTCGTCTTGTGGACTGCCCCGGGAGCGGCGGACCGTCCGCACGGCTCGTTGGCCGGGCGCGGGTGGTCGGGGCGTGTGCTCGGGACGCGGGCTGGGAGCACCTGTTCGCGGACACCGCGGATCCGGTCGTTCTGGCCAATGCGCGCTGGCTGTCGGTCTACCGGCATCCGCGGTGTTCGGTGACTATCCCCGCCTCCCGGCTGCGCGCAGCGTTCGCCAAGCCCACCACGTTGGGCGAGGGTGCACTCCGGCTCGGAGACCCGATCGCCACACTGCCGGCCGTCTACCACGGGCTCTGGAACGACCTGCTGAGCATGGCCTGGGACCGCCCCCTGAGCGAGGAGACCCCCGTGACCGCCGTGCCAACCGGTCGGCGGAAGGAGCTGGAGCAGTGAAACGTCCGGTAGACGTCGTGGAAGTCGGGGACCGGATCCGGTTCGACGGTGGCGTCCACGTCCTGGCCGGTCTGGACGGGCCGCGCTGCCGACTGGTCGCCGAGGAGGGCTCCAGAGTGCAGGTGCTGCTGCTCACCCAAGTACTCGGTGCGCAGGACTTCGCCGTCCTGGAACCCCGCCGGCCCGGGCGGTCGCGTGTTCCGGTACACGGCCCGCTGGACGGGCTTGAGCCCGCGGTCCGGGAGAAGGCCCTGGCCTGGGAGCGGCACATCCTGGAGGTCGAGACTGGGCACATCGGGCCCCACCGGGACTGGCCGTCTCGACCCGGGTACGACCCGGCCGTGTACGGGCTTGCCGAGCGCGAGGCGACCAAGGCCGCCGAGCTGACCGCGGCCGGAGAGCAGGTCAGCGTGGCCACCGTGCGCCGGATGCGAGCCCGCTACCGCGAGCAGGGGGTGTGGGGTCTCGTGGACGGTCGCCTGACGCGGGAGCGGTCCGCGTTCGGGCGGGCCGATCCGCGGGTGGTGGCCGCGATCAAGCGGGCGCTGGAGGAGCAGCAGGGGCGTTCGACGGGGACGTTGAGCCGGCTGCGGCGCCAGGTGGGATGGTTACTCGAAGACGCCCACGGGCCCGGAACAGTGGCGGTGCCGCCGGTGGCCACGTTCAACCGGCTGGTGCGCTCCGTCGCCGAGCAGGAACAGCTCGCGCTGACAGCCGCCGGCCATCGGCGGCGGGCATCCCGGCCGGTGCCGGTGTTCACTCCGACGGTCGCGACGCTGCCTGGGGAACTGGTGATGATGGACAGCACCCTGCTGGACGTGATGGTCATGTGCGAGGACGGCCAGGCGCGGCGGCCGGAGCTGACGATGGCGGTGGACGTGGCAACCCGCAGCATCACCGCGGCCGTTCTGCGCCCGAAAGGCACCAAGGCAGTGGACGCGGCCGTGTTGCTGGCACAGACACTGGTGCCGCAGTCGATGCGGCCCGACTGGCCCGAGTACCTGTCCATGGCCGCTTCCATCATCCCCTACACGCGGCTCGCCTCCATCGACGCCCGCGTGCAGGGGGCCGCGGCCAGGCCGGTGATCCGGCCCTCAACCGTGGTCATCGACCAGGGCAAGGTGTTCGTCTCCCGCTGCTTCCTCGCCGCCGCCGAGCACCTGGGGATCTCGGTCCAGCCCTGCCCGCCCGCGTCCGGGTACGCCAAGGGGCATGTGGAGCGCGGCTTCGGGGCGATCGGCACGCTGTTCGCGCAGTACGTCGCCGGATACACCGGAAACCACCTCGCGGCGCGCGGCAGCAGCGTGGAGGACGAGGCGTGCTGGACCCTGCCCCAGCTGCAGGACCTGCTGGACGAGTGGATCGTCTGCGGATGGCAGGAACGCCGCCACGAGCGGCTACGGCACCCGCTCATGCCCCGCCTGACCCTCACCCCCAACGAGATGTGGGCCGCGCTCACCGGCATCGCCGGACACGTACCCGTCCCCCTGACAGGCGCCGACTGGACCGAACTGCTGCCATCCCGGCGCTGCGCGATCACAGACGAAGGCATCCGATTCGAACACCGCACCTACGACGGCCCCGCACTCAACGGACACCGGCACCCCTCCACCGCCGCGGACGGCAAATGGGAGGTCCACCACAACCCCTACGAGCCGTGGCGGTGCTGGGTCAGGCTCCCCGACGGCTGGGCGCAGGCCGACTGGATCCACCGAGGGTTGGTATCGCAGCCGTTCACCGACACCACCTGGCGGCACATCCGCAGCGTGGTGGCACGGCGCGCAGACCGGGCCGAACACGAAGAACACCTCGCCCGCCGCCTGGACGAACTCCTGCGCCGCGCCCACACAGGCGCCGGGGGCTCGAGCGCCGCCGGTATCGCCAGCGTCCCGGGCCAGCGGACAGGAGCCACGCGCACACGGCGACGGACTGCGGACACGGACCCGCCGAACGGCGCCGCCGAGCAGTTGCCGCCCGCGGACGGGGACACCTGCATCACCTCCGACTCGGATGCCGCCGGCGCCGCGGTATCGGCCAGGGCGTGGAACATCTTCGACGCGCACCAGGAGGCACAGCAGTGGTGACGGACGCCGACCAAGAGACGCACGACGATCCGTACGCGTCACCAAGTACCTGGCGCGAGTGGACACGGTTCGTCGACACCGAACCACCATGTCTGCCCGGGACCGGCCCCTGGAACGCCGAGGAACGCCTGGACTACCACTCCCGATTCGTAATCCTGTCCACCCCCATCATGGCCAAGATCTCCCTCACCCTGCGCCGGCTGATGATCCTCAACCGGCGGCACAACGGCACCGCCCGGCGAGGGCTGCTGATCTCCGGGCCACCGACCACCGGAAAGACCACCACCCTGCAGCAGCTCGGCCGGTCCTTCCACCTCGCCGACCGCGCCCGCCACGGCGGCCTCGACGAGCGCCTGCCAGTGGTGTTCCTGTCCGTCCCACCGGCCGCGACCCCGAAGATGCTCGTATCCGAACTGGCCCGATTCCTCGACCTGCCCATCACCACAAGCATGAACCAGGCCCGCATCACCGACATCGTCTGCGCCACCCTGCACCAGCTCGGCACCCGGCTCGTCCTGGTCGACGACGTCCACCTCCTCAACACCCGGACCCGCAACGGCGCCGAGACCTCCGACCAGATGAAACACCTCAGCGAACGCATCCCCGCGACGTTCGTCTACGCGGGCGTCGCCCTCGACGCCTCACCCCTGCTGACCGGAGTCCGCGGCACCCAGATCGCCGGCCGCTTCAAGACCGTCCGCAACCCTCCCCTGCCACACGGCAGCCCCGCCCAGCGCACAGCCTGGGAAGGACTGATCCAGGGCATGGACCAGGCGCTGCGACTGGAAGCCCACCACAAGGGCGCACTGGTCCGGCACGCCCCCTATCTCCACCACCGCACCGGCGGCCGCATCGGAAGCTTGTCCGCCCTCGTACGGGAAGCAGCGATCGCCGCCATCCTCGACGGCACCGAGAAGATCACCAAGCAGCTCCTCAACGACATCGACCTCGACGAACTCGCCGAACACACCCCCGGCACCCAAAGGCGGCGCTGACATGCCCCGAGCGCTGCCGGACCTGTCCCACCAGGCGCTGTTCCCCATCAGGCCCCTGGCCTTCGAAACCAACGCCTCATTCCTCGAACGCCTCGCCAGGGCGCACCGCCTCACCACGACCGAGCTCCTCGACGGGCTGCGCATACGCCGCCCCAAGATCTCCCCAGACCGCCAACGGATCCACGGCCCTCACGCGCCCACCGAGCTTTACCTCAACGCCAGCGCACGCACTCGCGTCAGCCAGTACACCGGCATCCCCGAGGCTCACCTCGCTCACGCCCTGCCCTGCTGGCAAGGACACCAGGACCGCGGTCCCGCCACCGCGACACGTCCAGGCGGCACCATGCGCCCCTCCGACCTGCCGGCCGTCACCGGATGCCCTCACTGCACCATCGCCCGCACCGGGCAAACCCGCCCCGTCCTGCGCTACCTCCCCCACCAGCACCTCGTGTGCGGCCGGCACCGCACCTGGGCACTGGGCCCCCACACCCTTCAGGACATGACCGTCCCCCACACCCACGTCCTCCTGCACAAGACTCCCGAGATCGTCCTCGCACACCACGCCCACCTGCGGCTGGTACGCCGCTGGGGACCAGACGCCGACGAGGCCATCACCCAGGCAGCCGGGCTCACCGAACACTGGCGCCGCCACGCCCCCAAGGCCGAACGAATCTGGCCCGCCCGCGCCCGACTCATCGGCAACGGGAAGGACACCTCCATGTGGGAAGTCCTGGCCCGCGAAGCGATCACCTACCCCGAAACCATCACCCTGGCCGGGCTCCTCGTCCGGCGGCCCTCAGCCCGCTACCACCGCACCCGGCCCGGCCAACCCCACCCCTTCCACGAAGTCGTCGCCCGGAGTCTGAACCGCCGGTGGCTCCAAGACCCCACCTACTACCCCGAAGACCTCTCCCACTTCATCCGGCACACCCCACGCCACCCCGACCACCCCACCGCCTACCGCCACCACACCAAGCCCACCCCCGGCCACCGACCAGACACCATCGAACTCACGCAACTCGGCTACCAACCACCCCCACCCCAGACCACCAGCCGCAGACAACGAGCCAGATGACGCCCAGAAACCGCCACACCGAGCCCACCCCAGGCCACCCACCAAGGCCAGATGGCTATCGATCACAGTTCGGACGGCCCAAGGCTCACCAGTCGGAAGGGCTGTCCTTCCTGCTCAGCGACGACGACCCCTGACTCGCCCTTGCAAATCCAATGGACACCGACGCGCCAACTGAAATCTCCTGGCGTACTGGCAGAAGCCCTCAGGATGAAACGCTCGGGTTCCAGATGCGAGACCCCGTACGGGAAGTCCGGCACACCCTCGGCCGGCCTCACCACAGGCGTTGGACCGCCGAGATCCACCTCGAAGGTACGCTCCTTTGGAATCTCGAAATAGGAATCGTTCAGTTCATCCTTCAGCCGGAACACGTAGCCGATCGGGGGCGGGGTGCAACGTGACTGCACCTGCACGTCGAGCTTGGTGAGGATCACAGCACGATCAACGGCAGCTTCGACAAACACGCGCACGACACACTCGTGGATGCTCACCAAGTCCAGGGAACGCACCGCTGTCAGATCCTCGGGAAGAGGGCCAACATGTCCTACAAGGATCATCTCCTGTTCAGTCCGCACAGTGAGCGGAGCTTGCGGTGTAGGGACCAGTACGGCATCTCGACCACGCATGATGGCCTTATCGGCGCCACGAGCCACGATCCCGCCGAGAGCTGAGGCGAGACCCGCGAGGACTGCAGCCACGATCCACTTGCCCACACCAGGTACAGCGACGGCTACAGCAACTGCAGCCAGCAACAGGGCGACGACGCCCACCCGCAACCAGAATCGACGAGACCCCACAGCTGCCACCTTCGACGCTTCTCCCGAGGCGCCATCGTGCCTGACGATCCACGTCAGGGAACGGACGAGACACACCTGGTTTCACTGAGAACCGACGCAACTCACCCCAGGCCCCACCCAAGCGCAGCGACACCCCCTGGCCACATACCAAGGACCAGTGAAACTGCGCAGCAACCAAATGACCTGCGCAACCAGGCCCGGTCCCAGAAACACCGCAGGTCAGACAGCTATCATGCCCAGACTCTGAGCAGATTCAGTGAGCCAGCACAGCCCCCAACTCGCTCAGTCAACCTGCACATCCCCAGGTCAGAAACGTGCCTACTGCGCAGATTCACTGACCAACGACACAGGTGTCGGCGATCAGTGAAACTGCGCAGTACTCCACCGACCTGCGCAGCTAGACCCAGTCCTAGGAACTACGCAGGTCAAACAGCTGCACGCCCCAGACTCTGCGCAGATTCAGTGAGCCAGCCAGTCGGCAACCCACTCAGCCGCACTGCACAACCCCAGGTCATAAGCCTGACGACTTCGCAGCTCTACTGACAGCCGACACTACGACGAGGGGAACGGCACATCGCCCGACCATCCTGCGCAATACACGAGTGTCACCGGTCCCACTGCCCCTTGATCGGACCCGTGGGGGGAATCGGCGGGGTGGGACGGGTCGGTGGGGTGGGCCGCTCCACGACCGTCGTCACCGCCGGCGCGGCGCCCGCTTTGGTGCAGGTCAGGATCGTGGTCACCTTCCTGCCGCCGGCGTTGGCATGCGTCTCGTCGGAGCCGCCCTGGGTGCACTTGCCGGTGTCCACCAGCGCCGGCTTCGGCTTGGACTTGTCCGATATGGCGGAGGAGACGGTGTGGGGAGCCGCGCTGGCCGATGAGGTGGTGACAGGCAGGACGAAGACGGTGGTGGCAGCCGCGAGTACGGGCAGCGTCCGGAGGAGTCGAGCGGTCGTGTTCATGGGTGGCACTCCTTGGAAGAGGGGATGAGGAGGTCGCGGACGGAGCCCGGTCACTTCAGGCTGGCCGGGTCGGCCGTGCACACCGTCTTGGTGGAGATCACCGGCGTCTGGCCCTTCACGCACGAGATCGTGGTGGTGGTCGAGCACTCACCGACCGACACCACCGACGAGGAGCTCTCGGTACTCGTACAGACCTGCGGCTTGGGCTTCGGCTTACCCTTCTCCTGCACGGCAGAGGTCGTAGTCGCCGCCGAGGCCGACGAGGTCATGGCGGGCAGAACGAAGGCTGCGGCAGCCGCAGCGAGCACGGGCAGCGTCCGGAGCAGTCGACAGGTCGGATTCACAGTTACTCCTTAGTAGAGGGGGGATGCGTTGTCCCGGCCCTGCGGGTCCCGCAGCACCGGAACCGGTACTGACTTGCAGGTGGTGACGGGGTGGCGCCTAAGAAAAGGGTGTCGCGGGGCCCGCCGGCACGACAGCCACGACGATTCGAGTCTTGACACGCCGGCCATCAAGTGCTCGCCACCCGGCGAGGAGGAAACCCCGCGGGATCATCGCACCGGGCCGCGTACCCCGAGCCGCACGTCCTCCACCACGAAAAAAGCCCGCCGACTCGAGGCCGACGCACGAACACGGGACCGGGCACCGCGGCACCGAAGCCGCCTCCCGCTGCTGGGAACACATAGGCGACCTGGAGGTGCCTACCAGCACAGACCGGGAAACACGCCGCCGAGCCCCCGGGTGCGGTGGCCGGGTAGCCGGGAAGGTCAGCCGGAGGTGGCGAGTGCCCGGGCGGGCTGTGTCTGCTCGTATGCGTGGCCGACCCGCAGGAGCGTGGGTTCTCCGAGGGGCCGGCCGAGCAGCTGCATGCCGATGGGCAGGCCCGCCTCGTCGTGGCCGACCGGAACGGTCAGGGCGGGCACTCCGGTGATGTTGGCGGGGGCGCAGAGGCGTACGTAGGCGTCGGAGACGCTCTCGGTGGTGCCGTCGGGCCAGGTGACGGTCTCCTCGTCAACCCGGACCGCGGGCAGGGGGACACTCGGGGCGGCGATCACGTCGACCTCCTCCAGCATCCGTGCCCACCGCGCGCGCATGAGCGTGCGGGAGCGCTGGGCGCGCAGGTAGTCACCGGCGCTCATCAGCTCGCTCGCCTCCAGGAGGATGCGGACGTCCTCCTGGTACCGCTCGGGGACCGCGCGCAGACTGCGCTCGTGGTAGGCGCCGGCTTCGGGCACCATCAGGCCCCACTGGGTGGCCTGGATGTAGCGGGTCATCGGGATGTCGACTTCGACGAGCCGCGCGCCCAGGGCTTCCAGTTGTGCGACGGCGTCCCGGACGGCGGTCTCCACCCGCGGGTGGACGTGGTCGAAGTAGTAGGTGCGCGGCAGGCCGATGCGTAGCCCGGTCAGGTCCGTCCCGGCACCGGGCCGGTAGTCCGCGGCGGACACGGACAGCGAGGCGGGGTCGCGCGGGTCGTGTCCGGCCAGCGCGGTCAGGACCAGGGCGGCGTCCTCGACGGTGCGGGTGATCGGGCCGACGTGGTCCAGCGACCAGGACAGGGAGGTGACGCCGTGACGGGGGACGAGCCCGTAGGTCGGCTTGAGGCCGACGACCCCGTTGAGCGCGGCGGGCACCCGGATGGACCCGCCGGTGTCGGTGCCCAGGGCGAAGGTGGCGGTGCCCGAGGCCACGGCGACCGCGGAACCGCCGCTGGAGCCGTCGGCGACCCGGCCGCGGTGGCGGGCGTTTCGGGTCTGCGGGGTGGTCAGGCCGAACGCGAATTCGTGGGTGTGGGTCTTGCCGAGCAGGATCGCACCGGCCGCGCCCAGCCGGGCGGCGACCGTGCTGTCCGCTGTTGCGCGGTGGCCGGCGCGGACCCGGGAGCTGGCGGTGGTGGCCATCCCCTCGACGTCGATCAGGTCTTTGAGCCCCATCGGGATGCCGTGCAGGGGTCCCCGGTGGCGGCCCTGCGCCACTTCGTGTGCGGCTTCGCCGGCCGCCCGGCGCGCCTGCTCCGCCGTGACCGTGACGTAGGCGCCGAGGTGGGGGTCCGCCTCCTCGATGCGGTCGAGGACGGAATCGACCAGTTCGACGGGGGACAGCCGCCGGGCGCGTATCGCGTCCGCGGCGGCGGCGAGGGGCAGTTCATACGGTTGCATCGCGCTTTTCTTCCTCGTGCTGTGCGGCGCGGTAGGCGGCGGCGGGCGGGACGTCCGCGAAGTCCAGCTCGTGCAGGACCTTGACGACGCTGTGGATGTGGTTGGCGACCGCGGCGACGGCTGCGTGGCGCTCGGCGGGGAGGACCAGGCCGGTTCGGGCGGCCCAGCGGGCGGCCTCGGGCGGGGTGAGTTCGTCAGCGGCCATGGGGTTCTGCCTTTCGGTGGAGGGGGGAGCGGTGGCGTGGCCGACGCCCGGAAGGCCGATGGGGCGGCGGCCGGCGGCTCGCGCCGGGTCGGGCGCGCACGGTTCGTCCGGCGCGCACGGTTCGTCCGGCGGACGGACCGTGCGGCGGACGGACCGTGCGGCGGACGGGCCGCGCGGTCAGGCCGCGCCGGCGGGGAGCTCGGCGCCGTGCTCGGCGAGGAGCCGGTAGCGGCCGTTCTCCCGGCGGACGGTGCCACCGGTGGGCTGCGGGAAGTGGGTACCCAGGAGCAGCGCGTCGGTGTCCGCCAGAGCGTCCAGGAGCCGGGCGCGGGTGCGGACGGCCTGGGCGGGGTCGATGTCGACGCAGCTGTTCACGTGGGGGTGGGACAGCTGGACGGGGTGGTGGATGCTGTCGCCGGTGATCAGCGCGCGGCGGTCGCTGCCGCGCAGTTCCACGGCGACTTGTCCCGGGGTGTGGCCCGGGGCGGGGAGGAGGAGGACGCCGGGGGCCACCTCGTGCCCTCGCGCGGGGACGTCCACGAGGTCGTACTGTGCGGCGTCGCGGACGGGGGTGACGGAGTCGCGGAACATCTGGCGTCGGGGCTCGTCCAGGTCGGCGGTGGCCCAGTGGTCCCACTCGGTGCGGCTCGCGAGGTAGCGGGCGTTGGGGAAGGTGGGTACCCAGTCCCCGCCGGTGAGGCGGGTGTTCCAGCCGACGTGATCGGTGTGCAGGTGGGTGGTGATCACCAGGTCCACGGACTCGGGCGGGAAGCCGGCTGCTGCAAGGCGCTGGGGGAAGTCGGTGCGAAGGCCGTTCCAGGCGGGGTTGGCCCGCGGCTTGTCGTTGCCGATGCCGGTGTCGACGACGATCCGCAGCCCGCCGGCCTCCACGGCGAAGCTGTGGCTCGCCAGCCGCGGCACGTCGGCGTCGGCGAAGTCGGGGCGCAGCCACGGTGCCTCGTCCAGAACCTCCCGGGTCGCGTCCGGCAGCAGCCAGGGCCCGGTCTGGCGGGGCAGTTCGACCTCGTCGACGCGTCGCACGACGAGATCGCCGAGGTTCCAACCCGTGCTGGCGCGGGAGTCGGCCGGACGGGGCGTGGCGGTGTCCACCGGCGGGTCCTTTCTGTGGGGCGGGCAGGGACACGTCTCACCTACGACCAACAAACGCAAATTTTTTTGCGTTTGTTGGTCGTAGGTGAGAGTAGGCCTCACGCCCCTCGAAAAGCAAACGTTTAGCTTTTAGCCGCCCGAGGCCGGCCTTGGGCCGAGCACCGCCGCCACGAGACGGTCGGTGTAGGCCGACGACAGGTCCGAGGGGCGGAACAGGATGCGGTACAGGAGGGGGGCGACGACGGCGTCCAGCAGGGTCTCCACCTCGGGCACGGCCTCCCCGCGCCCGGCCGCGCGCACCCCAATGGCCTTCAGCTGCTCGGCGGCGTAGTCGGAGCAGCGCAGCGCATTGCCCTGCTCGGGATCCCCCAGCAGGGCGTCGCGGACGTACGTGCGGCCCGCCATGGAAGACATCTCCTCCGCGAACTGCACCGCCCACGCCGCCAGGTCCGCCCGCAGGTCACCGTGGTCGGCCGGCGGGGCATCGGGGCGCAACCGTTCGACGGCCACGTCCGACAGCAGCTCCCGCAGGTCCCCCCAGCGCCGGTAGATGGTGGACGGCGTCACTCCCGCGCGGGCTGCGATCAGCGGCACGGTGAGCGCGTCCCGGCCCACCTCTGCCTCCAGATCACGGACGGCCTGGTGCACGGACTGCTGGACGCGGGCGCTGCGCCCGCCGGGGCGCGAGGTGGGTCGGGCACTCATACGCCCAGCTTAACGCGAAAGAATTGCGTCTGCGTCAACCACCCGCCCCCGTCGACCACGGGGCGACTCGGTCGACGAGTACGCCTACCGGCAGCGCGGCCAGGCAGCGGCAAGCGGTCTTCGCCCGGGCCGCGAGGGCCGCGAGGACGCTCACGGCGTAAACGATGCCGCACATCAACGGCACCAGGTCGTCAGCGGTCACATCCACGCGCACGACGGGGGCCTCGCGCGCCCGCCGAAAGATCCGCTTCCCCACGGTCGACAGGGCCTGCTTCAATCGCCACCATCACCGGAATCTCTCTGAAAGCCCAGCGGCGCAACACGTCCACAGCTTCCGGGCCCAGGTGCGCGCGCCCAACCCCGGCAAGCGCCCACTCCTCTACGACCGCGCGCAGACCCTCGTCTACCCCAGGCGGCCGCACCCCTGCCGCCGCTGCCCCAACCCGGCGACCTCCTGACCGACGCCGAGGCCCCCGGCCTGGACCGCGCTGAACCGCGCGGCCCGGCGGCGGACGCCGTACGGCCAGTGGTGTGACTGAGCGGCTCAGGTAGCGGGTTTCGCCAATTGAAGCGGTCAGCTGTCGCGCATCCCCAGTAGTACGGGGCACATCGGGAAGCGATGGTGCAACGGCGGCATCCCAAACCCCTGGCAGTCAGCCGCGCGCCGTGACATCGTCCGCAGGTGACCGACGCTGCTGGTGAGGCAATGACCTCAAGACGCCCGGACGACCGTGCTGCGTCCGCCCTGCGCTTCGCGATGGAACTCATCGCGTGGGTGGCCACACCCTGGGCCCTGGCCAGCCACTCATGGCTGCTTGCCGCCCTGTCCGTGGTGGCCCTGATCGGCCTTCCGACGTTGTTCTCCACCCCGGGGGACAAAGCCAACGTGATCATCGCTGTGCCGGGCTGGGCCACGATCCTGCTGGTGCTGCTCCAACTCGCCGCGGCCGTGGTCTCCTCGTGGCTGGCCTGGCCCACCTGGGCGGCGGTCCCCGTGACCCTGCTGGCCGCCGCCACCCTCGCGACGGAGCGTCGACGCTGGCGATGGCTGGTTTCCACGAACCGACTCGCCAACTGAAGCGCTCACCCGCTGCGTCCGTCGGCCAGTTGAGCCGCGGGGCGGCTATGAGCCGCCTGGCGGCACCGGGAGCGCGAGGGGCAGCCGGACCCGAAGCTAGGAGCGCCAGACGACTTGCAGCGTGGCTTCCTGGCGCAGATTCAGTGAGTCAGCCAGTCAACAACCCACTCAGCCAAACTGCGCACCCTCAGGCCAGGAGCGTGACACCGCCGCCATCGCTCGGATCAAAACCCCCATCGGAATCACGGAGATCACGGGCAAGGAACCCGCCACGATCGTGGTGAGCGTCGCGGCCGACCTGCTCCGGACCTTCGAACAGGAAGAACGTGCTGAGTGAACGTCACCACGCGACTGGCCGTACCGTGGGGGATCGGCTCCGAAGAAGGGAACGCGCGTGCGGTACAGGGTGACGGTGGATGTCGCGGCATCACCGGAGCGGGTGTGGGAGGTGCTGGCCGACATCGAGGGCTGGCCTCGCTGGACGGTGTCGAAGACGAGCGTACGGCTGTTGTCCGGCGGCCCGGTGGCGGTCGGGAGCGAGGCGGAGGTCCGGCAGCTCAAGCTGGCGACCGAGGTGTGGCAGGTCACCGAGATGGAGGCCGGGCGCAGCTTCGAGTGGCGCTCCCAGAATCCGGTGTTCACCACGATCAGTACGCACCAGATCGAGCCGCTCGGCGCGGGCCGGTCCCGCGTCGTGCTCGGCCTGCAGCAGAAGGGTTTCATGGCGCCGCTGCTCGCGCTGGCGTACGGCAAGCTGACTCGCCGGTACGTCGACATGGAGGCGGCCGGGCTGAAGCGGTACTGCGAGGCGATGGGCGGCTGAGCGCACGGGGCCGGAGCCCCGCACCGCCCGTCTCAGGCGCGCCACTTACGGAAGACGCGCCGTACTGAGGTGCCGCGCCTGAGCATGCCGCGGCACCGGAGCACGGTCCTGAACTGGATCGTGGCCGTCCCGGCCAGGCCCGCGGCGGAACCGGGCGGCGACATGACGACCAGCACGGAACAGATCACCGGCGAAACGGGCGCCCTGGATCTGATGCGCTGGTACCTCGCCGCTGACCCGGAAGCCGTCGTTGCCGCCGCGGCGGCGGGCGCCGTGAGCCCGACTGCGGGCCGCCTGCATGCACCAGCGGGCCTCGGGGCTGCTGACCGAAATGCTGGCCGCCATAGCCCTGCCCGCCGGCCTACGTCCAGTCACTGGCCGAGGATCTGGCCGCGACCGGCTGCAAGGTGGAGAACACGGTGCCCGGATGCGGCATCCAAGTCCGCGGCTTCCTCTCCCGCAGCCTGTACGTCAACAAGATGTTCAACTACATCGGGCTCGGAACGGGGGTACTGCCCCTGCTCCTGGGCGCGTTCGTCGCGGGCCCGCTGATCGGGCGCGAGCTGGGATCGGGGACCTACCGACTCCAGTGGACCCAATCGGTCAGTCCGGCCCGCTGGCTCGGCGCCAAGCTGGCGGTGCCGGTCGCCGGCGTACTCCTCGTCCTCCCCGCGTTCGTGCTCCTCGCCGCCTGGATCCGGCGGGAATCGGTGAGCACCTGGTATCCGCTTCAGTGGAACGACCTCGCCGTCTACCAGGTGATCGGGCCGGTGGCGGTGAGTTACGCCCTCCTCGGCATCGCGGTCGGCGCCATGGCCGGCCTGATGATCGGACGCACGGTACCCGCCATGGCAGCGGCCGTCACCGCGGTCGGGCTCATCTCGGCTGCCCTCGTCCTCGAACTCCTGCGGACCCCGCGCGGCGGCGAGAGCGGCCCGGCCCCGGTTCCCGCCGGCGACCGGAACCCCGACGGCCTGTCGTGGCTCGTCCGGCCCGGCGGGCTGCGGCCCTGGCAGACATCGGTCAGCGACTACCGGATGATCCTCGTCGAAGGCGTAGCCCCGGACGAGCTGCCCGCGCTGCTCGGCTCATCGCCCGGCACGGTGCTCTCCCCGCCCCTGCGGCAGTGGGATGTCACCCGGCACCACCGATCCGGCCAGCAGGTCTTCTCCAGCTACGACGACAAGGCGCTTCTCAGCGTCGGACGGGCCGGGTCGGGCTGGAGTTTCGCCTTCGAACAGGACCCTTCCGCAGGATTCGACACCGCGCGCTTCGTCTCTCCCGCGCCGGCCGCCTCGGCCGGCGGAGGGTGGGCGATCGTGATCTGGCACGAGTGGCGCCAGGGCATCGCGCTCTTCCACATGTCGGCCGCCAAGGGTGGCACCCTGCGCTACGCGTTCACCGTGCGCGCCGGGACGCTCGAAGCCACCGTCGGCGACGTACCTGCCGAACTGACCTCGGCCACCCTCGGGTTCGATGCCCCCGACGGGGACGGCCAGGCCGCGGCGGCAGCCCGCGTCCTGGACGCCATCGCCCGCCTCCACGGTGTCACCCTGCCTCGCCCTCACCGAGGGCCGGCTGCACACCTTCGAGTCGCTCTCCTGGAGCCGCCCTCCCGGCCCCGGAGAGGCGTACATGATGATCAGCAGCAGCTAACCCCGCTGGCCCCGGCCTCGGGACTGGTTGGACCAACAGAACAGTGGGTGGCGGCAGTGATGATTCCGTTTGTGGGTCTCGTAGATACAACCAGTTGCGAGAACTGCTCTGTACCGCTTGTGTGTACCGCCGGTACACACAAGCGGTACACGTCAAGCGCTGTCGGTCACGACGTCTCCATGTTGCAGCGGTCAGCGGTGCCGGCGGCGCAGGAGCGCGAAGGCCGAGACGATCGCGGCGGCGGCGAGGGTCAGCACGAGCGCGCTCTCGACCAGTTGCAGCGGCCAGAAGTGGGACTCGGGGTGATAGCGGGTCCCGATGAATTCGACCGGACCGGAAATGTCCCCCTCGCCCCCGCGCGCGGGCCCGTCGAGGGTGGGCCAGAACCAGGGGCGGATCAAGGCGCCGTTCCGCGGTCAGTACAGGGGCGAGCAGCGGGTCAGCGAGCAGGCCCACCGGCGCGATGTGGCCCGGGCCGAGCGGCTCCCACAACGGGATCGCGGCACGCAGAATGTGCCAGGCGGCATCGGTGTCGCCCCACCGGGCCTGCTCGCGGGCCTCGTGGACGGCCGCGCCGAACGCTCCGCCGGGCCGGTAGCGGTACGCCCCCTCGCGTACGGCGCGCTGGATGTCAGCTGCGGCCCGGGTGGTGTCGGGGAAGATGGCAGGGTCGGAGTAGTGCCAGTCCTCCGCGGGCCGGCCCCTGTTCAGCAGATCGGCGGCCGTCAAGGGGAGCTGTTCGCTGAGGAAGCGTGGGTTGTCGGGGTGCGGGGGCTGGACCCCGCACCCACGCGATCCCTCCAGCTGCGCTATCTGATTCAGGAGTTCGAGCGCGTACGGCCGGCCGTACTTCTGCGCTTCCTCCAGCAGGGCGGCCGCCTCTTCGTGCCGGCCGCGCAGTGCTGCGGTCCGGGCCCGGGATACGGCGGCGTCCTGGGCCCGGGTCGTCCCGTTGACGAATGCGGGGCCGTCCTCGCCGTCCCGGCCGGGCGCGTGCGCGTGGAACTCCTGGTGCATGGCGACCATGAACGCCGCGAACGACGGATACCGCTCAGGGTCCCCCTCGGCCCGCCAGGAAGCCCACACCCGCACCGCCCACTCGCCATCCGGTCCCACGTCCTGCGGGTCGAGTAGCACGAAGGTGATATCCGACTCGACGTCCAGTTGCAGCGCCCGGGACCACAGGCCCACCTGCGCCCGCACCTCCTCGGGGTTGTCCTCCTCGCCCCAAAATTCGTCGAAATCCTCGCCGAGGCCCATCGCGTCGTCGTGCCAGTGCGCCTCGCGGGTGCCGGCCAGTTTCCACACGAAGGCGCCGGCGTGCCGCCAGCCGTCGCTGACCCGCAGGAACTCGCGGTAGGAGGGCGGCATCGCGCGGCCGAGCCGGTTCTCCATCGCAGCGACGTCTGCCTCGGTGGCCGGATCGACGCCGAGCCATCTGCCCTGCCATGCTGCGACGTCGTCGGGGCTCAGCTCTTCAACGTCACCGTGCGCGTCCGCCCACTCCTCGCTCCACCGGGCCAGAAAGTTCCGCCAGTCGACATGTTTGATCTCCATGCCGGTGATCCTCACAGCGGGCACCGACAACGGGGTGTCGCGATGTCATCCGGCACCGCAGGACTCCACATAGCCGAGACCTTCACCAGGACGGCTTCGTCGAACTTGACGAGGATGCGGCGCTCGCCGCTGCGGTTGTTGAGGTACACGCGTTCCATCATGATTCCTCCTCGGTGGCTGGCTGTGGTGCGGTGGGGATCAGCAGCTGCTCGTGACGAGCGTGAGGGCGGCGGCGACCGTGTCGGCCAGGGGGCATCGTCGGTGGCAGCCCGGCCGTACTCATCCGCACCCGCCACAACGACGACATCGCCCGTCTGTCGACCTCGCCTGGTGGTGGGACTGGCCCGCAGAGCACCTCACCGCACGCTCCGGGCCGTCATGTCCGGCACCGTCGACGACCTCGAAGAGATCGCTCCCCGGACCTGAGCACCGGCCCTCACGAACAGCACACGAGGAGGGGGCGAACGTTGCCTGAGGCGGCACTGGCTCACGCCGCGGGCGCGGCGCGCCGAGGTGATCGTGGTGGACTCGGCAACACACCGTCATCAACCTGTGAAGGTTCTGCGGGACGCTGGTGCTCAGCTCGCATCCTCAGGCCCAGTCCAGCCGGCGCACTTCGCGCTTCTCATCGGGGGGAACCACACCATGAGCACCGTACGCAGAGCCGCTGCCGTCCTCGCCGCCGTATCCGCACTGGCCGCCCTGACTGCCTGTGGACCCTCCGAGGACACCGCGGGGGGCGGGGCCGGCGGGTCGTCCGCGAGCCCGGCGAAGTCCGCCACGCCGGCCGCACCGCCGACGCCGGCCAAGCCGACCGCGTCGGCCAAGCCGTCGACGACGTCGAAGCCGGCGAAGCCGGCGAAGCTGCCGAAGCTGCCGAAGCCGACGAAGCCCTCCACCGATCCCGGCTTCGACGTCTTCCCGTGCAGCACGTTCGACGTGAAGTTCACCGCGACCCTGGCGGAGCCCACGACGAGCAGCTACCTGCTGAAGATCACCAACAAGGGCACCAAGGCGTGCAGGGCACTGGGGCATCCGATCGTGGCCTTCGGGGACCTGGCCGGCCAGGCCACCGAGCGCGGCACGGCTCCCGGCGTCGAGGACGCGATCAGGCTCGACCCGGGGGAGTCGGCGTACGCTGGGCTGATGGGCGGCGCCAACGACGGCAAGGGCAAGACCGTCAACTCGATCGGGCTGACCATGAACACGGAGTCGGACCTGGAGCAGACCCCGCTGAAGGCGTCGACTCCCGGTCTGTACGTCTCGCCCGACAAGAACTCCGTGACGGCCTGGATGGACAACGCCGAGGACGCTCTCAGCCTCTAGCGCTGTGTCGCGCGTGCCCTGGACCCGCCCGGCGCCGAAGCTCAGGCGAAGCGCCAGCGGGTCTGGCTGTACGGGGCCTTGCCGAAGCCGAAGACCGTGCGCGGGGCGACCGCGAAGACCACCGCCTCCCCGGCACCGGGGTTGACGAAGACGCCGTCGCCGACGTCGAAGTGCCATTCCGCGCCGTACTTCGCCTCCCACGCCGCGGCGAGCGCACGCAACCGTCCGGCGTCGGTCACCCTCACCGCCTCGCCCTCGACGACCAGGTCGAGGCCCCCGTGGAGGGAGTTGCTTCCGGTGGTGAGCGCGACGTTCGGATTGCCGCGGAGGTTCTCGGCCTTGCGCTCGGACGGACCCGTGCAGAAGTGAAGCGCGCCGTCCGCCCAGACACCGATGAGCGGCGTGACGTGCGGGCGCGCGTCGGGACGTACCGTCGTGAGCCAGTACAGCTCGGCCGCGGTCAGCTCCGCCACGGCCGTCGGCCACGGGACGGCGGCCGCCTCCTCGTCGCTGTAGCGCTCGTCCAACCGGGTGTCGGGCACGGGTGAGGTGTTCATGGGCCTCCAGCCTCGCCCGCAGGTGCGGAGAGTGCACGGCCGACATGCCCGTGCCTTCGGACGTCACCCGATCGGTTTCGGGCGCCGGCCGGCGGCGGCCAGGCCGTGGCGGCGGGCCACATAGATCAGGTACCGGTTGCGCTCGGGGTTGGGACAGTCGAGGGGCAGCCCAGGACCGCCCTGCCCGTCGACACGTCAAGACCGAACTCGACGTTGGTGGTCATGCCCGGCATGGTGCGTCCATATGAGAGTGCGCCGCCTGCCCAAGGGGCCCACTCCTGGCGGGCCCCTTTCGCAGACCGGCCCGCCAAGCCGGGTGAGGCGCAGGCCTCCCGACCCGAAACGGGACCGCTCCGCCACCCGCACCTCCCCCGGCACCGCCAACGGCCCCGTGCCGGGGGAGGTCAGCCGGCGCAGCGACGCCCCGAACTCCCCCGCCGCAAATCCGCCAGTGCGTTGGCGTCCTCGTCGGTGGACCAGCCGGACAACCCGTCAGGCCGTCGGCCAGGGCCGGCCACCGGTCATCGAGGCGGAACCGGCGCATCACGCCCCCGGGGGTGGCCAGCACCTGTGAAGCGACCGTCGCCCCCGCGGGGACTCGATCTCGGCGTGGGCTGGCAGCCGGGCAACAACTCGACCGCCGGCATCGAGGCGTCCACCCCGTACGCCACAGGCGAAGGACGCGTCGTCGTTCCCGGGGCACACACCGAGCCCCCCGAGTGATACCACCCCGGTCACGGCCCGGCCGGTCCGGCACGGCACAGTGCGGTGCGATGCGATGCGGCGGTCTCTCGTGCCCGGATGTCGGGATAAGAAACGCATAAGATCGAACGCATGGGCGGGCAGGAGCAGGGCAAGCGAGGGCTCGGAGGTTGATAACTATGGTTCCCCTGCTTCTCGTTCTTCTGCTGGCTCTGATCCTCTTCGGCGCGGGATTCGCGGTGAAGATCCTCTGGTGGGTCGCCATCGCCGTCCTGGTGCTGTGGCTCATCGGCTTCGTCGCCCGACCCAAGGGCGGCAGCGGACGCTGGTACCGCTGGTAGCAGCACCAGCCGACGTCACTTTCACACCAGCGCAGCGGTACAACGGCGGCGGCCCGTCCCCAGAGCGGGGGCAGGCCGCCGCCGTTTTACCGTCGGGTCCGCAGGCACCCAGTGCGCGGTAAAAATCCCAGGTACGGGGTATGCGCGCGGCAACCGGGAGAGCCGCCGGGACGCAGCAGGGGGAACCTGCTCACCTCCAACCACCAGCGGCCCTCCCGGCCCCGCCCCCCGGCAAGACACGCCCGGCACCGGGCAAGGAGACCGCTGCGCGCCGCCCGCGCTCGCACCGCCCTAAGCGGTGCGCCGGTCGAGGCGCTGCCTGCGCGATCGGGAGGGGTGGCCGGCAGGACACCCGGCCCGTCTCCGGAACGAGGAAGGTCTCGTCTCCTTCCTCTGGAAGGAGACGAGACCTTGTGGAGCGCTGGGCAGGCCTTGCACCTGCATCCCCCCACGGGAAGTGGGGTGTCTTTCCTTGGACCACCAACGCCAGGCCCGGCAACTGGTGAAGCTGCGGACTCAAGATCAATCATACGGCATACCCGACGAGGTCACTCGGCTCGGGTGGGCCGTTGCCGGGCGGGGGGAGCCTGGAAACCAGCGGGACCGGCCAGCGTCACCCAGGTGAGGTGACCGGTGACCGGCTCGGTCGGGGCAGAGCAGGGCAGAGGAGGCGGCGAGGTCACACAGATGGCGGTGACGGCTTTGACGGACCGTCAATCCCTGTGGGGGCCGGGCTGGGGAAAGGCCCCCGAACGGGGCTGCCTGGAGAGGGGTGCGCAAGGGATGGCCCTGCGGTAGCCGGCCACGCCTGGCGTGGAAGCGCCGGTCGCAGCCACGTGAGCGCGTCGAAAGCTTCGAAGGTCGTCGGCCGCAGCTCTGCGAAACGGTTGGTACCGGCGGGTGTCGGTGGTCGTGGTTAGGGTGACGATCATGACTATGGCAGCAGTGATGATTACGGTGGACTGTGCGGAACCGCAGGAGTTGGCCCAGTGGTGGGCCACTGCGTTGGGAGGCGAGATCGCCCAGGACCACGGCGACTTCGTCATCGTCAAAGCGCAGCCTCTGGCGCTGGGTTTCCAGCGTGTGGCCGAAGAGCGGCGCGGCAAGAACCGTGTACACGTCGACTTCGCCGCCGCGTCCGGCACGGGCATGGCGCGGGAGGTGGAGCGGCTGGTCGCTCTGGGGGCGAGCGTCGTCGGCGAACACAGCATTCCCGGCCTGACCTGGACTGTGTTGCAGGACCCGGCCGGCAACGAATTCTGCGTCCACTGACAAGCATCGCCACCGTTCCGGTCACGGCCACTCGTTGATCAGCGGTAGAGGCTCCGACCGCCGTATCTGGCCGTGAGCTTGCGGGTCTCATCCGTGTTCAGGCCCAACGCGGCCGCCACGGCCGCGGACTCGTGAGGGCGGGCATGCCGCGCCGGCCATGACCGCATCAGTACGTGAGTCTGAGCTGGCGGCTTGCTTGTCAGCTTGATGCTGATCGGCACCGGCCCGCGGCCGGGGTGGCCCGGTGGTCCGCGGCCCCGGGTGCCCGGGAGGTGGCAGCGGTCTTCGCTCGGGGGTGGCGGCCGAGCATCGGGAGCAGCAGGGGGGCCGGCACGGGATCACGTAGCGGGCAGCGGTGGTTGGGATGTGCGGCACTGGAGCGTCTAGGGCACCCTCGCGGTCAACGCCAAGCCCAACGGGACCACCGTCCTGGTTCTGACGGGCATGGTGAGCTCCGGCCTGTTCACCGGAGCGACGGTCGTCCAGACCAAGGTCCTGGCCAACACCGACCTGACCGCCTGCGCCACCGCGCAGGGACTGGCCTCCGTCGGCGGCCCGGTCACCCTGACCGTCACCGGGTGACGAAGCCCCGATACTCCTGGCGTCCCACTGCCTGAGGCGCGTCCGCCGAACCGGGCCGGGCCGGGCCGCTTCCGCCCGGTCCTCGGACACAGTTGCCCCCGCCCGCTCGGCAACCCACATGACGCGATCGAGGACGTCTTCAAGCACTGACCTACGCGCCGTGAGGGCTCGGAACGCGGAGCGGTCCAGGCCTTCACACATCCCGGCGGTCAGTCGGGGCGGTCAAAAGGTGGCGGGCTAGGGCCGGGTGGGCTGGGGCAGTTCGGCCAGGCCAAAGAGAAGGGGAGACCGCCGACTACCAGGTTTGGAATGCGTCGGGTCAGGGTCAGCCGTTGCGCATCATGGTGTTGATCCAGGTGGTGAAGGTGCTTGATGCGGTTGAATGCGGGACTGCTGGAATTGGGGGCGGCTAGACCGTTGGGACCCCGCTGCCCACCCCCTCCCGGCACGAGGCGACGGCACCCGCGCCGCCAGCGTGGGCCTGCCCGCACACACCAGCCACTCTTTCCGCTCCTCGCCGCCGGCGACTTCTGGTTCGACGACCCCACCGCCGACCACCACGACGGCACCAACAGCCGCCTCCACGCCTGACGCGGACAGGGCACAGCAACGGGTCTCAATGCCCCCGGCTGCGCCCGCACAGGCCCATCGGCATGCCCCGCGGCGTCCGGGCTCAGCTCGACAGCACGGCGACGGCGATGACTACCGCGAGCATCAGCACCACGCAGCCGCAGGTGGCCAGAGTGTCACGCCGGGCACCCCTTATCCCCTCCTTGGTGTCGACCCGCCAGGAAGGGTCTAGGACCACCTCACCGGATTCAAGCTCCGCCACCACCCGCTGAACCTCGGCGTAGGAGTACACGGTGAAGGTGCTCTCACCCAAGGTTCCGTAACTCTTCTGCTCCTTGGTCCCCACCCCGTGGGTGGAGGCCACCTGAGGCACGAACCTACGTCTGACCATCCAGAGAGCGGCGGCCCTGTCGGCCGTCACCCAGTTGAGGCCCGGGGGCAACGCTTCTGGTGTGGTCATGCCCGCCATGGTGCCGCTGAGGGCGACATGGGACATCCGCAGATTTACGTAAACGACTACGCACCTACCGCATAAAAGCCCGCATGGCGCCATGACGTTTGAGGGCGGTGATCGCGAGCACGGGAGTGTCACGACCAATCCGGTACTACACGAGGAGGTCCCCATGTCGGGCACCGAGAAGACCAAGGCCCACGCCGAGCAGGCCAAGGGCAAGGCCAAGGAAGCCATGGGCCGCATGACCGGCAACCAGCGGATGACCGCCGACGGCCACGCCGACCAGGCCAAGGGCAACGCCCGCCAGGCCAAGGAAGACGTCAAGGACACCCTCCGCCACTGAACCGCACCCCGCGCGCAGCCTCCTGGCTGTGACGCCCGCTGGGCCCCGACCACCTCCCCCGGGTCGGGGCCCAGCCCTGTGCCCGAACCTGCCCGGCCGGGCATGGCCCGGCTCAGGCGGGGGTGCCGCTGGCGGTGTAGGCGCCGTGCGAGTCCAGGCACAGGACGGTGGCATCGTCCACGGGCGGCCGGCCCTCGTAGGCGTCGGTGACAGCGCCGACCAAGGCGCGTACCACTTCGCGGGGGTCCTCCTCGGCGGTCTTGCGCAGGAGGCCGGGAAGGTCGACGCCTTCGGCGTCGCGTTCCTGCATTCCGTCCGTGTAGAGCGGGAGCCGGTCACCGGGTCGCAGGTCAAGGTCCTGGACCCGGTAGAGACCCTGGTGGGCGACACCGAAGGGCAGGTCCACGGCCAGGCTCAGTTCGCTCACTGTGCCCTCGCGCAGCCGCAGCGGCCAGGGGTGGCTGGCGTTGACGAGCTGGGCGCGGGTGCCGTCCAGGGCGATGCGCAGCAGCTGGCCGGTGGCGAGGCTGTGCCGGCCGTGGTCGAGGAGGGCCTGGTGCCGGCGCCGGAGCGGGAGAGCGATCCGTGCGGTCAGACGCTCGGACGGCCCAGTGGTCGAGGCGGACGAGGTCTGAACCACGGCGTCCGCGAGGCTAAAGGCCTGATGCCCCCGCGCGTAGGGGCATGGCGAAGCGCTACCGCACGACACCGCCCCGTACGAGGCCCATACGGGGCGGTGCGCTGTCCGCCGCTACCTCTGGTCGCTGCGCAGCATGGCGATGTAGTGCGTCGCCTGGGCGTAGGTGGTCACGGTGGCGCCGCCGATGTCGGTCGGCGTCGGGCGGGAGCCGTTGCGCTCCTGGTAGATCCACCGGGAGCCCCGCCCCCAGTCGTTCTCCTCGGCGGCTTCCTGGGCGGTCAGGGAGGTACCGCCGCCGAGGGCTTGGCGCACTGTGCCCTCGATGTTGCGGAAGCGGGCCGACTCGGAGGTCAGGGCGATCGCGGCGACCAGGTGGTTGCGGATCGCGTTCGCGTCGCCTCCGTCGCGGGCGAACTCCCACAGGGCGTTCATGTTGCCCCACACCCCGTTCGGAGTGATCCACAGCTGCCTGCTCTGGGTGTCGCCGTGCTCCAGGCTGTGGTTGCCCCCGTAGCGCCCGCTGTAGGGGAGAACGATGGCGTTGCGGCCGAGCGCATGGCCGAGGTCGAAGGGTTCCTGCTCCCCGACCTGGCTGAACTGGACGACGTTTCCGGCGTTGCCGGTGGAGAAGCCCCGCAGGTAGAGGTTGTTGGCGGTGAGGTAGAGCGTGACCGTCCGCCTGACGTCCTGACCGTTCTCCTGCCAGGTGTAGGTGGCGTTGACGGCGATGACCTCATTGCCGCGGCTGGTCTCCCACACGGCGTCCGAACCGGAACCGCCCACCATGGTGCCGGTGTTGCGCAGCGACCTGATGAAGTCCGAGTAGCGGGCGCGCAGGGTGTTGGAATTGGTCGAGGTCAGGTCCCAGGCGACCGTGCGGACGGGGACCTGGAGGGCAGAGACGGGGGCTGTCTCGGGCCGTGAGTCGGCGGCCTGGGCGGCGGGAGCGGCCACGGCCAGCAGGGGCAGGCACAGGAGTGCCGCGACGAGGGGCTTGCGCATCGGGGTGTTCCTCATTCGGGTGGGTGCCGGTGACGTGCGGGGCGGGGAGGCGGCGGTCAGTTGACCGTGAAGACGACGTCGGCGTTCTTGCCTCCGCCGCCGGCCCGGGCGCAGGAGTGGCCCGCGGGAACCTGGCAGTCGTAGGAGTTGCCGCCGGAGAAGGGGTTGTCCCAGCGGAAGACGACCTTGCCGCCGCCGGACATCTGGTATTCGGCCGAGCCCTCCGTCCCGGTGGCGAAGCCGTCGGACTCGCTCTGCCAGCGGGCCACCGCGCCGTTGTTCATGACCGACGGGGGCAGGTTGTCACCGCTCCATATGCCGTGGTCCAGGCCCGCACCGGTCCGGGCAAGCAGGGCGCCGGATTGGTTCACCACCGTGACGCGGACACTGCGCACGGGGGTGACCGCGAGGGCTCCGGCCTGTGAGAGGGCCGAGAGCCGGGCGGTGGACTTGGCCGTCAGGGCGAAGTTGACGGTGGCGTTGTTCCCGCCACCGCCCGAGCGGCTGCACTCGTAGCCCTCGGGGGCCTCGCAGCTGTAGGAGTTGCTGCCCGCATAGGGGTTGTTCCAGCGGATGGTCACGTCCTTGGCCGTACCGGCGATGTTGTAGGTGACGTGACCCTGGGTGCCGGTGGCGAACCCGCAGGACTCGCTGCTCCAGGAGGCGGAGACGGTCTTGGCGATGGCATCCGGGGGCAGGCCGTCCCGGGACCAGCACCCGTGGTCCAGGCCGGAGCCGGTGCGCAGCAGCTGGCGGCCCGTGCTGTTGGCGAAGACGACGCTGGTGCTGCGCTCGGCGGACTGGACGGAGGCGCCGCCGGGGGCCGGGGCGGCCTGGGCGGCGGGGGCGAGTGCGGCGGCGCCGCCGGCCAGAGCGGCCAGGAGGGCGGCCGAGGCGGACCAGCGGGCACGGGTCCTTTTGGACATGTGCATGACAAACCCTTCGTGTGCGGGGTACGAGGTATGTGAGGGGTGGAAAGGGGTGAGGGGGCCGGGCGGGCCGTCCGTCAGTCGACGTACCAGAGGAGGTAGCGGCTGGAACTGTCGTTGGGGTTGCACTCGTAGCGGCTGTACAGGCCCAGGCCGACGGTGAGCGAACCGGCCTGGTTGCACTGTGCGTAACTCGCGTACGAGCCGCCGTAGATCCGGTACTCCTCGGCGGCGCTCGCGGCGCCGGAGGAGACGGCCACGAGGGCGGCGGCGGCACAGAGGCCGGCGGCCAGTCTGCGGGGGGCGGTTCGGGGCATGGCGAAGCGCACGGGGAAAACCTTCCGTTGATTGATCGGAGCCGTGCGCCGCGTACGGCGACGCACGAGAGACCGGACGCGTCCGTCGACGCGCCCTGCCGGCGACCGGGTCGGGCCCACAACCACCCAACCGACAGCGGATGGAGTCCGCTGCCCCCGCACCCGGTCTCCCAGGCGGCTCAGTCGAGCGGCTTGCGGGGGCACCAGGAGTCGCCCCAAGCCGTCGTCACGAGGCAGTGCTTGTTGTCGTGGCCGCCGCCCTGCGGGGGTGTGATGGTCGTCCCGTGCACATCGGCGGTGGCCGCGGCGGCGCCGCCCCACACGATCCCCGTGCTCAGTACGACCGCGAACAGTGTCCGCACCACGATTGCGCGCATGGCGTCGATTCCCCTCGTCTCGGCGACAGTTCGGCCACGGCGGGCGGTGCTCCTGGTCGGGGAGCCGTCCCTGCCGTGGTCACCACACTGCCAGTGGATGGATGGCACATGCATCCCCGAGGAGGGATCATGATCCTGCCAGGCACGTTTAGGAGGCATGCGATGGAGACGGACAGCGGACCCGGCACGGCGGCCCAAGTACCCGGCCTCGACAGCGCGGCCGTCCTGCTCTACCGGTGGACGGTCATCCACGAACGCCTGACCCCGGCGACCCTCGCGCAGGCCGCGGCCGAGACCGGAGTGAACCCGCGGGCCTGCCTGGCGGCCCTGCGGACACTCACCGACTCCTGCCTCCTCACGGAACTGCCCGCCGACGACGGGGCGGGAGAGCCGGCCGGCTGGCAGCCCGTGAGCCCCCAGGCCGCCACCGCGCAGTTGCTGTCGGACCGCGACACGGCCCTGCGCGCGCAGGAAGAGGCGCTGCGGGAACAGCGCCGGCGCATCCAGCTGCAACGCGACGGGCTGGCCGCGCTGACGCCGGTCTACGTCCAGGCCCGCCAACACGTCTTCCCGCAGGGGACCATCGACCACTTGCCGGACAAGCTGGCGGTCCGCTCGCTGCTGTCGGACGTGATCGACTCCTGCCACAGCGAGGTGCTGGTCTCCAAGCACGGCGGCTCGTTCCCGCCCGCGGCGTTGCGGGAGGCGTTGCCGCGCGACGTGGCACTGCTCGGGCGGGGCATCCGGATGCGGAGCCTGTACCAGCACGCGACGCGCTTCGACCAGGCAACACGGCTGCACGCGGAGGAACTCATCGGAGCGGGCGCCGAGATCCGGACGCTGCCGGAGGTACTGCCGCAGATGATCATCGTGGACGGGACGCTGGCCCTGCTGCCGGCCAGGTCGGGCGGGGCGCTGCTGATCCGGGAGCCGGACCTGCTGGCCTACCTGCTGGACGTCTTCGAGCGGGACTGGGAGAACGCCGCGCCGTTCGCGACGGGGCCGCAGGCCGCGCACGACGTGTCCAAGACGATGAAGCAGAGCATCCTCGTGCTGCTCGCCAAAGGGCTCAAGGACGAGTCCGTCGCGCGCCGCCTGGGCATCTCCCTGCGCACCTGCCGCCGTCACGTCTCCGAGCTGGTGGAAGGGCTCGGCGCGCACAGCCGCTTCCAGGCGGGGGTCATCGCCGAACGCCAGGGCCTGACCGCCCACCCGGACCGCCCCACCCCGCCCGCCCCGCCTGCGCCTGCCCCGTCCGCCACGGCCGTGCCCACGTCCGCCCCGCCGCCGGTGCCCCGGCCCGCGTCGGCCGGGCCCGGGGCCTGTGGGCCCGGGGCCGGTGGGCCCGCGGTCGGCACGGGGTGTCCCGGGTGTGGCGGGGCGGTGGCCGTGCCCGCCGCGGTCCCGGACCGGGCCGGTGGGCGTCCGCCCCGCTACTGCTCACCCCGCTGCCGCTCGCGCGCCTACCGGGCGCGGCTGAGGGAGCAGGGGACCGGACCGGGTGACGGCGCCGCCGCGCCGGACCGTACGGGCGTCACGAAACCCGCCGACCCCGTGACGTAACCCCTGGTGCCGTTGCGAATACTGCGACAGCCTTCCCCCGCAGATCAGGGATCTGGTCATCGACGCGGTCGTCGAGCTGCTCTCCTCCCAGCACCCCTACCGCGACTACGGCCTGGACACCGACAAGGTCTGCATCGAGCCGGCGCGCTCCACCTAGCCCCGCCGGGCGCACATCCTCAACTTCGATCACAACCGCGGCTGGCTGCGCTCCGTCTTCATCCGCGCAGCGCCGAACCTCACATCGTCATCGAGACCGTCTTCTGGCCGTAGCCCCGCGCCCGGGAAAAAGTCCGCGCGGCCACAGGCCGGACGCCGCCACCCGCAACGGTGCGTCACCGCTTCCGAGGCCGTTACTTCTTCGCTGGTGAATCGTTTTTCCCGGTGTTGCGACGAAATACAGGCCGCTCCCCCCGCCGTTCCGCGACACCGGCCCGGGCGCCACGCGTCCCCCCACGGCCCTGAACCGCACCCCCTTCGCCCGCGACAGCCGGCCAAGCCGCGCCAGAGGCCCCCGCCAGCGCGGCCGGGAGCGGACCAGAATCACGTCCAGAACGTCGCGCGACCCCCACGGGCACCCTCCCACGGACGCCCCGCGCCGGTCGGGCCAGATGCCCGACGACCAAGCGGGCCTGTTCCGGGCCGACTGTGTGCCCGACCGGCCGCCCGCCCGGACAGCATCGAGGTGGCCGTCCACGACCCCAGCCCGCAGCCACCGCGCATGCGCACCCCCGACCTGAACGGCGGCACCGGAGGCTTCGGCTGGCCCATGGTCAAACGCCTCGCGCGCATCACCCGTGTCACCGACGCCCCCGGCGGCGGCAAAATCGTACGCGCCTTCCTGCCCCGGTAAAACACACCGCAGCACGTCGCCCACCCGGCGGCGTTGCCGAGATGAGCATTCCTGGACGTCCATGTGGATGCATACGGCGGTGCCCTGTTCGGGGGTGGTACGAATTTCGACCAGATCGCAGACGCCGCGTCGCTGCCGCCAGCGGCGGCTTGCCCAGGGTCGCCTAGTGTCTCTTCGATGGGTTGATCAGTTGATCGGATGTGCCTGTCCCACCTGGGAGATGATCCTCGCCGCCGTCCTGGCAGCGGCGGATGCGGTGTGGAGCAGCTGAACGTCGAGCTGGTTGGCCCCCTGACGAAGCCCGGATCGTTCTCGAAGCCGCCCGAGCGGCCAACCGGGCTCTGATCAGAGCTCTCAGTCAGTGCGGCTGAGACGCGCTGCCGGCATCGCTTCTTGCATACGACCCGTCCGAAGAAGAAGGCCACGAACGCCGACGGTCAGCGCCCAGAGCAGAAGTGGAAGAACGGCGGCTCGTTCCATACCTCCCATGCCGAGACCGAGGTAGTGGTCGGAGAGAAACAGCCCGAAGGCCGTGATCGCCATGGCTCCGAGCACGATGGTGCCCCACCGCAGGGGAATCGGTACGTGTTCTGCCATGCCGAACCCCGTCACGATGAGACCTATGTTGCCCACCGCCATGATGAAGAGGGCACCCAAGACATGCTGGTTCTCGTTGATGTCCGCAGGGGCCAGCCCGGCCAAAACGAATCCCACACCGGCACCGGCCAGCAGCAGTCGGGCCACAGGAGCTACCCGTCCCCTGCGCAAAAGGGCGCCGCCGGTCAGGGCGACACCGACAGCCAACAGCATCCCCAGAGCAACGAACGAAACATTCATCAGACCGTGGTCGGGGGAACAGATGTACCTCGGCGCAGGATCTGGTTGCACAGCGCAGTGACGTTGCCCAAGTCGCTGATGTTGTTCCGCGCCCAGCTGTACGGCCTGGCCCAAGCCGACTCGGTGATCCGATGGATGATGAAGAACTGCACCACGCCCACGATCCATGCCGAGTACCCGATCCGGACTCGCACCCGTCCACCTTCCGCCACCCGAATATCGTGCGGTCAGCCGATCACGCGACGCTGGACTCAGGCACTCCGACAAGCCCCCGGAACAGGGTGGGGCAGACCCTACTGCGACCGGAGCCAGGGGTTCACACAACGAGCCGCATCAAGTAGCGCCACAGGTGATGCACAAACTGACGTACCGGGGTGGGACCCGGTCGGGCCTGCTTGGCGCGCCTTGCGTACTCCCCCACCGCTGGTCCTGCTCTGCCGCGGGCTTACCGCCCCAACGGCCGCGCCTGGTGAGTGCGCCGAGCCGGGCCGCAGGGGCCGATGCAGGGCCGCATGGTCACAAGATCGGCGGTAGTGCATGAGAAAGTTCCGGCCAACTAACTTGGCCGCCGACCGTGTGACAGCGCCTTTCCAACGCCCGGCAGCCGGGCACGGCCGGAGGGACCACCGGTGTGGAACTTGGCTGATTTCAGCGCGGATATCGAACACATTCGCGGGCAAGGCGTGCGGCGTCTGGAAGCGTGTGGGGCTCCGGCGGCCGTTGGTGCCGCTGTCGATTAACTTCCTGTGGGGGGAAGCTGATGGTTCCGCGTCTTTCCGGCACGTCTCCTCGACGTGCCCGTTTCCGAGCACACCACCCGCTGACAGCCGGCCTGGTCGTACTGGCCCTGGGCTCCTCAGCCCTGCCGGCCTTCGCGCTCCCTGCCGCCGGTCCGCTCCCTGGGCCCTCCGTGTGGGGTAAGAAGGCGGAGTCACTTGAGGTCCCTCCCGTACGGGTGGGAGAGAACAAGCCGGTCGCCAACAAGCCGGAAGCACAACCGTCCAAGGACCGCGCGGACTGGCGCGAGATGCAGCGGCGGCGCTCGCGCACCACCGACACAGCCAGCCGCCTCGGCGATGCGGCGTCGGCGAGGGATGCCACGGGCACGGCGACACCTCTCGTCTTCGTGCCAGAAGGACAAGGGGCGGTGCCTTGGCACCAGGTCTCCGACTTCCGGATCACGGACGCTCTGGTAGCCCGGATCGACTACTCGACCGGCAACCTCATGCTGGCCGCCACTGACTTCGAGATGGCGGGCGTCGGCCAGAAGCTCAGGCTCGCACGGACCTACAACTCCTTCGACGCGCCATGGGGGAAAGTCTCACAGCGCTGGTGGCAGGAGTACGAGCGCTACGCGCACGTGTTCACCAACGAGGTGGTCGTCTATGACACGACCGGGGACGCGGTGCGGTTCACGAAGAACAACGACGGCTCGTTCACGACTCCCTCGGGCTATTCAAAAGACCTGAAGAAGAACACGGACGGGACCTACACGCTGACCAACCGCAAGAGCGGGGTCAAGGACACCTACGACGCGAACGGCACCCTCACCCAGGTCACCGATCGCAACAACGGCTCCATCACTGTCACGCAGCACGACGAAGGCGGTGAGCAGAAGGGCTTCAAGCTCACCGAAACCCGCTCCGGCCGGTGGATCGACCTGCTCAAGACGGATGCCTCACAGTGGCAGGCCAAGGACCACACGGGCCGTACCGCCGTCTTCGACCTCAACGCGGCCGGGGACCTCGCGAAAACCACGGACACCGAGGGCAAGTCCACGGCCTTCGGTTACGACTCATCCAACCGCCTGGTGAAGATCACCACCCCTGAGGGGCGGGTCACGGTCTTCACCTACGACGACCAGAACCGTGTCACCTCCATGCTGCGCGCCACGGAGACCAACGCCTCCGGCCACACGGGCCCCACCTACACCTACGCCTACAGCGCGGCCAGCCCCTCGGACGCCGGTGCCACCACCGTCACCGACCCCGAGCGGCACTCCACGGCCTACGAGCACAACGCCAGAGGCGATGTCACCAAGACCACCGACGCCCTCAAGCACGAACGGTCCAAGTCGTTCGACGCGAACCACAACGTGGACACCGCCAGTGACGCGATGGGCGTCGGAGGCACGGGCGCCAACGTCACCGACTACGGCTGGGACACCCGCAACAACCTGACGTCGGCCAAACTACCGACCGGCGCGACGTCTTCGGCGGGCTACCAGACGATCGCGGGCACCGACGTTCCCAGGACGTCGACCAGCGCGGATAACGAGAAGACCGACTACACGTACGACACGGCGGGCAACACCAAGTCCGTCGCCGTCACGGGCACCGGCGGAGGCAATCAGAGCTTCGACTACAACCCCGCCTCTGCGGCCTGTGGCGGGTTCGAAGGCCAGCGCTGCAAAGTCACGACGAAGACGAGCGACACCGCATCGGTGTCGACATCCTTCCACTACGACGCGAAGGGCAACCTCGACCGCGTCACCCCGCCCGCGCCGCTGGGTGTCACCACCTACCGCTACGACGAGCTCGGCCGGCCCGTGTCAGCGCAGGACGGCCGCGGCGTCACCACCACGTACACCTACGACCACCGCGACCGCATCAAGAAGGTCGACAGCTCCAATTACTCCACCGTCACATACGAGTACGACGGAGACGGCAACCTCAAACAGCGTTCCGACGGCACCGGGGTCACCAAGTACGACTTCGACCCCCTCTCCCGCGAGACCGTCCGCACCCTGCAGAACGGCTCGCAGACCAAGCTCGCCTACACCCCCGCCGGCAACGTCGACTACTACCAGGACCCCTCGGGGATCACCGACTACACCTGGAACGAGGTCAACAAGCTCAAGGATCTGAAGGACCCGACCGGCAAGGTCACTACGTACGAGTACAACGAGAACGACTTCCGCAAGAAGACTCTTTACCCCGGCGGAACGGTACAAGAGGTCACCCCGGACAAATCCAGCCGTCCCGAGAAGATCAAGGCCACTTCCTCCAAGGGAACACTCGTCGATCTGTCGTACACGTACCTCAACGGGACGAAGGACGGCGGGAAGATCCGCACGAGCACCGATGCCGTCACCGGCATGAAGACGACCTACACCTACGACGCGGCCGGCCGCTTCTCCTACGCCAAGGAGGAGAAGGGCACGGCCTTGAACTCCTCCTGGCAGTACTGCTACGACCTCGCCGGCAACCTCACCTCGCAGGGCGTGGACCCCGGCTGCCCGCGCGGCACGACGTACACCATCAACGACGCCCAGCAGATCACCGCCAAGAACGGTTCCTCCGCCAACTGGTCCTACGACAAGATCGGCAACGAAACAGCGGGCGCCTCCACACCGGAAGGCACCCGCACCGCCGAAAAGTGGACCGACCACTCCCAGCTCACCTCCCTCACGGTCGGCGGCAAGGTCTACGACGGCCAGTACGGCTCCACCGACCAGAGCGAACGCATAAAGCTCGGTGACACCTTCTTCCACAACGGACCGCTCGGCCTGTCGGCCAAGACCACAGCCGGCGTGGACATGGGATTCAACCGGGAGCCCGGGGGCACCTTGAACTCCATGACGACCGGGGGCAAGTCCTACTACTACCTGACCGACGCACTCGGCTCCGTCATCGCGCTCACCGACGAGACCGGCACCAAGGTCAACACCTACTCCTTCAGTCCCCGCGGCGTCCAGCGCGCGGCTACCTCCGAGAAGGTGTCCCAGCCCTACCGGTTCGCCGGCGGTTACCAGGACCCCACCGGCCTCTACCACTTCAAGGCCCGCTACTACGACCCCAACATCGGCCGCTTCACCCAGCCCGACCCTTCCGGCCAGGAGAAGAACCCCTACCTCTACTCGGAAGGTGACCCGGTCAACCGCATCGACCCCAACGGCCTCTACAGCCTGACGGACGCCGTGGACGACGCCAAGGAAGTCTCCGACGCAGTGTCCAGTGGACTGGAAGGCGACACAGACGCCCTCTGGGGCCAGGTCGCAGGCCTCGCCACCGGCATCGTCATCGAATCCGCGTGCCAGTTCGTCGCCGGTTTCGCGGGAGCACCAACGGCCGGCGCCGGAGCCGTCGCCGTCGAAGCGGGCTGCGCCTACGGAAGCGCAGCAGCCGGGGACTGGGTAGCCAATTCCGTGGAAAGCAGTCTCAAGTAGCACCGTGGAAGGAGGGGCGGCCGGCCCAGTGCCGGCCGCCCCGGTCCACAGGCATGACGTCAGTACGGAGGGATGAAGGACATGCAACGCATCATCGGCGGATACGGGTCACAGTCCGCCATCCGTAGAAACGCCTGGATCGTTGTCGCCGGCTCGGTCGTCCTCTACGCGCTGGCGGCCCTTCTCGCGACGAAGGGAGGCTGGCAAGCAGCCTTCCCGGTTCTTCTGGTCGCCGTGGTGGTCGATGCCGTATGCCTCGTGGTCTGGCTAGCGTTCCGCTCCCGACGAGCCTCATGACCGCATCTGCCCCGATGTGCCAAAACCGACGAAAGGACCGGACAGCATGTATTTGGCCGCACACCGTTGGACTCCCGGTGGCACGCTCGGCATCATCCTCTTCATCGCGGCGATCGCCTGCGTCGTCATCCCCATCGTCATCAACCGGAGGAAGCGACGATAGTCGTCCATGCAGAAGCCCGCGCAGTCGCTTCCTCAGTGGGGACACGAGGGGGCGGGGTTGATGGTCCACCTCGTTTACACCAACCAGCCCGACCGAAGGCCGGGCCCACCGGCGCTGGCCCTCGGATGCTCAGCGGATCACCTGGGAGATGCCGCCAACACCGGCAGCAGCCTCGAAGGCAGCCGCTCACCATGTGAAGACGCCGTTTTCGTCGACGAGCGCATCTGACTCCACGGACGCGCGCACTCGTGCCGCGCCCGATCCAGGAATCCAGGCCGATGTCCCTGTCTCAGCGGGTGCTGCTCCTGCTACTCGTCGTTGTGGTGCCTCGCTGTCGTCGGCAGTGCCGCCGTCGCGGTGCCTTTGGGGATCCTGATCAGCTCCACAGGGCTCTAGCCGCCGGTTTCACCGGGCGTGGGTTGCCTTGTGCAGGTGTTGGCGAAGTTGTGCACGCAGTTGCGGTTGCGGGGCGCTCGCGCCGAGCCGTCGCAGGAAGTCGGCGGCCTCCCAGGTGATCAGGCCGCCTTGGCGGGAGAGGTACAGGCCCACCTGGTCGATGCCGAACTGGTCGTCGTAATCCAGCAGGAGGTATCCGGCGAGCTGGTAGATCTCCTCGCGGCCCAGGCGGCGGGGGTCCTTGGTGGCTTTGCAGTCCAGCAGGAGGCCGTCGAGGATGTAGTCGGCGTCGGCGCCGCCGATGTCGCCGCTGCCGGTGAAGACCGGACCACACACCCGGGCGCTTTGCGGTAGGGCCCGGAAGACAGCGAACGGGCCGTCGGCGAGCTGCATCTGCTGATCGATGTCGGTCACGACGTACTCGGGGACAGCCGCGGTGAGGTCGTCCAGGGTCGTGGCGGGGGTGGCAGAGCCGAGCATGCTGAAGCGGCGGATCTCACCAGTGCGGGCGATGTCCTCGAAGAAGCCGGCAACGAAGCACAGCCGGATGAGCGTGTCCTCCTCCAGGCGGCCGGGATCGGCGAGGTGGGCGTCGACGGTGGCCAGCAGCTCACGACCCGCGGTGTGAAGGGCTTTGCGGGAGGTGCGCGCCGGTGCTCCGCGCAGCCGCCCGGTCTCGTCGAGGAGCATGACGCCGGCGACGACGGCCAGTCCGAGCCGGCCGCCGAGGCTGAGGCGGAGGCGGTAGTCGATGGCGTGCCCTAGGGCTGACCAGTTCGGGTACTGCACGTCGATCGGCTGGACCGGGTGCGGGAGGCCGGCGATGCGGGTCTGGTAGTCGCGGACCAGGTTCTGGCTGTAGGGCAGGTGGGCTGCCATGAACTGCGAGATCGGTGAGGAGTCGTATCTCAGCTGGCCGGTCAGACTCAGTTCGATCATTGGCCGCCCGGCTACCGTGCCGTCCCGGCCGGCGTCGGACGTGGTCTTTTCGTACTCGTCGATCCAGGCGATGCCCTCGGGGTCCAGCAGTTGACGGGCGCGGCTGACGGCGACGTAGATCAGTCGCGCCTCGCTCGCGTTCAGTGGGCGCTGCAGGCCGTGGTCGTCCACCGGCGGGGCCATGAATCCCTTGCCGATGCGTACTGAGGGCCACTCCCGTCCCTTCGCCTTGTGCGCGGTGGAAACGGTGACCTGCGCCTTGTCTTCCGGGGAGAGGCGGTCCACCGCTTCGATGATCTGGTCTGGCCCGTAGGTGTCGACCAGCTGCACGATCGCTTTGAGGTCCTGGCCTGCCTTGTCCTGCTCGGCGTACTCCTGCACCTCGCCCCAGGAGGAGAACAAGAACAGCTCCGGGTGGCTGGTGCGCTGCCCGACCTTGAGTTCCAGTGCGGCCTTGGCGATGCGCTGCAGCGCGCTGCCTCCGCCGGTCAGCGCCACCGGGATGCCGAGTCCCAGGTAGGACAGGACTTCGCTCATCGCGTCCACGTTGCCCCGGCACAGCACCGCCTCGGGCTGCGCCACCTTGCCAACTCGGGAGGCGGGGCCGTGGCCGGTCAGCTGCATCTCCGACTCGGCGTGTCCCAGCCACCGGTTGGCCACTTCGGCGATGGCCGGGCCGAAGCGGAAGGACTGGGTAAGGCGCAGCTGTTCGGCCGGGAAGCCGGTCATCACATCGCGGGCGTTGCGCCAGCCGTAGATCTGCTGGGCCGGGTCCCCGACACAGATTCTCTGGGCGTGCTGGGCGAGGAAGACTTCCTCCAGGACGGGGTTGGTGTCCTGCGCCTCGTCCAGAAGGACGAAGTCCGCGCCGAGCTGCGGGGAGGTCATCGCCCACAGCTTCATGTAGTGATCGTGCTCGAACCGCAGTCGGCCCGCGGGCGAGCAGATGTCCTCCCACGCACGGTGTGCGTAGGGCAGCAGGATACGGGCGAGGTAGTCCTGGCCGGGGCCGTCGAGGCCGTTGACCGGCTCCATGTGGCGTGCCATGACCTGCCGGTCAGTGGTGTAGCAGAACTTGCGGACCATGCCCATCACCAGGCGCGCGGCGTGGGTTGTCTTGATTTGGCGGGAGTTGACGTCGAGGTCGTGGGTGATGCCGAGCAGGCGGGCGGTGTGCTTGGCGGGGATCCGGGCCGAGGCGTCCAGGCGCTCGCGGTAGTGGTGGCCGACGGCGCGGAAGGCCAGGGAGTGCGCGGTGCGGCATTCCACATTGGACCCGAATCGCCCGCGGGCGTCATCGGCGATCGCCCGGTTGAAGGCCACGTACAGCCCGCGCTCGCGGGTCGCGGCGCCCATCAGGATGAGCGTGGACGTCTTGCCTGTGCCGGCACCCGCGACCAATGCCAAGTCCCGGCCGGAGGCAAATACCTCACGGGCAGCCTGCTGTTCCTTCGTCGGCTCCATGTCCTGGGGTTCCTCCCTGGGAAGCGCGGTTTCACGAACCGCAGCCCCAGAGATTCCCCACGCTGACGACCGTGAGTCAATGCAATCACACGTTCGGTGATCATTTTCGGACAGAGGTGGGTGTGTGCGTATGTGCTGTGAACCCGAGTTCGACCGCGCGTGTCGGGGCCAGTGCGGTGGCGAGGTCAGGTGCGGGGTTATCTCGGCCAGTCCGCGCCTGCTGGAACCGGGTAGTACGCGTTCTCCTCACCTACGACCGTGGCCTACCGGAGGGGAACGAGCAGGCCGAAGGCGACCGCCGCCCGGCGACACCCAGCCAACGCCGCGGCGAGTTCGACGCGCACATCCCTCCCCGGCTCGTAAGCGGCGGCCGCCGCGCGGACGGCCGCCTCGCGCAGTTCACAGCGGGCAAGGTCCGCTCCCCCCGGCAGGCCCGTGCAGGAGGCTGCGCCCTCAACCGCGTCCAGAAGCAGCGCGATCGTCTCCGGAGCGTACGGGTGGCGGCGTACGTACACGTCCAGCGTCCCCGGCACCCACGCGGCGAGCTGGGCGTGGATGGCCTCACACACGGCGCCGACCGCGTCGGCGGACGCCGACCGGACGGTGATGTCCTCCATGACGTCCGTGGTGGCCCCCACTACCGACAACGCCTCGGCACTCCCCTCAGCATCCGCCTCCGCACAGCTGATGACGCTTTTTGCGAAATCCCCATCCCGTGCGTGGGGAATGGACAGACCTGATCGCCGCGATTCCTCACCCACCCGTAGCCGTCGCGCACCGCGCCACGTGGTCCTGCCCGGTGCGGCACAATCGCGTTCGACTGGGCGGACACGATGGTGGGGGTGGGAAAGTGGGACTTTTTGGCTCGCGAAGCCGGCGTACGGGCATACCGAACGAGCCGGCACTACTGGCTGCGGCTGCTGAGAATCCCGGCGGAAGCGTCGCCGAGATCGACCCGTCGTACATCGACGACCCCAACGGCTACGTACCTCCCGAGGCGATCCGCGGCGCGTGGGTGGTGGACAGCAACGGGCAACTGACAGGCAAGTACCAGGAGAACCCCCGTCACGGGGTGCCACAGGACGACTTCAGCAAGCTCACCGATCCTGATCACTGGCTGGGCTGGCTCGGCGATGATCCGGCGGCCGCCGTCCGGAAGGGCATCGAAGGGTCATTGTGCGCCCAGGTGGCAGACGCAGTGGTCGAGTGGGTCAAGGTCCTTGAAGCGCCCCGGTTTCTGACGGCCGGGCGTCGACATGCTGAGGACGAGCAGGTCATGTTGGTCACCCGCGCGGCACTCGCCGCGCGGTTTGCGTTGTCCGTGCACTCAGCGCAGCACGGGCGTTCCGTCCTCCTTGGGGTGTTCTCCTGGGCGGCGGTGAACCTTTCACCGCCCGGATCACGAAAGGATCGGCACTGGCTTGACCTGGGCGTCGGGTTGGACTGGGCCGGCGAACGGCTTCAAGGGCGGCTCTACGGGATTGACGACGCAGACGGCACCGCCGAGCAGTAGATCGGTACGCCACTGCGGTACCTGCGGGGAGATGTGAGGCTGGGGGCTCATGACTGTAAGGGCAACCTCTCATAGCGCACTCTCGCCGACGGTCTCCTCCCGGAGGAGGAGACCGGTCCGGGACGCAGGTCCCGGACCAGGCGTGGACAGGACGGGGGTCCTCGTGCCCTCGAGTGATGTGCCGTACCAGGGCGGGTTCCTAGCCTCGGGGCATGCGATCACACGAAGCGGACGATACTCAAGGAGACCCCGTGGCCACTGTCAGCCCCGCCACACGCCGCGCCTTGGCCGTGAGCTTCACCCTCGCCGCCTGCCTCACGTCCTCCCCAGTCCTGGCCACGGCCGCCGAGACCCCCGCCCAGGACAGCTCCGGGGCCGGACTGGACAGGTATTACCGCCAGCACCTCGGCTGGGGCAGCTGCATCAAGGGCGCCGACGACACCACGGGCCGCGATCTGGACCAGGCGGGCGTGCAGTGCGCCGACGTGACCGTGCCCCTGGACTACGCCGACCCCCGGGGGCGCACGATCACCGTGGCGATCTCCCGGCTCAAGGCCACCGACACCCGCCATCGCATCGGCGCGATACTCCTCAACAACGGCGGTCCGGGCGGTCCCGCGCTCCAGTCTCCGCCGCAGGCCCGTGCGTCGATGAAGGAGGTCGGCGCGCGCTACGACATCGTCGGCTTCGACCCGCGCTTCATCGGGCGCAGCACCGCGCTGGACTGCGGCTTGCCCGTCGGCATGACCTGGCTGTCCGCCGGCACCGGCCGGGCGGGCTTCGACCGCCAGGTCGCCCTGCAGAAGAGCCTCGCCGACAAGTGCCGGGCCAAGGACGCCGAGGTGCTCCCGCACATCACCACCCGCAACACGGCCCGCGACATGGACGTCATCCGCGGCACGCTCGGCGAGCGGAAGATCTCCTTCCTGGGCTACTCGTACGGTACGTACTTGGGCACGGTCTACACGCAGATGTTCCCCGGCCGCCACGACCGGATGGTGCTGGACGGGGCGATCAACCCTAGCGACTACCGCCCCCGGCTGCTGAGGGGCACCGAGCGCGAGAACGAGAAGGCTCTGTCCGACTGGGCCGCCTGGGCCGCGGAGCACCACGACACCTACGGCCTCGGCCGCAGCCGCGCCGAGGTGCTCGTCGCCGTCGACCGCATCGTCGCGGCGGCCGCACGCGGTGCGCTGACCATCGGCGTCGGCGCCGATGCCTTCCGGATCGACGACAGCCAGGTGCCGCTCCTCCTCTTTTCGGGCATCGCGGACGACACCGCCCCGGCGCGGGCGTCGTTCGGCGAGCTGGTTTCCGCTCTGGCCAAAGCCGCGGAGGGCCGGCCGGCGACGGTGCCGCCGATGCTCGTCCCGGAGCTCCGGTACGTGCTGCGCGGTGAGGGCGAGCCCACCGGCGCGCAGTCCGCCGTCATCTGCGGGGACGTCGCCGCCGCGCGCGATCCCGAGCTCTACTGGCGGGACATCGAGCGAAACCGCATCGCGCACCCGCTTTTCGGCGCTCTGACCAACAACATCAACCCGTGCGCCTTCTGGGACTCGCCGCGCGAAGAGCCCACCCGGGTGCGGCGCGATGTCTCTGCACTGATCGTCGCCGCCACCGGGGACCCGCGTACGACGTACAAGGGAAGCGTCGAGCTGCACAAGCAGCTGCCGAGCTCCAGGCTGGTCACCCTCGAAGGTGCCAACCGGCACGCCCTCTTCGGGCGTTACGGCAACGTGTGCGTGGACGACCAGGTCAACCGGTACCTGGCCACCGGCAAGCTGCCGGCGAGGGACCGGACCTGCGTCAAGCAGGCGGGGTAGCGGCCCACGGTTCACGTTCCGAACGAGGAGTCCGGTCCGGGAACACGGGCTCGATGCGGGCCCACTGGGCGTCAGTCAGCGACACACATGAACCAACGATCAGATGATCCACAGGCAGGATGCCCGCGTGGCGTTCTTCGACTCCTATAGCCGCACCGAGGAGACCGAGGCCGGCGCGTGGCGGCGGCACGTGTACGAGGTGCGACACCTCGGCGCGCTGCCCCGAAACAAGCACCGAACAGGACCAACGCACCACGGCCCGCTGTCTGCCAACCACCTCCCCCTTCACGCTCCATGACAGTGAAATGTAGGTGGTCTGACCAGGCAAAATGCAGACCCGCCGGAAATACGCCTTCCCCCCAGGTTTCCCCCCGGTTGACCGGGGCGGACCAGGCACCGGGAAAGCGGCCGCATGATCGAACGCCGCCTACTGGGCACCGGACCCTGTCCCACCACACACGCCACCGAACCCCACGGCGGACGCCGAGCCCGACTCGCCGCAGAAGGCACCGACGCCAACGCGCCCGCCCAGGCCGCCACCGACAACCACCCGGCCGTCCCCGGCCGACGAACCCTCGACCCCAGCACCACCCCCGACCGCAACTGACCCCAGCACCACCCCCGACCGCAACTGACCCCAGCGCACACTGCGCGCCCGCACGCCCCGCTCCTCCCTCAGGCCAGAACCGGGTGGGCGGCCGCGCGCACCGCCGCGCACCGTCACCGGCAGCAGCCGGCACTCACCGAAAAACTCACCACCGGCCCGCCACTCACCAGAAAAGTCACCAGTGGCTTTGTAGCCGGGTGTCGAGGACGTCTGTTGTCCTGCCGTGGCAACACTCGCCTCATCCGGAATAGTGATGTCGTTGAATTCGGGGAACGCCTCGGTGCTTGCTTCGGGACCGTGGTTGTGCTCACCTGCGCAACGCAACGGACCTGGCGAGACCCACTCGATCCACAGCCCCACGCGGGATGGGCCGGAAAGGTCCTGGCTAGTCGTCGACGGCCCCCGGGGCCAGGGCCGGGGCCGGGAACGCGAAGCGGGCCTCGGCGCCTGACCACCAGACGCCGACGGCGAAGACGGCAGTGGCCTCCAGCAGGGCAGCGCGATCGAGCCCGCCGCAGGGCAGAGGCGTGCAGTCCATGGAGGTGATGATCTCCGCCACCCGCGTGGCGGCGCCTGGCTGGTCGGTGCAGAACGGGACCGCCAGCGGGGACCCTTCGAAGAGCGGCCGGTCCAGGGTCCAGATGCTCTCGTGGCACACCCCGAACGCCTTCACCACATGGGCGCCGGGGGCGGCTTCCGCGATGAGCCGGGCGACGGAGATGGCGCCGCCCGTGGTCAGGGCCGGGCCGTCCTCGCCCGGCGCCATGGGAACGGTGCAGTCGATCACCGTCCGCCCGGCGAGCAGGTGGGCCAGTTCCTTGGCCAGCTGCGGCGCGGCGCCCGCGGGCACGGCGAGGAGTACCACGTCGCCGTGGGCCACGGCCTCGGCGAGGCTGCCGTGCGCGGAGGCGCCGGTGAGCAGGGCGGTGCGGGAGGCGGCTTCGGTGTCCCGCCCGCCCACCCGAACGTCATGGCCAGCGCGTACCCAGGCCGCGCCGAGGGCCGTGGACATCGCCCCTGTACCAAGAATGCCGATGCGCATGTGCTGCTCCTGTCGTCCGTGTCGCGAGACGTGCGAGGTGTGACGGAAAGGACGCTAGGCGCGCCGATGCACACCACGTGGTGTGCATCGGGCCGGGCAGGATGATCGCGTGAGCGACACGGCGGCACAGGCAGACGAACGAGGCATGGGCGAGGACCTGGGCGGCGGCGAGTACGCCGCGGACTGCCAGGCGAGGGTGGCCTTCGAAGTCCTGTCGAACCGCTGGGACAGCGTGATCGTGTACATCCTCGGCGAGAGCGGGCCCATGAGGCCACGCGCGTTGATCACACGCATCGGCGGGATCAGCCCCAAGGTCCTCAACGAAGCCCTGCGCCGCCTTGAGTACAACGGTCTGGTCGCACGCCAGGCGTACGCCGAGGCCCCGCCACGCGTCGACTACTCCCTCACCGAGGCGGGCGTCGCACTGCTGGGCCCGATCCGTGCGATGGGCGCGTGGGCGGGACGCTACACAGAAGCCGTCCTGGCGGCCCAAGCCCGCTTCGCACCCCGAGAAGACCGCCCGTACGGGAGCTAACCAGGACGTCTTACTACCCCTGACTTGGCCGACGAGCCGGCACTGGAGGCCGCCGTCGCGCGACACCCGCAGGACTCTGTTCCCGTTTCTCGCCACCATTTCCCCAAGAGCTCGTAACAGGATCATGAGTCGCGCTTGTTGACGCGTCGTCAGCATATGAGGCTGCAGGCGAGGGAGACGAACGCGTCGTAGTGCTCGGTGCGGCGTTCCCATTGGACGGCGAGTCGTGCGGCGCGTGGCCGGTTTCGTTACTGCCTTCTTCCTGTACGGCATCGGGATGACCGATTCTGGCCGGATAGCAGACCTGGGCTGTGTGAGGAGAATTGCATGAGTGGAGCGCGGAACCGGGGACATGCAAACGTCGCTGCCAATGGCCGGCAGCCATCGGAAATGCCCGCCCCAGAGGGTATGACTGCGTTCGACGACATCTACGATCAGCCGGATCCCCGGGCCTATTTCCAGGCATTGGGCCCGCTGGAATACCAGACCCCGCATCACGGGCAGAGCGTCTTTCGGCGGGTGCTCGCGGCCCGCGGGCGGACGGCCCGCGCGGCAGAACCGGTCACCGTGATGGACATCTGCTGCTCGTACGGCATCAACGCCGCCCTCCTCAACCACGACGTGACGCTGGACGACCTCTATGCCCACTACACGTCGCCGCACGCCACCGCCCTCACCACAGCCGAACTGATCGAATGGGACCGCAGCTACTACGCGGCGCGTCGGCGCCCAAACCCGGCTCGCGTGATCGGACTCGACATGGCGGCGAACGCCATCTCCTACGCACGCGAAGTCGGACTGATCGAGGCAGGCTTCGCCGAGAACCTCGAAACCGCGCCTCCCTCTCCACCTCTGCGCCGCGCCGCGCGGCAGACCCGTCTGATCACGATCACCGGAGGGTCGTCCTTCCTGTCACCCCGCACCTTCCAACCGGTCCTGGCCTGTGCCCAGGACCCCGTGTGGGTCGCGGCCTTCGTGCTGCGCACCGCCTCATACACGTCCATCGCCGCATGCCTGGAGTCATTCGGCCTGGTCACCGAGAAGGCCACCGCGCACCCGTTCCGACAACGACGTTTCACGGGCACGGATGAGCAGCAATACGCCGTCCACGCGGTCACCGCGGCCGGCGAAGACCCGTACGGGAAGGAGACCGACGGCTACTTCCACACCGTGCTGCACTTGTCGCGCCCTGCTGAAGACGTAACGGCATTTCCACTCGCTGACCTGATGCCAAGCCCGTGATTCCAGCCCTTCCACGCACTGACCCGGACCGAAGCTGATTGGTGACCTGCTGCCGGTTCCAGACCGCGTCCTGCTGGGCGCGGATCGGGACGGCGACCGCTTGGGCCAGGTCGGTGTCGGCGGGCAGAGGGTGATGCACTGGCGCATCGATGCGGATGTGTTCGCCACGGCCGAGGCGTCGCCCGGTCCGGCTTCTTGCGGCTGAGGGTCGATGGCCACTGGGACCGGTGTCTCGGCGGTGTCGCCGGCTCAGCCGGAAGGTCCAGCAGCAGGTGGTAGCCGTCCAGATCGTCGCTGGTCCGGCACTGGGCCAGGAGCTTGCCGGTGTCGTCGAAGCGTGGGGCCGATGTCTACGGCGTCCCGGCGAAGGCTCCCGCGCGGGCGGCTGCCGTTGCCGCTCCGGCCGCCTGCCGGGCCGCGGCTTCGTCCAGGGGAGCGTCCGTGGTCAGCAGCCGGTAGTACAGCGGGGCTGACACGGCCCGCACCACCTCGGCAGCGTCGGTGCCCTCCGGCACCTCCCCCCGCGCGATGGCGTCCTGGACGCAGTGCGCCCATTCCGCGACCCGGATCTCGTAGAAGCGGTGCAGGGCCTCGGCCGTCCGGGCGTCGCCTGTGGCGGCGGCGATGACGGCCTTGAACAGGGGGCCTTGGCGCGGGTCGGACAGGGTGCGTCGGACGAGCTCGGCGTTGGCCAGCAGGTCCTGCTCGAGCGAGCCGGTGTCGGCGCGCGGGAGCGACTGTTCGGCCATGTCGGTCAGCAGGTCGGCGACCAGGCCGGTCACGGTGCCCCAGCGCCGGTACACGGTGGTCTTGCCGACCTCGGCCCGCCGGGCGACCTCGGCGAGGTCCAGCGCGTGGAAACCCTGCTCGGCCAGCATGTCGCCGGCTGCCTGCAGGACGGCGGCCCGTACTCGGGCCGTCCGGCCCCCGGGGCGGACGGTCCCCGGCTCGACGGACCCGTCCCCCGAGCCGTCTGCGGGTGTCGGGGCATCACTTGGAAGCATCATAACGGGTCCCTGGTTCCATTAGCGACGATCAACTGTTACGTTGAGACCATCTTAACGGGTCTACGGTTCCATTACTGCAGAAGGAGTCCGTCATGGAGTACAAGCAGCTCGGTTCGTCCGGCCTCAGGGTTTCCGTCCTCGGCTTCGGCGCCGGCACCTTCGGTGGCCGCGGCCCCGTCTTCGGCGCCTGGGGCAGCACGGATGCGCAGGAGGCGCGCCGGCTCGTCGACATCTGCCTCGACGCCGGCATCACGCTCTTCGACACCGCGGACGTCTACTCGGCGGGGGCCTCGGAGGAGGTCCTGGGCCGGGCCGTGAAGGGCCGGCGCGACCAGGTAATCCTCTCCACCAAGGCGGGGCTGCCCACCGGCGACGGCCCCGGCGAGTACGGCACCTCCCGCTCCCGCCTGATCGGCGCGGTCGAGGACGCCCTGCGCCGGCTCGACACCGACCGCATCGACCTCTTCCAGCTCCACGGCTTCGACGCCGCCACCCCCGTCGAGGAGGTGCTGTCCACCCTCGACCAGCTCGTCCGCTCCGGCAAGGTCCGCTACGTCGGGGTCTCCAACTTCGCGGGCTGGCAGCTGATGAAGTCCCTGTCCGTCGCCGACCGCAACGGCTACCCCCGCTACGCGGCCCACCAGGTCTACTACTCCCTCATCGGACGCGACTACGAGTGGGAGCTGATGCCCCTTGCCCGTGACCAGGGCGTCGGCGCGGTGGTCTGGAGCCCGCTGGGCTGGGGCCGCCTCACCGGAAAGCTGCGCCGCGGCCGCCCTCTGCCCGCCAGAAGCCGACTGCACCAGAGCGCCGACTACGGCCCGCCGGTGGAGGACGGCCACCTGTACGACGTGGTCGACGCCCTCGAGGACGTCGCGCAGGACACCGGCCGGACCATCCCCCAGGTGGCCATCAACTGGCTGCTGCGCCGCCCGACCGTCTCCACCGTCCTCGTCGGCGCCCGCGACGAGCAGCAACTGCGGCAGAACATCGGTGCCGTCGGATGGGAGCTGACCACCGAACAGATGGCCCGCCTCGACGCCGCCAGCCACCGCCCGGCGCCCTACCCGTACTTCCCCTACGAACGCCAGGAAGGCTTCGCCCGCCTCAACCCTCCCATGACGAGCCTCAGCCCTCAGGCCTGACGCTCGCCCACACCCGCCCGAGCACTTCGCGGCGTTCGGCCGCCCAGATCCTTTGCGCAAAGTACACGGCCGGATGATCCTCATCGGCCGCGAGGCGTTGCGCTGCCTGCTCGCTCGCCGCGGCGTCACCTTCCAGCGCACCAAGACCTGGAAGGAATCCTTGGACCCCGACCGCGAGGCAAAGAGGAAGCCCTTGACCGCTTCCCGGACCGAGTCTTCGCCTTCGACGAGTTCGGCCCGCTCGGCATCCGCCCCACCGCAGGCTCGGGCCGGGCCGCGCGCAGACGCCCCGGCCGGCTGCCCGCCACCTACCACCGCACCCACCGCACCCACCGCGTGCGGTACTTCCACGGCTGCTACTCGGTCGGCGACGACCGGCTATGGGGCGTCAGCAGGCGCAAGAAGGGCGTCGCCAACACACTGGCCGCGCTGAAGTCCATCCGCGCCGCCCGTCCCGACGGCACCCCGATCTGCGTGATCCGGGGCACTGCACGCCTAAGGGCACCGGCATCCACCGCTGGGCGAAGAAGAACAAGGTCGAGCTGTGCTTCACCCCGACCTACGCCTCGTGGGCGAACCCCATCGAGGCCACTTCGGACCGCTGCGACAGTTCACTACCGCCCGCTCCCACCGTCCCAGCACACTGTGCAGACCGGGCACTGCACGCCTATCTGCCGTGGCGCGGTGCCAACGCCCGTCACCGCGACGTCCTGGCCGCCGAACGCGAGGAACGCGCCCGCATCCGAAGCGAAAGGGCATCCGCTGGGGCGGGCGCCTCTCGCCACCGCATCATGGAGAACCCGGCGAATTTACGCGGTCATCAGCACACTAGTGAGCCCAGGGCGGGGTGATGATGTTGCCGTCAGCCAGTTTGGCGGTGAGCCCGACACGTGTGGTGACCCACATGTGGGCGGGCTGGTCGGTGGTATTGGCGACTGCCAGTTCGGAGCCTGCAGGTGCCACTGCCGCATCGCCTGCGCGGAGTTCGGCGCTCTCACCGTCGATGGTGAGCCTGAGGCGACCGGAGAGGACGTAGAAGGTCTCCTCGTCGCTGATCGTATGGGTTGGCGCCACCATTGCGGCCGGGACCTCGACGCGCCAGGCGGCGAGGTCCCGGCTGCCGGTGTCGGGACGGACGTAGGAAACGAAGCGTCCACCGTGAATCTCGTGTACGACGGCCTCGTCACTGCGGATGAACGGCATGGTTCTGCCCTCCTCTAGACAAGCTACTTGTCTACATAGACAAGCGGCTTGACCAGTTATAGTCAAGTCCATGGACGACGCCCTGGCCTTCTCCGCACTCGTGCTGGCACTCTCCGGACAGCTGGTGCAGGAAATCCACACCAGCGTGTCCCAGCAGGGATTCGAGGACCTACGACCCGCACACGGCTTCGCCTTCGCCCGCATCTCTGCAGGCGGCGCCACCACGGCCGACCTGGCCGAGCACCTGGGGGTGACCAAGCAGGCCGCCGCCCAGCTGGTCGAGGAGCTGGTCCGAAAGGGGTACGTAGAGCGGCATCCACACCCGCACGATGCCCGCGCCCGCCTCCTGGGACTGACTGAGACCGGCTGGGCCGCTACGCGCGCCGCCGACCAGGCAGCCCGGACTGCCGTCGCACCGTGGCGAGAAGTACTGGGCCAGGCGCGCTTCAGCGAACTCGTCGCCGACCTGGCACTCCTTGCACCGCCGGGACCGATCCGCCCTGCCTGGTGAGCCGATGGCCCAGCGCCCTGAAGACCGCCGGCCGTGGACGAACCGTCCCCAAGGGCACCCGGCCAAGGGAAGACGACACGCGAGTTGCCGTGCCGAGCCCTCCGCGGACCGGTGAACCTCCCCGGTCAGAGCACTAGCGACCTCATGACGGCAGCCTGACCACCCCATGGCACCCAAGATCACACCTCACACCCAGGGGGAGACCAGGCGCAACCCACCCGAATCCCGCTGACGACCAACCAGCGCCACCAGAGCATCCATTCACACGATGGGCGCCAAGCCGAGGTCTTGATCAACGTAGAGAGGCGCGTCCTTGGAGCCTCCTCGCTCCGTCCTTGCGGTCTGGGACGCCGGGACGGACCCGGGACACCGGGAGGCGGGCGGACCGGGAAACGGGGAGACTGAAGGAGAGCGTGACGCCTGACCGTTGCGGCCCGGCCGGTCCACGGCGAACGGTCCGCGTGTCCGCGCAGTGGCCAGACCATCGACCTACGCCCGCGCGCGCCCCGAGGGGTGGCACGGCCCTGTCCAGGAGTCCCCATCGTGACTTTGACCCCACAGCGATCCGAGCGCCCTCGGCGCACAGCCCGACGGGCCGCGCTCCTGCTCGCCTCCGCGGCGCTGCCGGCGGCCCTCATGGTGCCCGCGGCGGCCGCCGCAGCGGCGCCCGTCACCAAGACCTTCACCGCCGGCGCCAACCAGCGGTTCGTCGTCCCGGCCGGCGTCACCCAACTGACCGTCACCGCCACCGGCGAGCCGGGACAGTCCGCAGTCGAAGGCGGAGCAGGCGGGACCGGCGCCACCGTCACCGCCACCCTCACCGTGATGCCGGGCACCACCTACTACGTCAACGTCGACACGGGCGGCGGAGCCGTCACCGGTCAGCGCCCCGGCGGCAGCGGCGGCGGTGCCAGTGACATCCGCACCTGCAACTCGGCGCGCGCAAGCTGTGCCCTGACCGGCGTTCCCCACACCGACCCCCGCCTCATCGTCGCCGCCGGCGGCGGGGGCGGCGGACGCGGTTCCAGCATCGCCGGCCCCGTCCGCGAGGCCACCGGCGGAGACGCCGGCGACACCGGGAAGCCCGGCGGCGAGCGACCTGACAGCGGCGGCGGGGGTGGCGGCGGAACCCAGACCCACGGCGGCAAAGGCGGAGCCGCCTGCCCCGAGGACTTCAAGGCCGGCACCGACGGCACGCCCGGCACCGGCGGCACAGGCGGCGGATTCGGCGGAGGCGGTGGCGGCGGCGGCTGGCACGGCGGCGGCGGAGGCGGAGGCTGCTCCCTGGTCACCCCCGGCGCCGCCGGGCCCGGCGGCGGCGGAGGCGGGTCAAACCTCGTCCCGGCCGGCGGCACTTCCGGCCCCGCCACCGGATCACCGCACGTGACCATCACCCACGGTTCCTGAACCGTCGTCCCTGGAGTGCAAAGCAAGACATGCTGAAGGCTGCCCACCCAGTGGGTGAGGAACTAAGAGGCGAGTTCAGGGACCAGCTGCGAGGACCGACCATTGCTCTCTCGCGGGCCCTGCCGCGCGGCGTACGGAGGGGCTGGTGGTCGGAGGGGACTCCTGCCCCGATCACCCCCCGGTACCACCCCGAGCACCCCGACTGGCAGAGGGCCGAGGCGTACGTGATGACTCCCGAGAACGTGGCCGTCTTCCGGCAGGCCTTCGAGCAGCTCGGCAGCTGACCAACAGGACCCGCCACCACCCGGAGAACGGAAACCCTGTGTCGCACCCGCAGTTACTCACCCCCGAACAGCACCTCGTCTCCGCGAAGCGGGGTCTCGGCCTGCCGGTCATCGTCGCCATCTGCGGGTCCACCCGCTTCATGACGCAGATGGCCGAGGCGGACCTCCAGGAGACCGTCGCCGGCCGGATCGTTGTCCGCCCGGGCTGCAACTTGAAGGAGCCGCACGCGCCGTGGGCCGACCCGGCGGACGCGGAGGATATGAAGTACCGCCTCGACAAGCTGCACCGCGCGAAGATCCGCAATCGCCGACGAGGTGCTGATCGTCGGTGACTACATCGGGGACTCCACCCGCTCGGAGATCGACTACGCCCGGGCCCTGGGCAAGCCGATCCGGTACACCCATCCCGAGATCGACCCGCACGGCTCCGCCCTGCCGGAGAGCCATTGCGAGATGCGGTTCCCCGGATCCCTCGTCACCATCACCGTCTCGTCGGTGCAGCCGGTGCCCGGGCTGCACCTCTACGAGACGCCCACGGGCTTTCGGGAGGGGGCCGACGGAGCCCAACCCCTGGCGGCTCGGTCACGTCTCCGGCCGTGGCCTGGCGGCCTTACCGTCCCGGGAGGACGCCCTGCGCGGTGCCCGCGAGATCGGCGACATGACCGACTGGACCCGTACCCCCGAGGAGATCCGCGCCGACTCGTCTTTCGACAAGGAGGAGTACGTCGACCGCATCACCTCGCGGACGAACGGCCTGCTCTTCCCCAGCCACCGGAAGGGAGCGGAGCTGTGCCCCTCTTCCACGACCCCGTCGCCACCGCCGATGACCTGCGGCGCCGCTTCGTCGAGCACCAGCCCGCCGTCGCGGCCGCGCTCGCCGTGCGGCTGCGGGACCTGCCCGCCGACTGGTCGCTGCGCGAGCTCGGCGTCGCCCGTCCCGCGGCCTCGAACTCCCCCACTCCCAGACCGAGCACCGGGTGGAGATCGGAGCCGGCCCATGAACAGGCCGGTGGCGGACGCAGCGACCTGCTACCCATAGGCCAGTACACGATCTCCAGATCGGTCCGTGACCTCGCAGCCTTCGTCGACCGGCTGGACAAGGGCAAGGTCGACATCCTCGGATTCTCCTCAGGCGGTGCCGTGCTCACCCGAGCCCTGGCCGACCCGGGCGTTGCCGGCCGCCTGCACCGGGCGATCATCGCCGAGCCCGAACTCCACCGCGCGGATCATCACCCACGAGCCGTACATGCTGTCCGACCTCGTCCCCGGCCAGGACGTCACCATCACATGGGACCTCCAGGCCGCCGCCTACGACGTGCCGACGGGCCACCGCCTGGCATTGGTGGTGAACAGCAGGCACCAGCTCTACTCCCACGCGACCGTCGAGGGCAGCACGACCCTCATCGGATCGCCGCCCGGGGGCGAGTCCTGCCTGCACCTACCCCTGGGCTGAACCAGCCGCGACAGCCGGCCCGCTAGCCGGACGCCCTCGGGGCGGTGGGCTGCGGGCACGGGGCCGGTGAGCCGGGCGGCGGGGGTGCACGGCGGAGCCGGGTGATGTCGTCCCTCAGCCGACGACCCGGTGGTCGCGTCGCCACCACGGCCCGCCCGGTCCCGGATGGTAGCGTGCCGGACGTTGCGCCTCGGGGGCCGAGGTGTCTCGCCTTGCTTGCGGAGCGCGGCCGGGAGGAGCAAGCAGGGAGTCGGGGTGTCCCGCTCCCCGGCAGCACACTGTCATCCTGGGTGAGGCGCGATGATCGTATCGGTGGTGTCGGTGCCGGAGGGCGTCGTCACTCGCACAACGTTGTCCGAGGCCCGGGAACAGCTCGCAGGCCCCGATCTCCTGATCGTGGACATCGACCCAGGCGAAGACCCCCCGTCCGACGAGCAGCCGCTGTCCCGCCTGTTGGGACTGCCCCACAAGCGGTGGGAGTGGTTCGGCGGGCGGGACGAACCCGTGCGGGCCGAGTACTACGAGGGCACCGTCGGCTGCGTCGTGCCGGTGACCGACGGCGCGGACATCACCCACATGCACGTCCTCGCCGACGAGCAGCACCTCATCCTGGCCCATCACGGTCGAGTGGCCCTTATCGAGGCTTTCTTCGAGCAGTTGCCGCAGGACAGGCCCTCGGACGGGACGACGACGGTGTTCCTCCTCCTGCACGGTGTGGTGGAGGGCTTTCGCCGGACCGCCTCGCGAACGCTGCTGGAGGTGGAGGAACTCGAGGAGGAGATGTTCGAGCAACGGCGGCCGCAGCACGTACATCGCTTGGCCGAGCTGCGTCGGCGCTCGGCGCAGCTGCACCGGGCCTTCCTGCCCTATGCCGCCGTCGCCGAGGAGTTCCTGACGCACCGCAGGATGGCGCACCCCGAGCTCCCGGAGGAGCGGGCGGCGCTCAACCGTGCGCACGAGCGCACCGTGCGGTTCACGATGGTGGAGATCGAGTCCCTGCGGGACGAGACCCGGCGCGCCGCCGATACGTACGCCTCCCTCGTCGCTGACCAGCAGAACCTCGTCATCAACAAGCTCGCCATCGCCTCGGTGATCTTCCTGCCGCTGTCGTTCCTGACCGGCTTCTTCGGCATGAACTTCACCTACCTGACGAACGCCATGGCGAGCGAGCAGTCCTTCTTGGCGCTGGGCCTCGGGATGCAGGTGTTCGCCCTGGCCGTGGCGATCTACGCCGTGCTGTACCGCACGCACTGGCGCCAGCTTCGCGACGGCGGTACCCGCGGGGACGAGGACGACGAGCTGCCGGACCGGTCCCGACGACGCCGGACGTGGAAGAGGTCCGGACGATCGAACGGGGGATGAACCCGTCCCCGACCGCCGACGGCCCCCCTCGTCCGAAGTCCGGTGAGCCGGATGACGGCGTCAGGTCCGATGTGCAGAAGGGTGTCGAGGGGAGGGCTTCCAGGGGTTCTGCACCGTGGCCCCGGCGCGCGCGTCACCCTCGACTCCGATCCCGGGGATGAGGGAGACCGTCGGCCGGCTGTCCTCGTCGAGGGTGTCGTGCAAGGGCTGCTGCTGACGGCGATCACGCGGGGGGAGTCTGCTGGGCGCGTCGACGTGATTTCCCGAGGGTCTGTGCCGGTGGCCCCGATCACCAGTCGTCTCGGCCGGCATGGTCGGGAGCAAGTCATGGGCCCTATCGCCGATGGCAGGACCTTCGGCCGACACCTGTCCCGGCAACCGTGCTTCCCAGTGCCGTCGAGGCGGGTGCTTCACCAGCCGCGGGGCGAGCCGTACTGGGATGCCACGCACAGCCCAGCTGACCGGCGGTCAAAGTTCGCTGAGAATCCGGTCACGGAATCAGTGAGAGGGGACAGCACCAGACAGCACCCCAGAAGACTCCCCCCATTTTTCGCATACTCGAAGAAAAGCGACCCTCGGAATCGGCCTCTGGGCGGCCGTTCCGCCGAGTGCCCAAGGGATCTGACCCGGGATCACACGAGAGGCCGCCAGAGAGCCGTACGGGCTTTTCTCGATCTCAACCGACCCGATATGCCCGTTCCTCGGACCCTAGATGATGTTGAGACTGAGCGGCTGAGTTTGCCCCTTAGTGCTCGAGTCGGCCCCGCTGGGCGTTGCTGTTGGCACGCGGAGTAGCGGTTGGGGCGCTGACCTGCTGTCCGGCTGGCCGGGGCACCCGCTGACGTAGCACGCCCCCGGATCCGGTAGCTTGAACGCGTTCAAGTCACCAGGTCCGGGGGTTGGTCATGCAGGCCGCTGCGCGAGCGAGTATTCATCCATGGCAGTTCGGCCTCGTGCTGTGCGCCGTGGTCACCCCCCTACCGGTGCTGACCGTGTGGTCCGCAGGTTCCGGCATCCCCGTGCTCGCCTTCGCGACCGCCGCGGTGGTCTCCGTGCCGTTGTTCCTGTACGCCCGGCCGTCCGGCTTCGTCTACGTCGCGGGCACCGTCGCGGCGCCGCTGGTGCTGTGGTCGTTCATCGGCGCCATGGCCGGGATGTTCCTGTTCTTCCCCTCGGCGCTGCAGCTCATGCTGGCCACCGGGGCGGACCCGCGCGAGCGCCCGACGGCCGCCAGGGTGATGGCTGGTGCCGGACTCCTGCTGTCGGCGGCGGTCGTGGTGCAGTCGTTGAGGCGCTGAGCGCTCCCAGGGGTGTCCGGCAGCACGTGCTGCAGCTAGGCGGTCGGGCCCCTGGTAGAAGGGGATGGGTATGTCGTGCGCCTCAGTGCTTCCGTGGAGCGGGCCGGCAGCTCGTCAAGGTGGGATAGTCACTTGGCGGATGTGAGCAAGGGGCAACGCCATGGGACGGACGGTCTTCGCTGACGAACCGCCCGGCGGCAATGCCCGCCCGCTGCAAGGCCGCCGTCTACAGGCCAAGGGCCAGCAGGATCGTGACCGTCGGGGGGACGTCGCAACCCACCCTCAGCGCGGTCCTCGGATGCTGTCGATGATGCGGGTCCAGTTGTCGCTGCCGTGTCCGTTCTCGATCGCGCGCCGGTAGTGGGCCTGCACGGCCAGGGGGAGCGCGAGGTCGAGGCCGAGTGACGTGCTCGTCTCGACGATGTGGTCGGACGTCGCGCCCATCATGGTGACCGTGCTGAGGTCGCCGGGATGTTTTCCGGCATCCAGTGCGGTGCCGGGGGTCTCTTCACCAGCCCTCAGGATGTCGCCGATCGAGTCAGCGGAGGCGAGCAACTCCGGCAGCGCTTCCCTGGCCGTCATTCCTGCGGTACCCAGCATCGCGGTGGCGTGCATCAGTCCGGACAAGGTGGTGAGGAACACGGCGAGTTGGGCTTGATACATCATCTGGGCGAGGCCCGGGTCTTCGCCCAGATGCTTTGGTGTTCCCAGCAGTGTCAGCGCCGCCAGGTGGCTCTCCAGCACTTGGCCGCGGCCGCTGTAGTAGACATGGGCTGCCTCCGTGCCGACCATCGGCGCGGGGACCATGACACCTCCGGTGAGGAAGGCGGCGTGGTGACCCGCCGCCCAGGTCGCCGCCTGGCGTGAGCGGTCAGGAGTATCGGAGCTCAGGTTGACCAGCGTCCGGCCGGCGAGCGATGCGGTGGCGCTGTCGAGGATGTCGTACATCGCCTGGTAGTCGGTGAGGCTGAGGATCACGAGGTCGCTCGCTTCGACCGCTTCGCCGGGTGTCGCCGCGAGCGTTGCTCCGTCGGCGACGACGCCGTCGGCCCGGCTGGCGGTGCGGTTCCAGACGGTGACCGGGTGGCCGGCGGTGAGGAGGGTGCGGGTCATCGCCTGGCCCATCGGGCCGAGCCCGATCACGGTGACGGCGCTGTGTTGCCTGGTGGTGTGGTGCTGTCGTTCGTTCACCCCTCCATGCTCGGAGAGTGACGCCACTCTCGGAAGTACCTACTATTTTCTGCGGTACTTACCTTTTCGTAAGGGGGATCAGTGATGGCCAAGGCGCCGAGACGCGGGCCTTACATCTGCGGCATCGACGCTGCGCTCGACGTGGTGAGCGGCAAGTGGAAGGGACTGATCCTCTGGGAACTCGATGCCCATCGCGTACGCCGCTTCGCCGAGCTCCGTCGCGGTCTGCCGGGAGTGAGCGAGAAGATGCTGACGCAGCACCTGCGTGAGATGGAGGAGGACGGTCTCGTGCACCGAGAGGTTTACGCCGAGGTACCGCCACGGGTTGAGTACTCCCTGACCGAGCAAGGGCGCACACTCAATCATGCGCTTGGGACGCTCGGCGCCTGGGGGGCTGAGCGGATGCGTCGCGAAGGCTTCGAGGCGGTCGACGTAGCCGAGACCTCACACGGGTAAGCATCCCGGTCACCAACCCTGTGCGTGCGCGCCACTGCTGAGGGCTGAATGCTGCGGGGCACCGCAACACCTGCGTTCCGGCGGTCGTGCCTGGCGGGGGCTGGCCCGCGCAGGCGATGACGGCCGCGTGGGACGCCCCGCGCCGCAGGGGCCCGTCCGGATGCGTCCGCGGAGGGCGGCGCGGTCGATGCCGAACCGTGCCATGAGACCTGCCGCGGGATCCGGCTGCTCACAGTCGAGCAGGGCCAGCAGGGGGCGTTCTGGTGTGATGCGCCGACTGCCGGCTTCCGCGTCTCGGCCAGGGCTCGAGGGAGGACGGCACGGGCGCCAGAGGTGGAGGGGGTGCGTTTAGGTGCGGGAGCAAGGGCGAGCGGACGTGGAGGGTCGCCGTCGGATGCCCCGGCCCCCATGCCATGCCCTACGCGGAGGTGATTGCGGACGACGCATCGGATGAGGGGGACGTGTTCACCGAGGTCCTGTTGGAAGACGGCCTCGTCGTCGTTGCGGCCCGGGGAGTTCGTGTACTGGCCGGACTGGCAGCACGACGGCTATCGCTACGACCCCCGCCGCGTCGGTGTCCCCGGGCGCCCCCCGACCCCGGGCCACGGCACCTACCCCAACGGCGACTACTCCCTCCACCTCACCCATGACCTGCGCCCGGCTTCGGGCATCCCTGGGAGCAGACCCTGACCGTCTGGGGAGCCTCGCTGCTCGCAGCCGTCGAGGCGGAGCTGACCGAGCTGCTCGGGGAACCGGTCGGGCGCCGCGTCACACCCTGAACGCCGGCTCGAAAAACAGCCGCCGCCTGGATCATCCGAGACTGCAGGCGATACGTTCCATCAGACGGGGGTGAGCCTGCGTGGGTGGCGCGGGCCGGCACCCCGCTTCCCGGATCTGGTCGGGGTGCCGGCCTCTCGGACTGGCGTTTCACGGGCGCCAGTCAGCCTCCACGTCATGGGAGTCGGTCTTGGTGAGCTGGGTCAGTGCGGTGCCGTCTGCCCGTACCAGGTAGAGGTGTTCGGGGTCGGTGTCGTCGGTACCGCCCCTGGTGAAGACCAGTCTGCTGCCGTCGGGGGACCAGGAGGGGCTCTTGTCGTTGAAAAGCGCCCCGGTGATGCTGTGGAGTCCGGTGCCGTCCGGGCGGACGAGGTAGAGGTGGGCGAAGCCGGAGGAGTCCACGCGGCTGAAGGCGATCCGGTTGCCGTGCGACCAGTCGGGCGTCCAGTCGTGGGAGCCGGGCCCGGTGACTGCCGTCTGGGCCAGGGTGGACAGCCGGATCTTCATCACTCTGCTGTGTCCGCCCGCGTCTGCGCGGTTGAACGCGAGGTACTTGCCGTCCGGGGACCACGTCGGGTGGAGGTCGTCAGCGGCGGTGTGCGTGAGTCGGGTGGCGGGTGTGCCGTCGATGTCGGCCACATAGATCTCGCGCTGGGTGCCGACAGGCTTGGCGTAGGCGATCCGCTTGCCGTCCGGGGACCATGCCGGGTCGGAGGCGCCCTTGGTGCCGGGGACGGCCTTGAGGCCGCTGCCCGTGGTGTTCATCGTCCAGATGCCGTCGATGGCGCCACCGGATCCGTAGCGGACGAAGGCCACCCGCTTGCCGTCCGGAGACCAACTGGGCATCACGTCACTGACGGTGGAGGTGTGGGTGATTTTGACGGTCGTGCCGCCACTGGGGGAGATCGCGTAGAGGTCTTCCGTGGGCGCTGCCGCGGTGTAGCGGGCGAAGATGATCGAATGGTCACCCGCCGCCCCCGCCTCCCCCGCCGCCCCCGCCTCGCCTGCGGCGCCGAGGGTCACGGGCACGGCCATGGCCATCGCCGCAGCGGTCACCACCGCCCAGCGGCGGCGCGTCGTGCCGTTTACGCCGGTCCCGCCGATTCTCCCGGCCCTTCCGCCGGTTCTTCCGCCGGCTTTTCCGCTGCTGTTGCGGTGTCGCTGACGTGTCAAGGTGTCCACCCCGTCCCTCCCCGCGGCCCTGCTGCCGGCCGCTCCCGCCCGTAAACGTCCCACCGATGGGGCCAGGGGGGAAGCAACGGCACCTGGCGGTAGGAGCCGTGTGACACGTTCCGTACATCGCTGTCACATGCCGAGCGCGTTGCGGGCGCCCGCACTTGCTTCTTCCGCTGGGACTGCACCGGAACCGCGTGCGCCGTGCCGGCGTCTCTGGCGCCGCAAGTGGAGAGCACCGTCGGCACCGACCACCTGGGGAGTACCCGCGATGTCCTGGAGAACCTGGAGAGCACTGATCGCAAGTCTTGCCGTACTCATCGGCCTGACCGCCGCCGGAGCGTCGCCCGCCTTCGCCGGCCTGGACGGGCCGGTGGCGGCCACCCTGGACCAGCACTGCGGTACGGACACCGTCCGGAGCGGCACCACGACCACCACCGTACCCGTGGACCGGGTCACCCTATTCCTGGAACCCTTCGGGCACGATCCGGCCAACTCCAAGATCACCGCCGTCTACACCATTCCCGGCACCAGCAAATACGGCACCCTCTTCGGTCAGTTCGACCCGGTCAGGGGGAACGTCACCTTCAACTACACCGTGGACAACCCGCCCGCTGACTCGATGCTGAACCTCAGCTACGAGGTTGTCTGGACGGACGGCACCTACTACAACAACACACTGCCGCAACCCCTGCTCCACTGCACGCTTGCCGATACGAGCGCGGCCGTGGACTGGGGCAGCTACTCCTCCACCACCGTCTTCCAGCAGTGCACCACCATCGTCCGCACCATCGGCGGACGGCCGGCCTGGGTGCGCGCGGAGGACGTGACCGTGCACCTCTCGCACGACCCCTTTTACGCCCCCCGCTTCGCGGGCCAGCGGGTCTGGACCGACTACTGGATCCCCGGCCACAAGGGCTATACCTCGGGAGCGTCCGGCACCGCTGACTCCACCGGTGATATCTGGCTGACGTTCCGGCTGATCGCCCCGCCCACCGGCGCCGAACTCGACATCCTGTCGAGCGTCAGCGACGGCCCCAGCCACACCGACCCGGCGCACAAGTGGGTCACGATCAACTGCTGACCGGACGGAGTAGCCGGGAAGTTGTCCGGCGAGGCAGGCCGCCGATCTCGCCGGCTCCACACGGCGAGTGTCCCGTCTCGCTGAACCTTGACCGTTCTCACTGCACCTTGACTGAGTCCGCCGTTGGCCAGCGGACCTGGATCGGAGGGCGGCCGTGACGAAGGATGTGCCCCATGCACGAGACCTTCCGCTTCCGCTACCTCCACGCCGGTATGGGCCTGGCCGCCGACCTGCACGTCGACGCGTACGAGACGGTCGGGCCCCCGCCTCCGCCCACCCTCCTCATTCACCGCTCGCTGTACTTGCGCCTACCCGCAGACCAAACCCCGTACTGGCTGGAGGCGGCATGGCTTGCCTTCGGGGCCTCCTTGCACGCCGAGCAGCTGGTTGACGGCCGGACCCTCGTCCTCGATGTCGATGCGTTCACCTATCCCGGTGCAGACTTCCGCGCGGAGGTCGCTGCCCTCGCTCTCGACGGCTGGATCCACCGTCGCTTCGGGCTCGCCCCCTGCGGTGCCTCGGTGGCGTACAACAGGCTCTCCCACCGCTTCGCCTTCACCTGGCCGAGCCAGCTCACCCCCTTCGCCGATGAGTTCCCGGCATAGGCTCGCTTGAGTCGCCCGCAGCTGCCTGCCCATGGGTGGGATCTCGGCGGCCGGACTTCCTGACCTGTTGCGGAGCCGGTCAAAGTTCACAAGTACCCGATTTACCTCGGGGACTGGCCTCCACTTGACGGCTTAACTGCATTGAGGTGTCTTTCCCACGCAGTAGCCGTATGGAAGACCCCATGCGGCCCGCCGCGACGTATGCCTCGCGGGGCCACGGCTGAGACGGGTGCGCGGCCCCACGCGAGGTCGTCCGTCCGGCAGAACCTCTTCCAGCGCGTCGTCCCAGGTGCCCGGTTGGTGAACGCCTGAATGCCTTCAAGTGGTGCGCGTATCCCGGAAGGCGGTGGGCCTGGTGAGTCACCGGTGGACCACCAGGCCCACCTTCGTCGGTTCCTCCCCGCAGGAGGCAGTCGTTCTGGACGGTCGCTGCCGGGTCACCGTGACGGCTGCGCGCTGGGACATCGCATGGGCGGGGTCGGCACTTTGGTTGCTACCCGAGCGTCGCTCGCACGGCGCGGGATCACCGTGGGGTACCGGACCGGGGCCCAAACCACGGTGACGGTCCGGCAGCCCGGGAGCGCGGCGCCGTACGGCGCCGGCGGGCTCCTTGCGGATGCGGCGGAGGTGGCGGGTGGGGGCCGTGCCCGTACCGCGCGGTCAGTGGCCGGGCCAGGGAGTGGCGGGCCGGGGACGGGGCGACCGTCGCCGGCCCACCGTGGCGGGTGACTACTCGGTGGGGAGGTGGTCCAGGATCCACCGGCCGAGGCGCTCGGTCATGACGGTGTGTCCTTCGTTGCCGTCGGCGCACAGGAAGTCGTCGAGCTCGCTGTTGGTGGGGTCGATCTTGCTGTAGAGGGCGTCCCGGTTGTCGATGTCGCCGGCAGCCACGGCACTGATGGTGGGGACGAACGTGGAGGTGGGGTGGGCCAGCTGTGCCGGCTCGCCGTCGAGCAGCATGGCCAGCATGGCGGCAATGGCGAAGTTGCCGGGCAGGAGCTCGGCTTCGGGGAAGAGGCCGCCGGGGGCGCCGTCGATGTCCGGCAGGCCGTCGGTGCGGACGAGGACCGGCTCGCTGCCGGCCTTCTGCAGGCGGGCGACGGTCTGGGCCCCGGTGGCCTGGGTGTTGAGCGTGGTGCCGCCCAGTACCGGTCCGCTGCTGCTCATCGCAGGGGTGCCGGCGGGGATGCCGTTGCCGGCTCCGGTACCCGAGCCGTTGGCGACGCCGAACCGGCGCACCCCGGCCGGCCAGTAGCCGACTTCTTCCAGCGCGGTGATGAAGTCGGTGCGCGCCTGGTCCTGGCCCGCGGTGGCGCTGGGGGTGGCGATGTGCCAGCGCAGCAGCTGGCGCGCGGCCGGGCTGTTGACCAGGGTGGAGAAGTGGCGCATCAGCTCGTTGGCGCTGCCCCAGTGTTCCTTGACGAAGTGCGCGAAGCCTTGGACGGCGATGGGCAGCCACGCGCCCTGGTGGGGGGTGTCGTAGGAGATGTAGGTGGAGGTCTGGTGCTCGTTGCCCATCTTGGCCAGGGCGTAGCGGGTGACCAGTCCCCCCATGCTGAAGCCGCCGACCGTCAGGCTGGCGGAGCCTTCCCGGTTCGCGATCGTCTTCTTGATGCAGTCGATCGCGGTGTCGGCGTTGTCGATGACGGACGCCGACCGCTCGTCGAAGCCGAGGAGGACGAGGTCGTAGCCCTGCTCCCGCAGCTTGGTCACGAAGGGGAAACGGCCGTTCTCCAGGCCGTTCCACAGCACGTCCGGGTCGCTCGGGCCCATGGCGAAGCCGTCGGCGAGGATCACCGGCCGTCGAACCTTCGTCTGGCCGGGCCGGCTGTAGTAGACCCAGGCGGTCCCTCCGGCCAGCGACCAGCGGTCGTCCCACGAGGCAGCCTTCGGCAGGACCGCGCGCTCCGGAGAGAGGCGGTCCAGGATGTTGACAACAGGCGTGGACATAAGTCGATGACTCCCTGTGCGCAGTGATGTGTCAGCCAGCGAGAAGCCGGCACGAGACGCCCCGTCTTCCGCTGAGCGGCAGATACAGAGTGCGCATGCACAGTAACCCTGCGTGAGAGGACGTCGGAGTGAAAGAACGTTTTACATGGACATTCTGTCGCGAAGGTGACCCGCCGATCAGGTGAGCGCCCACAGATCGCCCCTTGAACGGGAAGGCGCACGTCGCGTGAAAACGGCGGAGCGCCCGGGCTCCGGTGCCTCGATAAGGGTGGCGTGGTTTGGCGTCCGTCTCAGTGCTCCCGCAATCCGCCAGTACCAAGACCAGGCCCACAGCCGCACCGATCGCTTGTAACCCCGTCCGAACCGGACACCCGTGCCTCCCGACCTGCCAGTGATCACGTCACCGTAAACACACACAGCACGTCCCGGGCCCCCTGGATGCTCCGCCCGACACCTGCCGGCGCAGCACCACCTCCCCCTCTCCTATGTAAGTCCGGCTACTCACCAGCGGAAAAGGGCGGTCTGACCAGGCATAATGCATGGCTCTCGGAAATGCGGCTTCCCCCTAGGCTTCCCCCCAGGCGTACCCCTCCAGGGTTCCCCCTAGGTTTCCCCCCAGGCTTCCCCCTTTACGGTTCCCCCCAGTTGACCGAGACGGACCAGTCGCCGCGAAACTGGTCGCATGATCGAGCGCCGCCCGCTGGGCACCGGCCCCCGCCCCGCCACACCCGCTGCCGAACCCCACGGAGCGCGCCGGGCCCGACTCGCCGCCGAAGGCACCGACGCCGACCCGGCCGCCCAGGCCGCTACCGACGACCGCCAAGCCGTCCCCGGCCGGCGAACCCTCGGGCCCCGGCCCCACCCCAGACCGCGACTGACACCCGCGCGCCGTGCGCGGCGCACACCACGCCCCCGTCACCGGCAGCAGCCGGCACTCACCGAAAAACTCACCAACGGCTCCCGGTCAGTCACCAGAAAAGTCACCGGACACTCACCACCGCACTTACCAACGGAGTTGTTGGCTTGGAGGGCAAGCCGTGGACTGTGCCTCCGCTTGGTCGAGCAAACGGGCTTCCTTCAGCTACATGACCTGTCACAACGTTGGGTCGCCCCCCTCCGGGCCAGGGCGGAATCCTGCCGGCTTGAGACTGGGCCGCCTTGCCGCCCATGCAGTGACCGATGACCGAGAAGGTGTTCCACGTGGCTGCAGTGGTATCCGAACGCCGAGCTCAAGGTCTTCGATGACGTCGGCCACTTCGCCCCGGACGAGAGCCCGGAGGCCCTGGCGACCGTGGTCGAAGGCTTCCTCGGCCGCCACTGAAGTTGAATTGCGTGATGTCGGCCTGATCTTGGACAGCTGATCCCGATAAGGCCGACATCACGCGTTCAACTTCAGTAGCCGGCGCCGTCCGACGCGGGGCCGGGCCGGCTCCCCGGTGCGTTGACACTGAGGCCGACAGCGAGCCGCATCAGATGGGCGTTGTCACGTACCGGGGCGCCGTCGGCATCCACCAGCACATCCTCCAACCCCACGCGGGTCTCCAAACTCGCTGACAAGGCCTTCTCCAGCACGGGCCACGTACTGTCCCCCTCGCCATGCAGCAGCGCGGGAACGCTCAGGGCGGCTTCCTGCAGCACTGACAGGATCCGGTCGGCCTCATGTAGCGCCGTCTGTCGTGGCATGCCGATGACCTCCACCAGAATGCGGACACACGAGCCCGCCCAAGGACCGTCGAGGAGGAGGTGTGCGTCGGCCACCGACCAAACACCAGCCTCGATACCGATGCCCATGTCACTGAGCACGCAGGCCATCGCGTCGAAGCCCGGCTCGCTCACGTTGAGGGATACGAAATCCGGCGGATTTCCCACTTCCTGCCACCGCGCGACCTGCTCCAGCCGCCGAGTCACATCTCCGCCTGTGATCCACAATCCAGTCGAAACTCCCACGGGCAACCGGCATGCCGCGCGCACCGCGCCGACGGCTTCCGTGACATCGCTGCCTTCGAGGCTTTCGCGTCCTGCTCTGTTCCTGGGGTGCATGTGGATGCTGCTTGCACCTTCGGCCGACACCGCGGCCGCTTGCGCGGCCAGCTGCTGTGGGGTGAGAGGAACGCCGTCGTGCTCGCGACGGGTACGAGGGCCGTTGAGACATGCCTGGATCACCCTCTCGATCCTGTCACAGCCATCGGCTCAACAACACGGCCGGTCCGCTCCGGCGGCCACCGCCTCCTTGGCCCTTGGTCACCGACGGAGCAGGCCGGGTACTGCCGGTCCCCTGACCCCGCCCGGCCGTACGTGCGGCACACCGTGCGTACGGCCGGGGGCGCTCCCGGGCGGCCGGACCCGGCTCGCGGGGCCGGTACGGGTGCACGGGCTCGCGGGGCAGGTCACCTCCCGCGGAGCGGCCGGTGGTGATCATCTTCGAATGCGCGGATGACCAAAGGGCATGAGCGCGGTGTGATGACGAAGCTCAAGGTGATGGTGTTCGCAGTGCCGGGCGTCCTGGCGGGCGCCGCGGCCGTCGCGGCGGTGGCGCTCTCCGCCTGGTGGTGGGCGCTCGCCGTGCCGATGGCCGTTCTGGTGGCCCTGGCGGTACGGGACGTATGCCAGCGGCGGCACTCCGTCCTGCGCAACTATCCGGTCCTCGGCCATTTCCGGTTCGCGCTGGAGACGCTGCGGCCGGAGCTCCAGCAGTATTTCATCGAGCGCAATTTCGACGGTCGCCCCTTCGACCGCGACACCCGCAGCATCGTCTACGAGCGTGCCAAGGGCACCGACGCCGAGGAACCGTTCGGCACGGAGCGTGACCTGTACCAGCCGGGTAGCGAGTACCTCGTCCCCTCCATGGCCCCGCGGCCGGTCCAGGAGGACCCCCCGCGCGTCAGGATCGGCGGACCCCACTGCACCCGCCCCTACGAGATGGCCCTGCTGAACGTCTCGGCCATGAGCTTCGGCTCCCTGTCGGCCCAGGCCGTCACGGCGCTCAACACCGGTGCTCGGCAGGGCGGCTTCGCCCACGACACGGGCGAGGGCGGTCTGTCCGAGTACCACCTGGGGCCGGGCGGTGACCTGGTCTGGGAGATAGGCACCGGCTACTTCGGCTGCCGCACCGACGACGGCCACTTCGACGAGCGACAGTTCGCCGAGAAGGCCGCCAAGGAACAGGTGAAATGCGTTTCGCTGAAGCTGAGCCAGGGCGCCAAGCCCGGCATCGGCGGCGTGCTCCCGGGCGCGAAGGTCAACTCCGAGATCGCTTCGGTGCGCGGGGTGCCCGAGGGGGTCACCGTCGTCTCACCGCCCTACCACACCGCGTTCTCCACTCCTCGGGGACTGGTTCTGTTCCTCGCGCGTCTGCGTGAGCTGGCGGACGGCAAGCCGGTCGGCTTCAAACTGTGCGTGGGCTCGCGACGCGAGTTCCTCGCGGTGTGCAAGGCCATGCTGAGCGAGGACATCACTCCGGACTTCATCATCGTCGACGGCGCCGAAGGGGGCACCGGCGCCGCGCCCCTGGAATTCGCCGACAGCGTCGGACTTCCCCTCACCGACGGTCTGATCACCGTCCACAACGCCCTGGTCGGCACCGGCCTGCGCGACCGGATCAAGATCGGCGCCAGCGGCAAGGTCGCCACGGGGGGCGACCTGGTCAAGCGGCTGGCGCAGGGCGCGGACTACGCCAACGCCGCCCGGCCGATGATGTTCGCACTGGGCTGCATCCAGGCCCAGCGGTGCCACACCAACACCTGCCCCGTCGGCGTCGCCACCCAGGACCCGCACCGCGCGGCGGCCCTCGACGTGCCCGACAAGTCGCAGCGCGTCCGGCGCTACCAGGAAGCCACCGTCAAGAGCGCCCTGCAGATCATGGCGGCGATGGGGGTCGACCACCCGGGTCAACTGCATCCCGGCCTGCTGATGCACCGCGTCGATCCGCACACGGTGCGCTCCGGTGCGCAACTGTACGAGTGGCTCACGCCGGGGCAGCTCCTGGAGGACGCGCCGAGCTCCTGGGCCGAGGACTGGGCCGCCGCCGACCCCACCCGTTTCACCCGCTGACCCGCTGTCCCCCGACTTCCCATCCGGCCCGCCGGCAGCGCCGTTCGAGCACCGGCCCGCCCACGACCCCACAGGACTGCCTCATGACACGCACCGTTGCCCGCGCGATCGTCGACGCGTTGAAGGACCTGGACGTCCGCCAGGTCTTCGGCGTCGTCGGCGACGCCCTCAACCCGCTCACCGATGCCATCCGCACCACAGACGGCGTGGACTGGGTCGGCTGCCGCCACGAAGAGGCGGCAGCCTTCGCAGCCGGCGCTCAAGCCCAGCTGTCGGGCCGACTCGGGGTGTGCATGGGCACCGTGGGCCCCGGCTCGGTCCACCTCCTCAACGGGCTGTACGACGCCGCCAAGAGCCACGCTCCCGTCCTGGCCATCTGCGGGCAGGTCCCGCTCGCGGAGATGGGCACCGACTACTTCCAGGAAGTCGACAACGAGCAGCTCTTCCGTGACGTCGCCGTCTACCGGGCGACGGTCACCTCTCCACAGCAGATGCCCCGGATGCTGGAATCCGCCGTCCGTGCGGCGATCAGCCAGGGCGGCGTGGCCGTCCTGACCGTCCCGGGCGACCTCGGCGACCAAGAGATCGAGGACGACCGCCCTGTGCGCTTCGCCCTGGACCGCCCGGTGACCCGGCCCGACGATCCGGCCCTCGCCGAAGCCGCCGAGCTCGTCAACGCCGGGTCCAGGACCACGCTGCTGGTCGGCCGCGGCGCGCGGGAGGCTCGGGAGGAGGTGTTCCGCCTGGCCGAGCTGCTCAAGGCGCCCATGGTGCTCACCCTGAAGGCCAAGGAGGGGTTCGAGCACGAGAACCCGTACCAGGTGGGCCAGACCGGTCTCATCGGCAACCCCGCCGCCTCCCACGCGCTCGACCAGTGCGACACCCTGGTCATGTTGGGCACCGACTTCCCGTACCGCGACTGGTATCCCACCGACTGCAAGGTCGTCCAGATCGACACCCGGGGTGAACACCTGGGCCGGCGGGTCCCGGTGGACGCGGGGCTGGCCGGAGACGTCGGCGCCACCCTGCGCGCCCTCCTCCCGCGACTCGACGCGGCGTCCGACCGGTCCCACCTCGACGACTCCCGCTCCCGCTTCGACTCCTGGACCGAGGACCAGCACAAGCTCGCCGACCCCCGCCACGACCACCGCTGGACGGGCAAGCTGCGCGCCCTGGTGGACAACCGGGACCACGACATCCGCCCCGAGGCCCTGGCCGCGTGCGTGGACCGGCACGCCGCCGACGACGCGATCTTCACCTCCGACACGGGGATGGCCACCGTCTGGCTCTCCCGGTTCGTCACCATGCGCGGGACGCGGCGGCTGCTCGGTTCGTACAACCTCGGCTCGATGGCCAACGCGATGCCGCAGGCTCTCGGCGCCCAGCTGTGGGCGCCCGATCGCCAGGTGGTCGCGTTCTGCGGCGACGGCGGCCTGAGCATGCTCCTCGGTGACCTGATGACCATCAAGACGTACCGGTTGCCGGTCAAGCTCGTGGTCTTCGACAACCGGCGCCTGGGCATGGTCAAACTCGAACAGGAGCAGGCCGGTCTGCCCGAGTTCGGCACAGAACTCGACAACCCGGATTTCGCGGCGGTCGCCACCGCCCTCGGCCTGACCGGCATCCGCGTCACCGACCCGACGGCATTGGACGACGCGGTACGCCAGGCGTTCGACACCCCCGGCCCCGTCCTCCTCGACGTGCTGACCAATCCCCGGGAGATCGCCGTACCGGGCAAGCCCACCGTAAGCCAGGGCTGGGGTTTCGCCATCGCCAAGGTCAAGGAGACCCTCACGAGCGACGGCGGCTGACGACCGTACGACGCGCCTCCGCACGCGCCTCGGTACGCGGCACCTGCGCTTCCGGTCGGTTCGCCTCGGGCCCCTCCTGAGGGTGAACGGGGGCAGAGCGGCCGGGGCCGGACGCGGGGCGGTTGCGGACTGTCCGGCGGACACATCGGGAGCCTGTGCGCGAAGACTCAACACAGGACCGGCGGGAAGCTTGCGACGGCCAGCGTACCGAGGGGCTGGCCGTCGTCTTCTGCACTGGCGCGCGGCCGCTTCCGGAGCTGACTGACCCATCGGAAGGAGGCGATCCCTGCAGCCGTGATCGGACGCCGAAGTCGCGGGAACTCGCCGCGGCGCTGTGAAGCCGTACGCGCTGGGCCCGCCCACCCGCAAGCACCAGAGCCCCCCACCCCCGGCCTTGCGGCTTCGCCTTCAGGCCGAGAGGCCGCTGACGCGGGGTCAGCCGACTGGGTCAGAGGTGGCTGGTCTCGTCGTAGATCCTGAAATGCCACCACCGGCCCCTGCGCCACGCCTGCCGGTGGGCGTACGCGTCCGGGAGCGTCCTGCGCCACAGTTCTTCGTCGAGTCCGGTGAGCAGGAGCGTCAGTTCTCGGCGCGCCACCGGTGGCAGGCACACCACCACGGCTTCCAGGAGATCCCGGGCGACTGCCACGTCCTCTTGCAGCTCGCATCCCTCACAGGTACACCGCGATCTGCGCAGATACAGGTACCTACCCGAGGCGGAGAGAAACCTTCGACAAGAACGCAGGCCGGCCTCGGTGGCTCCGGGCCACAACCCGTTCTCGCCCCAGCGCCGGGTCTCCACTCGATGGATCGCAGACGTGGTCCGCGGGGAGAGAACATCGATGCGCGCCGGCCAGGGAATGGGCTGACGGGGAGCATCCGTCCACCAGGGACTCACCCAGCCGAACTGACACGGCGGTCTCCACTGCTGCATACGCAGCACACTCGGCCGTCTACGCGGCACGAGCCTTTCGGATTGTCAGCATGTCCTGATCATCACACGTGGAACAGTCGCCGTCGATCGGCTGACGGGTACGCACGATCCGGTGGCGCAGCAGTCGTTGCACGAGGCGTTGGATGAGAGGGCGCCCCGCACCTTCTCCCGTTCCTGAGGCGCCATGACCGACTACGTACAGGCCGTCATCGACGTGCTCGGCCACCCGCAGGCCGACGGCGCCACCCCCGCCGCCTGGCAGCGTCTGGAAGGCGAGCTCGGACGGTCGCTGCCTGGCGGCGAGGCGGAAGGGACAGCGGGCGGCGAACCGCGTGACCCTGGAATTGGCGCGAACGGGTGACGGGGTCGCCGTAGTCGGTTGGCGGTGCCGCAGGTAGGACACCGTGGAGGTGACCTGTAGTACCCACACCTTCGAAGGGCAGTTTCATGGACGTCATGACGGCCAGGGAGCACGTCTTCCGCACGCTCGACGCGGACGGCGACGGCGTCATCTCCCGCCAGGAGTACCTCGCCCGTCCGGACCGGGCTGCGGCCGAACTGGGCCGCAGCAGCAACGACCCGCTCGTCGCGTCCGCCCGCGCTCTGCACGAGCGCGTCTTCGCCTCCATGGACGCGAACGGCGACGGGCAGGTCACCTTCGACGAGTACGCGGCGTGGGCGGGTGCCAAGACCTTCGACGACGTCTGCCGAGAGGCACTCGGATCGCTCTTCGACCTCGCCGACGCAGACGGTGACGGCGCCCTGGAGCGGACCGAGTTCTCGCGGCTGCGCGAGGTCCTCGGCAACAACGCCGACAGCGCGGCCATGGCGTTCGACGCCCTGGACACCGACGGCGACGGGCGCATCGACCGGGACGAGTACCTCACCGCCATCCGCGCCTACGTCAGCAGCGGCACGTCCCCCATGTACGACGCCCTGGTCACAGTCGGCTGACGCCCACAGCTGCCCGGGCCTCGGGGGCGGTTGCGGAGGTGCGCCGGCGGGACGAGCCGGCTCGGCGACGGTGGGCGATGTCAGGCCCGTAGAAGGACGGGTTCGGGGTAGGCGGGGCGCATGTTCAGGCATCGGCGTTTTCGTACGGCAGTGGTACTCGTGGTCAGTTGGGTGGCTTTGACGGGAGTCGAACGTTGGGGTGAGCACACGCCGTGGCGGGTGGCTCTGCTCAGCGGGTTGGTGTGGGGGGCCGTGATCACTGGTGCCTGGTGGTTCGCCGAATGGACGCAGATTGGTCACCCACGGTCGACGCGGTCCGGAGGCGGCACGGGTACCGGGAGTCGCGCGCCCGAAGGCAGGGCGGATGACGACCGGGCATCTGCGGGCCGGTACCTGGAAACCTGACGGGGGCACTTGGGGGCGGCTGCCCGGCCGGTACGGGCACGCCGTCCGTGCTTCGGGTGCGGTGGTGCGGGCCGCGGCCCGGTGAGGGGCGGCCCGCAAGCCGGTTACTTGATCTTGTAGGAGCAGCCCTTCTGGTTCGTGACGCCGTCGCTCTCGGCTACCTTCTGGCCGTCGACCTTGATCACACAGGGGGCCTGCTGGAGCTTCCCGTCCGGGCCGGTGATCGTGCCGGGGACGACGTTGACCAGGTAGCCCACCTTCCGCTCCACGGCGCTGACTTCGACGGTGCCCGTCTTGGACCACGGCAGGGTCTGCTGCTCGAAACCGCTGTCGACGCCGCTGTACATGACCAGGGTCGAGCCCGTGCCCCCGACCTCCAGGGTCACCTCGTGCTTCGCGCCGCCGGCCTTGGCCGGCGGCGCGGACGGCTGGGCGGTCGGGGACGCGGCGGGCTTGCCCTCGTTGGCGGGGGCCTTCGGGGTCTTGGGTGCCTCAGAGGTGTCGCTGCCGCAGCCGGAAAGCAGCAGTACCGCCGCCGCGCACGCCGTCATCCCGGCCATCGTCCGTCGCATGTTCCGTGTACCTCATCCTTCGCCTTGCGTGCGTGCTCGTTCGCCGGTCGTCGTTCGTCGTTCGTCGTTCGTCCGGTCACGGGTGATCCCATCACACACCTGTCCGATGGACCTCGTCGGAGTACGCGCGTTGCTGCGTAACGGCGCCGTGGCGCCGCGCTGGTGCGGCCGGTGCCACTGCCTCTGGCGGGCGGCTGCGTGGTCTGCGAAAGTGCCCGGTCAGGACCGGTACGTGGCGGAGCGCGGACCGCGCTTATGGTCTTGATCTCGCCGAACAGTCCCCAAGGCCTCGTCCGGACGCCGTCCGCTCGTGCCGGTAGTCCGCCGTTGGAGAAAGCAGCACTCGATGACAGCGCTCCCTTCGTGCTCCGCCCGCGTGGTCGTCCTCGGTGGTGGTCTGGCCGGCACCCTCGCTGCCGCGGCCCTCGCGCCCCACGTGGGCGAAGTGCTCGTCCTGGAGCACGACCCGGTGCTTCCCGAGGCACCCGCGCCGCGGCCCAGACTCCCCCAGGCCGCCCACGCGCACATACTGTGGGCCGGCGGGGCCGACGCCATGGAGGAGCTGCTTCCGGGGGTGACGGACGAGTGGCTCGCCGCCGGCGCCCACCGGATCCCGATCCCCAAGGGCATGGTGTCCTTCTCGCCGGCGGGCTGGTACCGCCGCTCGTGGCCCGATACCCACTACCTGATCGGGGCCAGCCGGAACCTCATCGACTGGGCCGTACGCAGGCGCGTCCTGCGGTTGCCGAACGTCCGGGTGCGGACCGGCGTCAAGGTCTGCGGTCTGCAAGGGGACGCGGCCCGGGTGGTGGGCGTGGTGGTCCGTGACGCGCGGGACGAGCGGCAGGTCGTCGCGGCGGACCTCGTCGTCGACGCGACGGGCCGCGGTTCGAGGAGCACCCGATGGCTGCGGGAGATAGGCGGACCCGAGGTGCGGGAGACCGTCGTCGATGCGGGAGTCCGCTACGCGAGCCGCAAGTACCGGGCGCCCGAGGGGGCCGAGACCGGCTGGCCGGTGATCCACATCCCCGCCGATCCCCGCGAGGACCGGCCCGGGCTCTTCGCCACGATCATCTCCATCGAGGACGGCCAGTGGCACGTCAGTCTCTCGGGTACCCGCGGGGCCGAGCCCTCGGCGGGTGAGGACCTGTTCGAGGAGTTCGCCCGTCGCGTCCGTCATCCGCTGGTGGCCGAACTCCTCGCGCGCGCCGAACCGGTGAGCGAGGTCTCCGTGTTCACCCGTACCGCGAACAGGAGGCGCCATTTCGAGCAGGCGGCTCTGCCCGAGGGTTTCCTCGTCATGGGGGACGCGGCCACCAGCCTCAATCCCGTCTACGGTCACGGCATGTCCGCGGCGGCCCGCGGTGCGGTCGCGCTGCGGGACACGACGCGGCGCACGTCGGTGCTCTCGCCGGGATTCGCGTCGAAGGCCCAGCGCGCGATCGCCCGGCCGGCGGCGGCGGCCTGGATGCTGGCGGTCGCTCAGGACCGGTTCTACCCCGGCGCGGTGGGCAGGAAGCCGTCGCTGGTGGACCGTCTGGGAGCCCGCTACATCCACCGCCTCAGCCAGACGGCCGTCGGCAACGCCCTGGTCGTCAGGAGACTCACCGACGTCATGACGATGCGCAGACCGGCCCACATCCTGGGGCTCCCCGACGTCCTCCTGGCCGCCGCGCGCGGCTCTCGCATGCCCCCGCTCGACGGGCCGGAGCTGACGCGGAGGGAGCAGGACGTCCTGGACCGGCCGCCCCTGCGGTCGGCCGGGGCGGCCGCCGCCGATCCCGGTACGTAGGCCGTCCCTTCCGGCCGGCCGCGCGCCGACCAGCCGGCGCCCGCCCGCCCGCCCGCCCGCGCGCCCGCGCGCTCGTCCGTGAAACGATCGTTTCGTTGCCTCGACCACCGTTTCCGTGGTCTAGTGATCGGCAGGTCAGGAGCCCACCCTGACCATGTCCTTGTCCTCCCTCCGTGTCCTGATTGGAGGGTCAATGAGCGACGGGTACCAGGACCTCGCCACGACCATCGACACCCTTGTGCACAGAACGGGACTTGACCGGGGGAGCCTGTTCGACCTCAAGAGACTGTCCTTCCACACCTCGCTGCCGGAGGCCGACATCCGCAGGCTCCTGGACGGCGAGGAGCTGGAGGCCGCGGAGGTCGACCACCAGGAGGTGGCGCGCCGGATCCAGTTCCTGATGGACACGCGGCTGTGCCGGGAAGAAGGACCCGGGGGCGCCGTCCGGGAGCGCCCGTACACGGCGCCGGAGATCGCCGCCGGGATCGGCATGACGCCGCAGTGGCTCAACACCCTGCTCAGCCAGCGCAAGCAGAGTTCGCCGAACCTCAAGCACGCCGGGCGGATCGCGCGGTTCTTCAACGTGCCGGTCAACTTCTTCACCGACGAACCGGCGGAGGCGCTGAACCGGGTGCTGCAGAGCGAGGTCCTCCCCCAGCTGAGCGCCCTCATCGGGAACCCGCGCGCGGCCGTCAGGAACCGCTACGCCCTGGAGATCCAGCACCGGCTGGGTGACGTGGTCCTGGAGCCGCCCGTGGAGCGGGCGTTGATGCTCTTCGTCGACGGGATCGCGCGGGAGGAGAGCCCCGCCGGGCGGGCTTCCCACAGAAGAGCGGACTCCGGGAACCACTCCTGCGCAGACGACGCGGGGCGAGTCTCTGCGGGCGCGAAGCACTCCTAGGTCAAAACCGTATAAATGGGGACGTACCACATGGGCAAGAGGAAGATGATCAGGCTGCGGAACGAGATTCTCGCGAACCTCGGCCGCCCGATCCCGTCGGATCCCGACGAACTCTTCGAGGCACTCAGGCAATTCCTGGAGCGACGGTTCAACGAGGACCGCGGGGACGGAGCGTACCGGCCGGTGCAGCTCCTCTTCCGTGAGTTCCCCGAGGACACCGCCAGCGGGCTGACGCTGACCTTCGACGACCGGATGGTCATCGTCGTCGAGCGCCACACGACCACCCTTCACCAGCTGGTGATCTTCGCGCACGAGATGTGGCACGCCCTGATGGGCAAGTGCCTGACCCACGGCGCACAGCCCGACGCGGTGTCCGCGGCCGCCCGCTCCCTGGGGGGCGAACTGGAGCACGCCGACATCCTCGCCCTCGCCGCGCGCACCCATTTCCACACCAAGGAGGAGAACGACGCCGAGGCGTTCGGGCTGCTCCTGGGCAGCAGCTGCCGGGAGATCCTCGAACCGGGCGCCGCCTCCCTTCCGAACACAGGTCTGGCCGGGCGCATCCAGTCCAGCATGGGCCGGGGCTTTTGAGCATGGAGGGGTCGGACTACTACATACCCGCGTTCGCGCTGGCCGTCGCGCTCGTGGTGAAGCTTCCCTCGCTGTGGCACAGCAGACGTTCGCCGATGTCCCAGGCGATCTTCGTCATCATCGCCGCCTCAGCCGGGGGGTTCGCCTTCGCGGCTCCGCCGAGCGTCGAACGCGTCAACCGGCTGACGGGCGTCTCGAACGTCTCGGCCCTGATCGTCTACTGCTTCCTGTCGTGCCTGTCCTGCGCTTCGATGGTGCTGCTCCTGCACTGGCGCGGGGGGCCCGAGGCGAGCGTCCGCCGGCAGACCAGGATGTGGATCGCCGCCACCGCCTGCGTGATCTCGACCTTCTGCGTCCTGTTCGCGCTCAGCGACGTACCCGCGGAGCGGCCTCGCGACCTCGACACCTACTACGCGACCACCCCCTTCATCGGCCAGATGATCGTGTTGTACCTGACCGCTCACGCGGCCACCGCCACGGTCGTGATGACGAAGTGCTGGCGCTGGTCGGCCGAACTCCGGGCGGCGAAGGCAAGCTGGACCCGGTGGGGCCTGCTCACCCTGGTGACGGCCTTCGGCCTCGGCCTGTCCTTCGCCCTGCTCAAGTTCACGGCCGTGGGGGCCCGCTGGGCCGGTACCGACGCGTTGGACGTGCTCAGCACCGACATCGCCCCTCCGCTCGCCGGTTTGGGCGCCTTCATGACCACCGTCGGATTCCTGATCCCGGTCGTCGGGCCGCGACTGGAATCGATGTGGGACGCGTGGCGCGCCTACCGCCTCATGGAGCCGCTGTGGAGCGCTCTGGAACCCTGGGTCGGCGACGGCGCTCCCATGCGGATCGCCAGGACCTCGTCCCTGGAGATGAGGGCCACCCTCAGGGCCACGGAGATCGCGGACCGCCTGCTTAACCTGGCGCCCCACCTCGACGCCAGGCATCGTGCGGCTGCCGAGCGCTATGCGACGGCGCGGGGCCTCGAAGTGGAGGCTGCCCTGATCGTGGCAGAGGCCGCCACGATCAGGGCAGCTCTCGCGTGCACTCCGGCTGCCGGGGCGCCCGCCCCTGCACGGGTCGCCGGTACGCCCGCCCCTGCACGGGTCGCCGGGGCGCCCGCCCGTGCGCTTGCGCCCGCCTCTGCGCCTGCGCGCGCACCGGAGCCCCAGCGCCCCCCGGCGGACGACAACGGGAACGCCCCTGGGCCTGGCCCGCTCCCCATACGGATCTCCGGAACGAACGGGCTCGCGGAGCTCAGCCGCCACTTCTCCAGGATCCACCCGACGGACCTCCTGGTCGACGCCGCCCACTCGGAGAGCAACTGATCATGCACACTCCTCCCCCCGGTGCTCAGGTCAGGGAGATCCACACCCCCGCGCCACGCGTCCCCGCTTTCCGTCACTGCGTGCGCGGTGGCCGCCGGTGAGCGCGGGCACCGCGTTCCTCGGCTCGGCCGGCGTGCTCGTGGTCGTCACGATCATCAAGCTCTGGGCCTTGCGGAAGAACCCCAAGGACCCGATCCTCCGCGCCGTGTGCGGGACGCTGTTCATCGGGGCGCTCCTGTTCGTCACCGCGGCCCCGCCGCACCTGGCGAAGATCAACAGTTGGTTCGGCACACCCAACATCGCAGCGCCGATCGTGTACTGCATCCTCACGGCGTTCGACGCCATCAACATCGTCCTGCTGATCCACTGGCGGGGGAACGAGGACGAGGCGCGCACCCGGCGGCAGACCCGGCTGTGCCTGACCGCCTACCTGGCGGTGATGGCGGCGATCGTGCTCCTCTTCGCCCTGGGCGACGCACCCGTGGAGCGGCTGCGCGACCTGGACACGTACTACGCCAACACGCCCTTCATCCGCGAGATGATCGTGCTCTACCTCGCCGCGCACACGGTCGCGGCAGTCACCATGACGGTGCTGTGCTGGCGGTGGTCACGCCAAGTACCCGGCAGCCTGCGTCTCGGGCTGCTCACCATCGCCGCCGGTTCTTCCTCCGCGTTCCTCTACGACCTGCTGAAGTACACGGCCATCATGGCGCGGTGGGCGGGCGGCAACCTCGACTGGCTGAGCACCCATGCCGCGTTCTCCCTGGCCGGCGTCTCCGCCCTGCTGGTCGCCGCCGGATTCCTCATTCCTCCGATCGGACAGGGGGCCAGTTCCCGTTGGGGGACGTTCCAGCAGTTCCAGCGGCTCAAGCCGCTCTGGCTGGAGATCCGGACGGAGATCCCCCGCACGTGCCCGAAGCCGATGAGCTGGTGGCGGTCGCTGGACCTGCGCCTGATGCAGCGGGAGCGGGACATCCACGACGCCGTGCTGCGGCTCGGCCCCTACTTCGACGCGTCGACCGGCAAGAAGGTCTACGAGGAGGCCCTGGCCGAACACGCCGAACGCCGCAGGGCGCGCGGCGAGGCCGACGCCTCGGTGATCGCCGGAGCCGTCATCGCCAAGGCGACCGCGCGGCCGGCGGTCGACCCGGAGGACAGGTGGATGCTCACCTCCACCGAGGACCCCGAAGACCTCGTCAGGATGTCCGACGCACTGGCCCGCTCCCCGCGGGTCCAGGCGATCCGGCGCTGGGCCGCGCGCGTGGGGTGCCGTACGTGAAGCCCGCAGCGTCGCGAGCAGAAACCTTTCCTCCGTCGGCTTCCGGGAGGCCGGACCCAGTGGGGCCGTAGGGCCTCTGACGAACCGTTTCCCCGCTCACGTCTCCGCTGCTCACGTCTGCACTGTTCTCGTCTGCGCTGCTCACCGCACCACCGATGACATCGCCCCCGCACAGGCGACAGGACCACCGAAACCGACCGCGAGTCGTCAGGGACGAGATCCAGGAGGAACTCCCATGCACCTCTTCACACCTCTTGAACTGCCCAACGGATCCTGGCTGCCGAACCGGGTGGCGAAGGCCGCCATGGAAGAGAGCCTGGCGCACCAGCCCGGACAGCTGCCGGGGCGGAAGATCGAGGAGCTCTACCGCCGCTGGGCCCGCGGCGGGAGCGGCCTCATCATCACGGGCAACGTCATGGTCGACAGACGCGCCCTGACCTCACCGAGAACCATCGTGCTCGACGCCGGGACACCCCTCGAACCGTTCCGCCGCTGGGCCGCGGCCGCCGGATCGGCCGGCGGGCACGTCTGGATGCAGATCAACCACCCCGGGCGCCAGGTCCGCTCCGACCTGCCCGGCGTCGCCTGGGCGCCCTCCGACATAGGCGTCAGCCTGGGCAAGCACACCTCCGCCTTCGCCCGCCCCACGGCGATGGACGAGAGCGACATCGCGGCCACCGTCGCACGCTTCGCCACCACCGCCCGTCTCGCCGAGGAGGCCGGCTTCCACGGCGTCCAGATACACGCCGCCCACGGCTACCTCCTGAGCCAGTTCCTGTCCCCGCTGGCCAACCGGCGCAGCGACCGTTGGGGCGGCAGTCTGGAGAACCGGGCCAGACTCCTCATGGAGACCGTGAAGGCCGTCCGCGCCCAGGTGTCCGAGCACTTCGCCGTCGGCGTCAAGATCAACACGGCCGACTTCCAGCGCGGTGGCTTCGACACGGACGAAGTGGCGCGGGTCCTGGGGTTCATGGACGGCCTCGGCGTGGACCTCGTGGAACTCTCCGGCGGCACCGTCGAGAGCGCGGCGACCATGGGCCGTACCGCCGACGAGACCCTGCTCGACAGGGAGGCGTACTTCCTCTCGCTTGCCGAACGGCTCGTCGAAGCAGCCTCCGTTCCGCTGATGCTGACGGGAGGGATCTGCCGCCGTACGACTGCCGAGCGGGTCCTGGAGCGGGGGTTCGCCGTGGCCGGCGTGGCCACTGCCCTGGCCCTGTGCCCCGACCTGCCGGCCCGGTGGCAGGCGGGCGAGGACGCGCACGTCCCGCCGCCCCGGCTCGGCTGGAAGGACCAGGACCTCGCCAGCGCTGCGGTCCTGGCCATCGTGCGGGCCCACATGAGCCGCGTCGTGAGGGGCGGCGTGCCCCTGCCGAGGCTCCCCTCGTCGTTCGTCCTCGCCCTGGACACGCTGCGCAACCGGGGCAGTGTGCGGGCCTACGGAGCGTGGCTGGCCGCGAATCCGGCACCGGACGCGACACCGGCGGTGCAGGGCTGAGGGGTTGCGGGGTTGAAGGGCTGAGGGGGACGTGGGGTTCCGGGCTACTCAGGCGGAGGTGAGTACATGCGCTCTGCTCTGCTGCCGGGCGGCCGGGGACCCTTGCGCCATGCGCCCGAATCCGCTGAACCCCGCTCCCTTTCTGATGCTGTTCCTCGTCGCGGCCGCGTCGTGGGCCGCCTGGCTGGGCTGGGACCAGCACCGTGACGTGCATCCCGACGGTTCGGTCGCGGGTCCGTACGAGGCATGGCAGGTGGTCGGGCTGGTGCTGACCCTCCTGGTACCGGTGTACTGGGCTGCTTCCCGGCGACACGTCGTGGGCGCGGTGTTCGGCACCACGGCCGGTGTGACCACCGCCGCCTTCTACGACTGGTCGGACGACTCCAGCGGACTCTTCGTCATCGGCGTGGGCCTGGTCATGACCGCGTGCCTCCTGGCCACCTCCGCGCTCTCCGCCGTGGTCGTCGTCCGCAGGGGCGAGGGAGGCTTCCGCGGCGACCGGCCCGGGTCTCCCCGCCCATGACGTGCTCGGCCCGCGGCTGTTCACCAGCCCACCCTCGCGTGCGTCCGAGCCCCTCGGTGACGGCAAGATCGATTGTCAGTGGTGGGTGAGAAGGTAGGAGCATCCAGTCGGGAACGGGAATCGGGGGAGCCGTCATGTCCGGAAGTCAGAATTACATCAATCACGTTGCTCTTGTGTTGGATGCCAGTTCGTCCATGTCGCACCTGAGCCGCAAGGTCATCGATGTCGCGGACCAGCAGATCGCGTATCTGGCTCGCCGGTCGAAGGAACTGGACCAGGAAACCCGTGTCACGGTGTACGTCTTCGCGGACAAGGTGGAGTGCGTCATCTACGACAAGGACGTGCTGCGCATGCCGTCCCTCAAGCAGTTGTACCGTGTCGGCGGAATGACCGCTCTGCTGGCGGCCACACTGAAGTCGCAGCGGGAGCTGGCGCAGACGGCGCAGATCTACGGCGACCACAGCTTCCTGACGTTCGTCCTGACCGACGGCCAGGAGAACGCCAGTCATCGCTGCCCGCAGGCCCCTTCCCGGGATCCGCGTGAGCTCACGCGGGCGGTGGCGGAGTTGGTCGAGACGCAGCAGGACAACTGGACCCTGGCCGTCCTCGTGCCGGACCAGATGGGCAAGCGCGAGGCCATGCAGTGCGGTTTCCCCAAGAACAACATCGCCATTTGGGACGCCACCAGCACACAGGGCCTGGAAGAAGCCGGACAGGTGATCCAGCAGGCGACCGAGAAGTTCATGGTCGGCCGCACCCGGGGAATCCGCGGATCTCGGGCGGTATTCTCCACGGGCGCGGAAACCGTCAACAAGGACACCATCAAGGCAGCCGGTCTCACCCCGGTGGACCCGGCCGGATACCAGCTCGTTCCGGTGGCCCGCGAAGCGGTGATACGGGAATGGATCGTGGAAAGCGGCCACACTTACCGGACCGGTTGTGCTTTCTATCAGCTCAGCAAGTCGGAGAAAGTACAGGCACGAAAGCAGATCGCGGTGCTGGAGAAGAAGACGGACCGGGTGTACACGGGCCCCCAGGCCCGTGCCCTGCTCGGCCTGCCGGACGCGGAAGTGCGGGTCAAGCCCGACCACAACGACGACTTCACCATCTTCGTGCAGAGCACCAGCGTGAACCGGAAGCTGGTGCCGAACACGCGGCTGCTGCTGATGAGCTGACGCCGTGCGAAACCCACCGGCGCAAGTGGCGGGGTGACGGCCGGCCGTCCCTGTCCAGACCGGCCTGGTCGTCACTTCATCCGCCGATATCGACACTCTCAGAGCGAGCGTGCCGCCCCGAACGACGTTCGGGGCGGCACGCTCGCTTGCTTGTTCGTCGACCCCTGCGCCGAGCTGCCCCCGCGGCCTCCGGCCACGTCCGGCTGCACCAGAAGACCGGGGCGCGCTCGGACGCGACCTCCTGCCGGTGCGCTCGTTCCGGCGTCAGTGGACGGAACGGTCCGGGGCCGGTTCCGTCCAGCCGTGAGGCCTTCCACCCGGCTTGAGCTGCGACGAAGCTAGTGATCGCCGACGGGGAACACCCACCACGCCGGCATCCGCCGCGTCCGGCGGTACGACCGCTGCGCCTGCAGGGCAGCTGTCACTTCCGGTCGTTGAGATCAACCCGCCGATCAACCGGCCGCCGTCGTGCCCGCACCGTACCGAAGGACCCACCCTGTCATGTCCACGCCTAATCTCCGCCGTATCCTGCTGATCGCCGCGGTTCCCGTACTCGCCGGCGCTGCCCTGGCCACCGCCCAGTTCACCAGTGCGTTCGCCGCCGACGACCAGCAGGCGGCCTCCCCGCGTACCACCGCACCGGCTGTGGCCGCCCCGGCCGCCGGTACACCGACCGCCGGTACGCCGGCCGCAGGCACGCCGACCGCGTCTGCGACGGCTGCCGGGGCAGCGGCCGCCACCCCCGCCGCCCCCATGACGCCGCCCCCCGCAGCTGCGAAGCCCAAGGCGGCCCCGCCGGCGTCGGGCAAGGCGCCCGCGCCGCTCACCGTCCAGGAACTGCCCAACCAGGCCAAGGCAGCGTGGAAGCCGATCGGCGCACCGAAGAACCGCACGGTCGCCCCCAGCAGCAGCCTCAACGAATGCGCCGCCGTCCAGGGAGCGACCGGCTGGCAGCAGCAGGGCTGGGCGAGCACCGCGAAGACCCCCGCCATCCAGGACACCTTCACCTTCGCCACCCCGGCGGCCGCCGAGCATGCCCGCCAGGCGCTCGATTCCCAGCTCGACGGCTGCCAGGCCACCCTGCGGGATGCACAGACCAAGCAGGGTCTCGCCCCTGACGCCACGTCCGCCCGTACCGCGACCCGTCCGGCGGCCGGCGCCTGGCTGTACCAGTGGACCGCAGTGCCCGGCATGTCGGCGCCCGGCACCCAGGCCCACCACGTCTACCTGGCCCAGGACGGCGCGGTACTCACCGTCCTCCAGTACAGCGACCTCGCCTCGGCCGGACAGGGCAACTCCGCCACGCCCGCCTCCGACGCCGCCCTCCTGACCACGCTCGCCGGAAGCCTCGCCCTCACTCGCTGAGCCCCGACGCCCCCGTCCAGCGCCTCGACTTCCACGCCTCACCCTCGCAAGGAGAAATCACCATGCCCCGTTCCAAGCGCGCTCTCGCCTCCCTCGCGTCCCTGACCGTGCTCGCCGCCGCCGGCGCCGCCGTGACGCTCGCCGCTCCGGCCCAGGCCGCATCCTCCGTGGGTGGCACGATCACCCGGGGCGAGGTCATAGCCCGCGCCCAGAGCTGGGTCGATCAGGGTGTGCCGTACAACCAGGGCGCCTACCACTCGGACTCCAACGGCTCGTACCGGGAGGACTGCTCCGGGTACGTGTCCATGGCCTGGCACCTGAGCTCCAGTCTGACCACGTGGACCCTGCCCGACGTGTCCACCAAGATCAGCTTTTCGCAGCTCAAGCCGGGTGACGCGATGGACTACACCGACGCGCACACCTTCCTCTTCGCCGGCTGGACCAACCAGTCCACGGGTGCCTTCACCTACTACGCCGAGAGCAACCCGAACAACCCGACGCACGGCCCGACCTCGGCGAACATCAACAGCTCGTCGTTGGAGGGCTGGCCGACCAGCTACTACGACGCGCTGCGCTACGACAACATCGTCGACGACGCGGCTCCGGCGCCGGTCATGGCGCGCACCGTGGGCGGCGATTTCAACGGTGACGGCAAGCAGGACATCGCAGGCATCGACGCGGGCAGCAACATGAAGCTGTACACGGGTGACGGCGCGGGCACGGTCTCCGGCGGCAGCGACATGCTCGGCAGCAACGGCCTGTGGAAGGGCTTCAAGGCGATCGCGGCCGGTGACTTCAACGGCGACGGCAAGCAGGACATCGCCGGCATCGACGCCAACGACAACCTCAAGCTGTACACCGGCGACGGTGCCGGTCACCTCGGTGGCGGAAGCAACATGCTCGGCAGCACGGGCCTGTGGAAGGGCTTCAAGGCCATCACCGCCGCCGACTTCAACGGCGACGGCAAGCAGGACATCGCCGGCATCGACGCCAACGACAACCTCAAGCTCTACACCGGCGACGGCGCAGGCGCGGTCGGCGGCGGAAGCAACATGCTCGGCAGCACCGGCCTGTGGAAGGGCTTCAAGGCCATCACCGCCGCCGACTTCAACTCGGACGGCAAGCAGGACATCGCAGGCATCGACGCCAACGACAACCTCAAGCTCTACACCGGCGACGGCGCAGGCGCGGTCGGCGGCGGAAGCAACATGCTCGGCAGCACCGGCCTCTGGAAGGGCTTCCGGTCCCTGCTGGCCGCTGACTTCAACGCGGACGGCAAGCAGGACATCGCCGGCATCGACGCCAACAACAACATGAAGCTGTACGTCGGCAACGGCGCGGGCACCGTCAGCGGCGGCACCAACATGCTCGGCAGCAACGGCCTCTGGTCCGGCTTCTAAGAGCCGGTACCTCTCCCCGCAAGTGGTGCCCGGACCTCATCGAGGTCCGGGCACCGGCCCGGCCATGCCCTCCCCCTGCCCCGTCCTCGAACTGCCCCCGTCCCGAGTCCTTCCGTTTCAGAAACGAGCACATACGATGATCCGCAAGCGCATCCTGTCGGCCACCCTCGTCGGTCTGGTCTCCGCCTCCGCAGTCTGCCTGAACGTCACCACCGCCGGCGCCGCGTCGGTGAGCACCTGGGACAAGGTGGCGAACTGCGAGAGCAGCGGTAACTGGAGCATCAACACCGGGAACGGCTACTACGGCGGCTTGCAGTTCTCCGCTTCGACCTGGAGCGCGTTCGGCGGCGGGGCCTACGCTTCTCGGGCCGACCTGGCCACCAAGCAGCAGCAGATCCTCATAGGCGAGAAGGTCCTCGCGGCCCAGGGCCAGGGGGCCTGGCCCAGCTGCGGTCCGCAGGCGGGTCTGGGCAGCGACCACGCCGTCCCCTACCCGACCGACCCGACGCCCGCTCCGGCGCCGGCCATGGCGCGGGTGGTGGCCGGTGCCTTCAACGGCCCCACGATGGAGATCGCCGGCATCGACGCCAACAACAACATGAAGCTGTACATGACCGACGGACCGGCCATCGTGGGCGACAACGGCAGCGACATGCTGGGCAGCAATGGCCTGTGGAAGGGCTTCAAGGCGATCGCGGCCGGTGACTTCAACGGCGACGGCAAGCGGGACATCGCCGGCATCGATGCCTATGACAACCTCAAGCTGTACACGGGTGACGGTGCCGGTCACCTTGGTGGCGGCAGCGACATGCTCGGCAGCACGGGCCTGTGGAAGGGCTTCAAGGCCATCACCGCCGGTGACTTCAACTCGGACGGCAAGCAGGACATCGCGGGCATCGACGCCAACGACAACCTCAAGCTCTACACGGGCGACGGCGCCGGTCACCTCGGCGGCGGAAGCAACATGCTCGGCAGCACCGGCCTGTGGAAGGGCTTCAAGGCCATCACCGCCGGCGACTTCAACTCGGACGGCAAGCAGGACATCGCAGGCATCGACGCCAACGACAACCTCAAGCTCTACACCGGCGACGGCACGGGCGCCGTCGGCGGCGGCACCGACATGCTCGGCAGCACCGGCCTCTGGAAGGGCTTCCGGTCCCTGGTGGCGGGCAACTTCGGCCTGCACGGCAAGGTGGACATCGCCGGCATCGACGCCAACAACAACATGATGGTTTACGCCGGCGACGGTGCCGGCCATGTCAGCGGCGGCATCAACATGATGCAGACCAATGGCGCGTGGGCCGGTTTCTAGAGCCCGGCCGCGTCCCTCCTCCCGTCCCCTCCCCTCCCCTCAGCAAGGTGTCCGTCATGCGGAAGAAGCCCAGCGGCCGCGCACTGGCCCGAGGCACACTCGCGCTGTCCCTCGCCATCTCCGCCGCCCTCGCCTCCGGCGGGTTCGCCACAGCGGCGGCGATGCGGCCCTCGGACGGCTCAGCCGCGCAAGCCGACCTGGTCGGGAGCGGAGTCCAGCTCGCCAAAGCTCCCCGCGAGCACCAGCTCTTCCCTCGCGACCCGGCCACGAACAACGCCGTCGTCACCATCGCCGGCAGTGTCGTACAGGCCGGTGCCACCTCGATGCGGCTGGACATCGCCCGGGACGGGCAGGCCCTGTCGAGCAGCAGTGTCCCGGTGCAGGGGGCAGGATCGGGGTTCACCTTCGCGCCCCGGATCCAGGCGGGGCTGAACAGCTACTCCTTCCGTCTCTACTCCGTCTCCGGTTCCTCCGCCACGCTCCAGGGGACGTGGAGCGACATCGTGGCGGGCGACGTGTTCATCGTGAGCGGGCAATCGAATGCCGCCGCCCGCCAGCACTTCCCGTCGAATCCCGGCAACCCGTCCGACACGTCCAACTCCAGCGGCGCGGACCGGTCGCCCTGGGTGCGCACGTTCGGATCGTCCACGGCCGATCCCACGACCGCCGGCCAGGACGACACCTGGCAGGTCGCGGACGGCGACTCGTACCAGGTGTCGGGAGCGGTCGGTCAGTACGCGCTCCGCCTGGGCCGCCAGGAGGTGAACACGTACGGCATCCCCGTCGCCCTCTTGCAGGGCGGTCACGAAGGCCGACCCGTCACCTTCTTCCAGCGCAACGACGCGAGCCCCGCAGACCCCGGGACGAACTACGGACGCCTGCTCGGGCGGGCCCAGCGGGCGGGGGTACAGGGTCAGGTCCGCGGCATCTTCTGGTACCAGGGGGAGTCCGACAACAACGACGTCGCGAGCCAGACCTCGGGTTTCGCCTCCCTCCTGGACGACTGGAGGACCGACTACCCGGGCGTGGAGCACGTCTACGCCCACCAGATCCGCAACGGCTGTCTCGACGCCGCCGGCGCACCGCAGAACTCGTACGAGGAGCGCGAGGCGCAGCGGCGGTACGCCTCCCTCCCGGGCGTCACCGTCCTGTCCACCACCGGCATCGACGGGCAGGGTCCCGACAACTGCCACTACTACTACGCCGGCGGGTACCGCGATCTCGCCGACCGCGACTTCCTCTCCATGGCCCGCGACTACTACGGCGGCAGCGCCGCGGCGAGCACCGCTCCCGACCCGCAGCGGGCGTGGTTCTCCAAGGCCGACCACACCGAGATCACCATCGCCCTGCGCACTGCCGGTGACGCGCTGGTCGCCGGGTGCGGCCCCGTGAGCGACTTCGTCGTCAACGGAAGCCCGGTGTCGGTGGCGTCGATGTCCGTCAGGCCCGGGTTCATCCACCTGCGTCTGACGGGCCCGGCTACCGGGGCCACGGGCGTCGGCTACGTCGGCCACGACGGAGCCGGCCCCTGGATCACGAACAGCAACGGCATCGGCCTGTTGGCCTTCTACAACCTGCCGCTCTCCGCGGATCAGGCCGGGACCTTCCCGACGCCGCTCGCCAACTGCCCGCCTCCCGCTCCGGCGCCGGTCATGGCGCGGACCGTGGGCGGCGATTTCAACGGTGACGGCAAGCAGGACATCGCAGGCATCGACGCGAACAGCAACATGAAGCTGTACACGGGTGACGGCGCGGGCACGGTCTCCGGCGGCAGCGACATGCTCGGCAGCACCGGGCTGTGGAGGGGCTTCAAGGCGATCACCGCCGGTGACTTCAACGGCGACGGCAAGCAGGACATCGCCGGGATCGACGCCAACGACAACCTCAAGCTCTACACCGGCGACGGCGCCGGTCACCTCGGTGGCGGAAGCAACATGCTCGGCAGCACCGGCCTCTGGAAGAACTTCAAGGCCATCACCGCCGCCGACTTCAACGGCGACGGCAAGCAGGACATCGCCGGCATCGACGCGGGCAGCAACATGAAGCTCTACACGGGTGACGGCTCGGGCGCGGTGGGCGGCGGCAGCGACATGCTCGGCAGCACCGGCCTCTGGAGGGGCTTCAAGGCCATCACGTCGGGCGACTTCAACGGCGATGGCAAGAGCGACATCGCGGGAATCGACGCCAACGACAACCTCAAGCTGTACACCGGCGACGGCGCGGGCACCGTCGGCGGCGGCAGCGACATGCTCGGCAGCACCGGCCTGTGGAAGGGCTTCCGGTCCCTGCTGGCCGCCGACTTCAACGGCGACGGCAAGCGGGACATCGCCGGCATCGACGCCAATAACAACATGAAGCTGTACACCGGTGACGGGGCCGGTCGGGTCGGTGGGGGGAGCGACATGGTCGGGGGCGGCAGGGGGGTTTGGGGCGGGTTCTGATCGGGGTGGGCCGGGGATGTAAGGCGACGGCGGGGCATCTGGACTCTTGTGAGTATAAGATGTCGTATGGTCTGCCGCCGCCGGCGTGGGTGGGGCGTGGGCTGTCACACCGACGGAAGGGGAAGCTGTGCGCACGACCACTCTCGGACGTACCGGTATCACGGTCAGCCGGATCGCTCTGGGCACGATGATGCTCGGGGCTTGGGGGAACCGGGATCACGAGGACGGCGAACGGCTGGTCCGTACCGCCCTGGATGCCGGGGTCAACCTCGTCGACACCGCGGACATGTACTCGGCCGGCGAGTCGGAGCGCATCGTCGGCAAGGCCCTCAAGGGGCGGCGGGACGAGGTCGTTCTCGCGACCAAGGTGCACTTCCCGATGGGCGGGGGCGGGAACCGGCAGGGCAACTCGCGGCGCTGGATCCGGCAGGCCGTCGAGGGGAGCCTGCGGCGCCTGGACACGGACCGCATCGACTTGTACCAGGTCCACCGGCCGGATCCCTCGACGGACATCGACGAGACGCTCTCGGTCCTGTCCGACCTGGTGAGGGAGGGGAAGGTGCTGGCCATCGGGAGCTCGGACTTCCCGGCGGAGCAGATGGTGGAGGCCCGCTGGACGGCCGAGCGGCGCGGGCACGTGCCGTTCCACACCGAGCAGCCGCCGTACTCCGTCTTCATGCGGGGCGTGGAGCGTTCGGTGCTGCCGACGGCGCAGAAGTACGGCGTCGGCGTCCTCACGTGGAGTCCGCTGGCCAGCGGCTGGCTCACCGGCAAGTACCGTCGCGGTGGGCCGCTGGAGCTCAACGACTTCCGGCGTGATCTCATCCCGCACAAGTTCGACCAGAGCCTGCCCGGCAATGCCCGTAAGTACGAGGTGGTCGAGGATCTGCTGCGCCTCGCCTCGGACGCGGGACTGTCCCTCACGCACCTCGCGCTGGCCTTCGTCCTGAGCCATCCGGCCGTCGACAGCGCCCTCATCGGCCCGCGCACCACGGACCAGCTGGCGGATCTGCTGGCCGCCGCCGATGTGGAACTGGACGACGCGGTGCTGGACCGGATCGACGAGCTGGTCCCTCCGGGCACCGACCTCAATCCCGCGGACGCGGACTACACACCGCCGCAGCTGGCGGACGCGTCGCTGCGCAGGCGCTGACGTGTACGCCGAGAGTGCGCCGGCGACGCCGTACGGGGCGCGGGCCGCGGTGCTGGAGGGCTGCGTCGTGTGCGGGGTGTGCGGTGAGCCCTGCCTCTACGCGCCGGCCGGGTCCGGCGCCTACCGGTGCGGCTCGGGGTGTCAGCCCGCCGCCCCGGCCGCCGAGCTGGAGCAGCGGGTCGGGCGGGCGGTGATGGAGCGCCTGTACAGCCCCGGTGGGCTCGTGCGCATGGCCGCCGCGCAGGAACTGCTGCACGGGCTGGGGATCGAGCTGGCGTACCCGGTGCCGGTGTCGGCGCGGCACGCCGTGCACCAGTGGTCGTACGACTTCGACCAGGACACGCGCCGCTCGACGGTGAGTGACGCGCTGCTGGCCGTGGTTATGGGTCCCCCGCCGCAGGGGGACGGGGGTGAGGACGTACGGCTCTTCTTCGCCTGGCGCCACCCCCGCACCGCCCCGCACGGCCCCGGAGCCATCTGATGTCAGATCATGTGCAGGGGTCGTGCGGTGGTAAGAGATATGCGGGTAACCTTCACGTCATGGCGTCATCGGCGATGGAAGAGCGCATCGGGGAGCACATCAAGCGGGTGGAGCAGGAGCTCACGTCCGCCAAGCATGCTGCCCTGAGGCCGTTCAAGCTCAGTGTTCCGCAGTACAACGTGCTGCTGGCCCTGCAGCAGCAGCCGGGGCTGTCCGGCGCGGCGCTCGCGCGCCGCGGCATGGTCACACCGCAGACGATGTCGTCGGTGCTGGCCACCTTGGAGGGCCGGGGCCTGGTGGAGCGCCGCCCGCACCCGATCCACCAGCACATCCTGGAGGGCCGCCTCACCCGCACCGGGGGAGCCCTGATCCGGCGCGCCGACGAGGCCGTACGGGAGGTCGAAGCCGTCCTGAGCGCCTGCTTCGAGGCGGACGCGGCCAAGGAGTTCCTGGCGCGGCTGGAGACGTGCTCGAAGGCGCTGGCGGGCTACAAGCCGGCCGAGGGGAAGTAGCCGCCTCGACGCGAAGCCCCGGCGGGGCGGGCTCCGGGCCCGCCCCGCCGGGGCTTCGCGTCAGCATCTTGGGGAGCTGCCAGTCTTCGGGAGCTGCCGGCCTTCTTGAGCTACCAGGCGACGGGGCCCTCGTCGTCGAAGAAGCCGCCGGTGGGGCCGTTCTCGTCGAGGGTGGCCAGGCGGACGACGATGCGGGCTCCTTCCTCGACGGTGCGGGTGCCCTGGTGGCCGTTGAGGTCGGTGGCGACGTACCCCGGTGTGGCGGAATTGATCTTGAGGGGGGTGCCGGCGAACTCACGCGCGTAGTGCAGGGTGAGTGAGTTGAGCGCCGCCTTGGAGGAGTTGTAGGCGAGCAGCTGCCGGTGCGGTGACGACAGGTCCGCGGCCTTGGCCAGCGAGCCGAGGCGGCTGGAGAGGTTGACCACGCGGCCCGCGGGCGACCTGCGCAGCAGCGGCAGCATGGCGTGGGTGGTGGCGATGACGCCGAAGACGTTCGTCGCGTAGACGTCGCGGGCGAGGCTTGCCGTGGTGGCGCTGGGATCGACGTCGTCCTCGACGATCCCGGCGTTGTTGACCAGGACGTCCAGCCGTCCGAAGTCCTCCTCGACGGCGGTGGCGGCCGCCCGGACGGTGGCTTCGTCGGTGACGTCGAGGTGCACGGGGCGCGCGTCGATGCCGCCGCTGCGCAGTTCGTCGGCCGTTGCCCGGCCGCGGGCCGCGTCACGGGCGCCGACCAGCACGGTCATGCCCATCTGCCCCAGCTGGCGTGCGGTTTCCCGGCCCAGGCCCTTGTTGGCACCGGTGATCAGGGCGTACCGGCGGTCCGGCTTCGTCATGGGGGTCCTTCCTGTTCCTGTTCCTGTTCCTGTGGCATGGCGCAGGGGCGGGCGCGCCGTGTGGCGCGCCCGCCCGCTGTGTGGTCCGGTCAGTAGATGCCGAACACCCGGCAGGGGCCGGCGAAGCCCTTGCGGTGCTTGATGAGGCCGACGAGCACGGTGGCCCCGAAGTCGGGCACGGTGTCGAGGTGGGCGATGTTCTCGACGCCGTAGCGCATGTCGCCGAGGACGATGCGGTGTGCGCCGGGGTCTTCGATCTGCAGGTTCTTCGAGGCGTCGAGGCTCGGCGTGTCGGTGCCGGCGGCGACGATCGACCGCTCGCGCACGAGGAGTTCGGCCGCGTCGAAACCCAGACCCGGGAAGTGCGGAACGCCGTCGGCGTCCCGGTTGATGTAGGCCCCCGGTGTGTGGATGCGGTCGCACCAGCCCGAGTCCATGACGACGAGGGCGCCGTCGGGGATCCGGCCGTAGCGGCTCTCGTACGCCAGGATGTCGTCGGCGGTCAGGGTGGCATCGTGGTCCTTGGCGACGCGTTCGCCGATGCGGATGACGCACAGCGGTGCGATCAAGCGGTCGACGGGGATCTCGTCGGTGTAGATGGGCCCGTCCACGAGGTGCGCGGGTCCGTCCACGTGGGTGCCGGTGTGCTCGTCGATCTCGAGCTTGTTGGCGTTGAACCCTTCGTCCGCGATGTGGGCGAAGTGGTCGATGTTCGGCTTGAGGACGATCGGTTCCAGTACGGGAAAGTCGTTGCCGAAGGTGTGCGTGAGGTCGCTGACCCGGCTGCCGCGGATCAGCGGGGCCGGTGCGCGCCGGGGGCTCGGGGTGCCTTGGGCCGTGGCGGTCGTGCCGGCCTCCGCGTCCGCGGCCACGGGGCCGCCGCACTGGTGGCCCTCCTGTCCGTGGACGAGTTTCATGACGTCGGGACTGCACATGGAGTCCTCCTTCGTGGTCGGCGGGGCCGGTCGTGTCCGGCCGGGGGGCTCAGGCGCTGGTCGGGTCGATGACGCGGGTGCCGCGGATGAGCCAGGTGGGGCCCTCGGCGATGTGGCCGATCCGCTCGAAGAAGCGGGCGAAGTGGGGGCCGGCCATGTGCTTGTCGAAGGAGGCCGCGTCGTCGTAGACCTCGTCGAGGTAGAAGCGGTTGGGGTCGTTCTCGTCGACGACGAGTTCGAAGCGCTGGGTGAACGGTTCGTCCACGGCCGAGTCGCGGGCGTCGGCGTGGCTGGCCGCGATGAACTCCTCGTGGTGCTCGGGCTGGACGTCGAAGGCGACGGCGACGTGGTACACGGGATCTCCTGGTGGTGGGTTTCGGGGCACGCCTGTGGCCGCCTCGCCGCAGGGGCGGCGAGGCGAGGCGCCGGGGGGTGGGGTGGGGTGAGGGTGGGGGGTGGCCGCCGGGGAGCGGTCAGTCGACGAGCGCGGGGTCCGGGGCGGGGACGGCGGCGGCCGGCTGCCGCGCGGTCCGGCGCGCCCGCACGAAGCGGTTGCGGCTGGAGCACAGGCCGAACACGAGCTCGGGGAGGGTGAAGACGGCGAGCAGGGTCAGCGAGACGGTCCAGTTGTCGGTCGCGCCGTGCAGGAGGCCGAGCAGCAGCGGGCCCGCGATGCCGCCGACCAGGTAGCCGATGGTCTGCACCATGCCGGACAGCTGTGCGGCGGTCTGCGGGTTCTCGGCCCGCAGACCGATGAAGGTCAGGGCCATCGCGTGCCCGGCGCCCAGCGTCAGGCCGAGGATGGCGACCCACAGGACGGCAACGCCCGGGAGGAACAGCAGGCCGAGCAGGCTCACGGCGCCGGCGACCGCGATGACGGTCACGATGGGGGCGGTTCCGTTGCGCCCGACCAGCACCGGGGCGACCAGGGCGCCGGGCACGCTGATGAGCATGGCCAGGGAGAGCATGGCGCCGGCCGAGGAGTTGCTGTAGCCGAAGTCGACCAGGACGGTGGGGAGCCAGCCCAGGGCGGTGAAGTAGGCCAGGGCGCGCAGGGCGAGGTAGCCGGTGACCTGCCAGGCCATGGCGTCGCCGAGCAGCGATCCCTTGTCGCCGCCGGCGGCGGCCGCGGCGGGCGCGGGCCGGGAGGACCGCTTGGACAGGGGCAGCCAGACGAGCAGGCCGACGGCCGCGGGCAGGGCCCACAGGGCCAGGGAGTTGCTCCAGCCCCCGACGCTGTCGCGCAGGGGTACGGCGATGCCCGCGGACAGCGCGGCGCCGGCGCTGAGCGCGGCGGTGGCGATGCCGGTGTAGAGCCGGACCCGGTTCGGGAAGGCGCTCTTGATGACCGCCGGCATGAGGACGTTGCCGATGGCGAGACCGGCTCCCGCGAGGGCGGTGCCCAGGAACATGGCCCAGGCTGCGGTTTCGAGCCGGATCAGGATGCCGGCGATGAGGAGCACGAAGCCCAGCACCAGCGCGACGGGGGTGCCCAGCCGGCGGGAGAGGGCGGGCGAGACGGCGGCGAAGACGCCCAGGCACACCACGGGAAGGGTGGTGAGCAGGCTGACTGCCGAATCGGACAGGTTCAAGGACTGCTGGATGTCGCCCAGGACGGGGGATACGGCGCCGAGCGCGGGCCGTAAGTTCAGTGCCAGTAAGAACAGGCCCACGGTGATCGCCATGGTGCTGGGGCGGCCGCTTGAACTGTGGTCGGACACAGTTCTCCTCCTGCGTGAGAGTTGCGTGATTGCGCATGGTCGGATGACTTCAGCAGAGCATAAGACATCTTATGGCTATTCGCCACCGCTTAGCTGCTCGACAGTTGATAGCCGTGGTGATGGCGACGGTCCCGCGGGTACGGCAGGGCTTCGCCCAGCAGCCGCTCGGCGAGGGAGTGTTCGACGGCCTGGCGCAGACGCTCGCGCCTGCGCCGGGCGACGTACTGCTCGATCAGCCTCAGGAGCTCGGGGTCGTGCGCGACGGAAGCCGCCGCGGTGGAGTACGCGCTCACCGCTCAGACCACCGCCGTCAGTTCCTGCTCCCGGGGCCGCGCGAAGGCGGTGGGCGCCCACCGGGCCAGCACGGCGCCCACCGTCATCCCACCGCCGAAGCCCGCCATCAGTACGGTCTCCCCGTCGGCGAACTCGCCCCGCCGGTGCGCCACGTCGAGCGTGATGGGCACGGAAGCGGAGCCGGTGTTGCCGTACTCCTCCAGCGCGAGGTGCATGGTCGCCCGGGGCAGGCCCAGCTCCGGCCACACCTCGCCGAGCATGACGCCGTTGGCCTGGTGCGGTACGAAGTGCCGCACCAGCTCACGCTCCACACCGGCCCGCTCCAGCAGTTCGTGCAGCGCCGACGGCAGGTTGTCCTGCACGAACGAGCGCACCCCGCGGCCGTCCATGCGGAAGTAGTGGGCCCCCTCCCGCAGTGTGCGGTCGTTCGCCGGCATGCGGCTGCCGCCAGCCGGAACGCTGATCAGGCGGTACTGGTCGCCGCGGCTGAGCAGACTGGTCTCGGTGATGCCCCTCGCCTCGGGCACCGCGCCGAGCAGTACCGCGCCCGCGCCGTCCCCGAAGAGGATCGCGGTCTTGCAGTCCGAGTAGTCCAGGATCCGCGAGTAGATGTCCGCGCCGATGACCAGGGCGTAGCGGCCGTCCTGCGCGGCGCGCAGCAGCCGCTCCGCCACCGTCGTGGCGTAGACGAAACCGCTGCACACGGCGTTGATGTCGAAGGCGGCCGCGTTCACCGCACCGATGAGGTGCTGCACGATGCTCGCGGTGGCGGGCTGCGGGTGGTCGGGCGTGGAGGTCGCGAGCACGATGTACGCGACGTCCTGCGGCCGCACCCCCGCCTGCTCCAGCGCCGCGAGGGCGGCGCGGGCCGCGAGGTCGGAGGTGGCGTCGCGGTCGTCGGCGCGGCGCCTTTCGCGGATGCCGGTCTTGCGGACGATCCACTCGTCGCTCACCCCCGCTCCGCGCGCTATCTCCTCGTTGCCGACGACGGTGTCGGGCAGGTACGAGCCGGTGGACACGATTCCGATGCGGGTCATTGGGTCCCTCCCCCTGTTGCGGACGGACCGCCGGGTGCGGCCCGCTGGTGGCGCCGGGCCCGGCCGAGGGGCCCGGCCGTTGTCATCGCCGCGCCGGTCCGGGCAGCAGACGGCCCCATCCCGGCGCGGCCGCGTGCGCCGCGAGCTGCGGGTCGTCGCCGACGGCGACGGGGTGGCCGACCGCCGCCAGCATCGGCAGGTCGCTTTCGTGGTCGCCGTAGGCCCAGCTGCCCGCCAGGTCCAGCCCGGCGAGCGGCGCGGTGAGGCGGACGGCGCGCCCCTTGGTCTCGCCGATCATCGGGGCCAGCACCTCTCCGGTGAGCTCGCCGCGACGGATCACGGGCCGGGTGGCGAGGACGGCCGAAGCGCCGACGTCCGCCGCGATCGGGTCGAGCGGGGCGAAGAAGGACCCGGATACGAGGACCAGGTCCCGTCCGGCCTTGCGGTGGACGGCGAGGGCTTCTTCGACCTCGGGTACGTACAGGCCCTCGGCGAGTTCCTGCCATTCATGGGCGAACCACCGCTGCCCCTCGTCCGCCAGCCGTCTGGCGCTCTCGCCGCGCAGCAGGCGGTAGTAGCGGCGGTTGACGTCGGCGCGCGCGGCGCCCCGCAGCGCGGCCTGCCGCAGTTCACCCGTCAGCCGTTCGAAGGTGGCCGGCGGCTCGCCGCGCCCGCGCAGGTAGAACTCGAGGAAGCGGAACATGCTCTTGACGCGGATCAGCGTCTCGTCCACGTCGGAGAACGCCGCGGTCCGTGTGGTGCTGGTCATCGTGGCCCCTTCGTCGGCGTAGCGCGGGTCATGCCGGGATGCGCGTGAGCGTGAAGGCGAAGGTGCACAGCACCTCGCCCTTCTGCGTCGCCTCGACCGCGACCCGCAGGTCCTCGGGGCGCCGCTCGTCCTCGTCCTCGTCGACGGCGGCCAGGACGCCGCCGAGGGTGTAGTCGACGGGTGCCTCGGCGGGGCGGTGGCCGGAGGTGCCCACGGCGGCGCTCAGCACCGTGTCGTCCTCCAGCTCGCCGAAGCGGGTGAAGCGCACGTCGAGCGCGGTGAGCAGGGCCTTGGAGGCGGAGAGCCCGCAGACTTCGAGCGCGGCGAGCAGGGCGAGCTGCCGGGCCCCTTCGGCGATCACCATGCCGGGCAGGTGGTCCTGCGGGTGGTCGAAGAGGCTGGCGTGCCGGGCCGGGATGCGCAGCAGCGCCTGCGCGCTCTCGCCGATGACGACGCCGTCCAGCAGGACGACGTTGTCGGGGTTGGACCGGCCCACCAGGTGCGGGGCGATGGGTGCGCCGGGGGTGACGGCGGGGTACGAGGCGGAGGACGGCAGGGCCATTCCGTCGCGGTTGTTCAGGCGCAGCGTGAGGTAGCCGTTCGGATCCTTGAACCGCAGTCCGACGGAAGCGCTGCCGAACACGGCGCCGCCGACGGACAGGCTGATCTCGTAGTCCAGTCCGGTGACCCGGCCCTCGCGTTCCATGCGCTTGCCGATGCGCACGTGCATGGCGAGGCGGAACGGAGAGGTGCCTACGAACACCAGCTCGGGGCGTTCCAGGCGCAGGCTCAGGTGGGTGAGGATGAACTTGTTGTCGGCCGGGACCCCGAAGAAGCGGTGGGCGCCGGCGAGGGTGGCCTGGCGGCACGCTTCGAGTATCAGCAGGGGGTCGTGGTGCCCCGGGCGGAGCAGGTGGTCGCCGTAGTAGGCGTGCGAGCGGGGCAGCTGTGCGGCCGCCGCGTATCTCGTGTCGCCGATGGGCTGGAGGTCCGTCAGGAACACCTCTCCCAGGGCGTCCCGGTGGACGAGGAGGCGGTCGACGGTGCGGGCGTAGTCGAGTTCCGGGAGCGCCTCGGTGGCGACCTCGGTGGCAGTGGTCATGGTGGCCTGGCTTTCTGTTCGCGGTGAGGGTTCCTGCTCACTGTCGGTGCACGGACCGACGCGGGCGCGGGGCACAGCGGGTGGAGGGACGACACGACGGGTCGTCCCTCCACGGCTGCGCAGTTGTCGCCCGCGCAGCGCGCCAGGTGGTGGTGATCAGGCCGGGTAGACGTCGCCCGGCAGCTTGCGGTCGGCGCCGACGGTGCCGATGTGCCAGTACGGGTAGGGCGCGGCGGTCTCGCTGACCTTGTCGAGGCGGGCGAGTTCGTCCTCGCTCAGCGTCCACTCCATCGCCTGGAGGTTGTCGGCGAGCTGGTGCGGCTTGGTCGCGCCGATGACGGCCGAGGTGATGCCGGGCTTGGCCAGGACCCAGTTGATGGCGACCTGCGCGACGGTGGCGCCGCGCTCCTCGGCGACCTGCGCCATGGTGTCGACGATGTCGTAGGCCTGGTTCTCGTCGGTCAGCGGCGCCGACTCGGCGGGGGTGCGCTGGGACAGGCGGCTGCCCTCGGGGCGGCCCTCGCCGCGGCGGTACTTGCCCGTCAGGAACCCGCCGGCCAGCGGCGACCAGGCGGTGATGCCCACGTTCTGGTCGACGGCGAGCGGCACGATCTCCCGTTCCAGGTCTCGGGCGGCGATGTTGTAGTAGCCCTGGTAGCAGACGAAGCGGCTGAGGTTGCGGCGGTCGGAGACCGCCAGGGCCTTCATGAGCTGCCAGCCGGCGAAGTTGGAGACGCCGATGTAGCGGACCTTGCCCGAGCGGATCAGGTCGTCGAGCACGCGCAGCGTCTCGTCGAGCGAGGTGCGCGGGTCGAAGCCGTGGATGTGGTACAGGTCGATGTAGTCGGTGTTCAGGCGCCTGAGGCTGTCCTCGACGGCCGCGTAGAGGTGGTGGCGCGTCGCACCGATGTCGTTGGGGTCGTCCGTGATGCGCCAGCGGCCCTTGGTGCCGATGATGACGCGGTCGCGGACCTTGGCGAGCGTGCGGCCGAAGAACTCCTCGCCCATGCCGTTCTTGTAGACGTCGGCGGTGTCGAAGAAGTTGATGCCGGCGTCGAGGGCCTGGCTCATCATCTGCTCGACGTTCCCGTCCTGGACGGTTCCGAATTCCGACCAGTTGCGGTCGGCGGCGCCCAGGAACGAGGCCCCGCCGCCGAAGGTCATGGCGCCGAAGCACAGCTCCGAGACGGACAGTCCGGTGTCGCCCAGGTAGCGGTATCGCATCTTCATCCTGCTTTCGGTCGATGGGTGTTCGGGTGCGGAGGGGGTGCCGGGGGGGGGAGGAGGGAGCGCCTGGGCTGACGGGGGGCTTGCCAGGCGCTCCCGGTACGTGGGGGCGCGTCTCGGGTGGCGTCGGGGGGCTGCTCGCCTTCGATGGCCCGTTCCTCTCGCCAGGCCCCGAGCGGGGATGTAAGGTTTCGAAGAAACATAAGAGATTTGATGGTTGTCGTCAATGAGAGGCGGGACGGATATGCCGGGCACCTTGGAACAGGCGCGGACGGACGGGGCGCCCGAGCCCTACGACGTGCTCGTCGTGGGGGCGGGGCCGAGCGGGATGACGGCGGCCTGCGAACTGCTGCGCAGGGGCGTACGGGTGCGCGTCATCGACCGCGCGCCGGAGCCCTCGCCCTTCCCGAAGGCGCTGCTGGTGTGGCCGCGCAGCATCGACCTCTTCGAGGACCTCGGCGTCCTCGGCGAGCTGCGCGGGGCCGGGATCCAGATCAACGCGTTCAGCTACTTCTCCGAACGCCGGCGCCTGGCCGGGTTCGATTTCCCGCAGCACCTCAGCCCCGTGTGCCTGCCGCAGAACGAGACCGAGCGCATCCTGCGCGAGCGGCTGGCGAGCCTGGGCGGCAAGGTGGAGCGGGGGGTGCGGCTGCTCACCCTGGAGGGCGTCGACTTCTCCGGCCGCATCGAGGGGGCCGCCGAGGTGACCGCCGTGCTCGAACACGGCGACGGACGCATCGAGCGCACCCGGGCCCCCTTCGTCGTGGGCACCGACGGTGCGGGCAGCGCGGTACGGGCCCAGCTCGGCGGCGGGTTCACCGGCAGCACGTACGAGAGCGCCTTCGCCCTCGTCGACGCGCGCATCGAGGGTTTCCTGCCGCCGGACCAGGCCCTGTACTACCAGTCGTCGGCAGGCGCGCTGGTGATCGTGGCCCTGCCGGGCGGTGTCTTCCGGTTCTTCTCCAGCCTGCCCGCGGGCGAGAAGGTCAGCGTCGAGCGCATGCAGAAGATCGTGGACGAACGCGGACCGCGGGGCGTGCGGCTGACCGAGCCGGTGTGGGTCAGCGAATTCCGCATCCACGCCCGCCACGCCAGCGAGTTCCAGCTGGGACGGGTCTTCATCGCGGGGGACGCGGCGCACGTCCACAGCCCCGCGGGCGGGCAGGGCCTCAACACGGGCATCCAGGACGCCCACAACCTGGCGTGGAAGCTCGCGGCGGTGCTCCACGGCCAGGCGCCCTGCGACCTGCTGCGCACCTACGGGCCCGAACGGGCCGCCGTGGCCCGCCGGGTGGTGCGGGACACCGACATCCAGACCCGCGGGTGGATGGTGCAGAAGCCCGCCGCGGTCGCCGCCCGGGACATCGCCTTCCGCCTGGCCGAGCGCAGCGGGCTGTTCGGGCTCTACGCGCCGGTCATGGCGGGGCGCCGGCTGGCCTACCCCGCCACGCGCGCCACCCAGGTGCCCTCGGGGCGCGGGCCGTGCCGGCTGCGCTCGAAGCTGCCCGGCGGCCTGGTCGTCGGCGCGGTCTTCCCCCGGGAGCTGGCCCTGCCGCACCGGATCGCGGGACCGGGCGAACTTCCGGCCGGGTGGTCCCTGGTGGTGACCTGCGCGGGCGACGCGGCGGCCTGGCGCACCCAGACCCGCGCGCTCGCCGCGGGATGGCCCCAGGTGCGCACCGTCGACCTGTCGGCGGGTTCCGCCCGCACCTCGACGGGCTGCGGGCAGCAGGGCTACTACCTCGTGAGGCCCGACGGGCACATAGCCGCCCACGGCCACAGCGGCGACCTGGACCGTCTGCACACCGAACTGACCTGGTGGCTCGGCCCGGCGGCGGCCGCCGCCCGCTGACACCGGAACGCGAAAACGCCATGGGGGGTGCGGCCGGACGGCCGCACCCCCCATGGCGTGTGATCAGACCGCGGTCGGCTGCGCGACGGCCGCCGGGCCGAGCGACAGCTCGCCGGTGGTCATCAGGTCCAGCAGCTGGGCGAGGCCCCGGTCCTCCGGAGTCGCCGTGCGGAAGACGAAATGACGCAGGCCGGCCTGCTCGGGGCCGCCGAAGAACCGGAAGAAGCCGATGTCCACGGGCCGCGCGGCGAAGCTCTCGTAGAGGTAGACCGTCCCCCCGTCGGCCGTCAGACCGGCCCCGGCGGCCGCCGGCCCCGCCTCCGCCGCCTCGTAGACGATGTCGAAGGCGCCGGTGACCTCGGCCGGGTCCGCCGTCGCCCACGCGGCTCCGAGTTCCGCTGCCTCGGCGGCCTGCCCGGCGTCGGCCACCAGCGCCGTGACGTCGGCTCCCAGCGCCGCCAGCAGTTCCACCAGGAGCCGTCCGATGCCGGCCCCGGCGCCGGTCACCATGACGGCCCGGCCGCGGACGGTGCCCGCGCTGCGTACGAGGCGCAGTGCCGTCAGGACCGCCACGCGCAGCGCCGCCGCCTGCTCGAAGCTCACGTGGTCGGGCAGGACGGTGGCGTACTCGGTGGGCAGCGCCATGCAGGACGACCACTCGGTGCTCGTGGCCACGGCCACGACCCGGTCGCCCGGCTTGGGGCTGAATCCCTCGGGGGCCGCGCGCATCACGACTCCCGCGACGTCCCAGCCGCGCAGCCATCCCTCGGGCAGCGGCTCGGCTTTGATCATCTCGTCGATCTCGGGGGCCACCGCGCGCACCGCGACGAGGATTTCGTCGTCCGCCTGGGCCGTGACCGTGTCCTGCATGGAGGTGAGCTGATCGGGCATGACAATTCCTCTCATCGGTGTGACGGTTTCCTTGCCGGCGTTCTCCGGCACGTCAGCGCTCCTCGGTGACGAGGACGGACGTGCCGGTGAGCTCTTGGACGGCGACCACATCGAACGCGTCCGGCTGTTCGAGGGCGCACGCCGCGAGGGCGAGGTGGCCCTCCAGGACCCGGAACCGGATCCAGGCGTGGCTGTGGTGGTCGTCGGGTACGCCGGGGGCGAGGCGGATGCGCAGCTGGATCCGCTGTTCGGGGGTGAGCACGACCTGGGCGGCGGTGACCTCGTCGTGGGCGGTGGCCAGGTCGACGAGTTCGCGGGCGGACAGGGTGCGTCCGTGGAAACGGAAGAACGGCGGGCGGGTGCCGAGGACCCGCAGGGCCGGTCCCGGCCGGCCGCACGCGCAGTACGCGAACTCACCGCGCTCCTGGGTGTCGTAGCGGATGAGCGCCGGGATGCGAGAGGGGGCAAGGGTGGTGACCAGCAACCGCCCGTCCACCGCTTCCACGTGCTGGTGCGGCAGCGGGTGGTAGATGCCGGCCAGGCAGTGCGGGCCGCGCTGCCCGATCACCCAGGCCGCGGGGGTCCCGTACAGGCGCCACACGGCGGTGTAGGGGAAGTGCGCGGCGAGCAGGCCCTCGTCGGTGGTGTCGTGGGCGGCGCCTCCCAGCATCAGGGTGCGCAGCCAGGGCAGCGGCCGGCCCGCGGCGCTGGCCCGCAGCAGCCGGGTGACGGCGTGCGGGGGCGCCGCGATGGCGGTGACGTGGTTGCGGGCCAGGAAGCGCAGCCAGTCGTCGTCGGTGCCCTCGGGCAAGGGCCCCAGCGGCAGGACGGTGGCGCCGGACGCGGTGGCGAACCGGTTGAAGAAGTAGTGGTCGGGCTGCATCCGTCCTGCGGGGTGCAGGTTCGCGACGACGTCGGTGGTGCGCAGCGGGTTCCAGGCGCTGCGGATCTCGGAGGTGAACATCTGCTCCGGCAGCAGGGTCAGGTCCGGGGCGTCGAGCGTGCCGCCGTGCGCCCACAGCAGTCCCCCGCCCGCGTTGAGGGCGAGGGCCTCGGCGGTCGCCGTGGCAAGTTCGTCCGGGGTGAGTACGGGGAGGTCGGCGAGGGCGAAGGTGCGCCGCGCGAGCTCCCGTTCGTACTTCGCCGCGAGCGACGGGAGGCGGGCCGCCTGGTGGAGCACGCTCTCCAGCACGGAGACCGGCGCACCGCCTCCCGGCCCCCGTGGCCCGGCGGCGCCCTCGCCGACGCGCTCCGGCGCACTCGGCGAAGGCGCTGGTCGGGATACGTACGAAACCATCCGAGGTCCCCCTCCTCGATCCTGTGTGGCCGGCGGGTGCAGGGTGGCGCGCACCCCTGACAAGGGGTTGCCCTGCGGTCCATGTTACGACCGGCGTTCCTTCTTGGTCTGGAGTACGAGTTTTTACCATAGACCAGTTTTCGCGTGTTGCCCATGGGGGTTTCCGTTCGACGGCCGCACCGTGACGAGCCGCCACCTGGGGGACCGCACCATTCAAGCCAAAGGTGAGCTGGAAGCTCATCATTGTCCTGCGGTCCACATTTGAACTACGATCCCGCTGCGGAGCTGCCGGGGGGCAGCGCCCTGACGCGCCCTCAGCGCGTCACCGCTGACAGGGGGTTCTCATGAGTGGACGCAACGGGGCAACGGCGATCGCGGTGGTCGGAATGGGGTGCAGATTCCCCCAGGCCCGCGGCGTCGAGGAGTTCTGGGACAACCTCATCGCGAACAAGGACTGCATCACCGACGTCCCGGCCGAACGCTTCGACATCACGCCCTACGTCGCCGACCGGTCCGGCACCCCGGGCCGTACCGTCAGCCGTCACGGGGGCTTCCTGGACGACCCCTTCCTCTTCGACGCCGGCTTCTTCGGGATCTCGCCGGCGGAGGCCGCCAGCGTCGACCCGCAGCACCGCCTGCTGCTTCCGGTGGTCCGCGAAGCGCTCGAGGACGCCGGCATCCGGCCGTCGGCGCTCGCCGGCTCCGCCACCGGCGTGTACATAGGACAGGCCACCGCCGACTACGGCCGCCACAGCACCGCCGACGGCAACAGCCTGCGCGAGGCGGCCGGCAGCTACTTCCGGGCCATGGCCTCGGGGCGCCTGTCCTACGACCTGGATCTGCGCGGGCCCAGCATGATGGTCGACACGGCCTGCTCGTCGTCGCTGGTCGCCGTACACATGGCCCGTCAGAGCCTGCTGAGCGGCGAGACGGACCTGGCCATCGCGGGTGGCGCCAACATCATCCTCTCCCCGCTGGACGCGATCGCCTTCTCCCAGGCGGCCATGCTCTCGCCCGACGGCCGATGCAAGTTCGGGGACACGAGCGCGGACGGGTTCGTCCGCAGCGAGGGCATCGGTGTCGTCGTCCTCAGCCGGCTCGAGGACGCCGAGCGGGCCGGCTACCCCGTACTCGCCCTGCTGCCGGGCAGTGCCGTGACCAACGACGGACGCAGCAGCGGATCACTGATCAAGCCGGCGGTCGCGGGCCAGGACGACATGGTCCGAAGGGCGTGGCGGGACGCGGGGATCGAGCCGTCGGACCTCGACTACGTGGAGGCCCACGGCACCGGCACGCCCGTGGGTGACGCCGTGGAACTGCAGGTCCTGGCCGCGGCCGCGCGCGAACGCGGGCCGGCGCGGGGGCCGCTGAGGTGCGGTTCGGTGAAGTCGAACATCGGGCACGCCGAAGCGGCGGCCGGCATCGCCGGTCTCATCAAGGCCGTCCTCGTCGCCCGGCACGGCGTCATCCCCGCCTCCTTGCACCTGCGCGACCCCCAGCCCCTGCTCACGGACGGGGCGAACCGGCTGCGCCTGGTGACCGGGAACGAGCGCCTGGAGACGGACGGCCGCGCCGCCGTCGTCGGCGTCAGCTCCTTCGGCCTGTCCGGCACCAACGCACACGTCGTCGTCGCCGAGGCCGAGCGCTCCCCGCTGCTGCCCGCCCACGGTCCCACGGAACTGCCCGAAGGCAGGCCCGCCCACCTGCTCGTGCTCAGCGCGCGCTCCGAGCAGGCCCTGCGCCGGCTCGCCGCCCACTGGGCCGACCACCTCTCCCCCGGCGGGGCCGGCCGCGCGCTGCCGCTGTGGGACCTGTGCGCCACCGCGGCGCTGCACCGCGACGCCCATCCCTTCCGGCTGTGGGCGACCGGGGCCGACCACGCGGAACTGGCCGCCGCACTGCGGGACGTGGCCGCCGGCCGGGCCACGGAGCGGGCCGGAACCGGTGACGCCGACTTCGGTACGGACAAGCGCACGGTCTTCGTCTTCCCCGGGCAGGGTTCCCAGTGGCCGGGGATGGGCCTGTCGCTCATGGCCACCACTCCCGCCTTCGCCCGCGCGTTCCAGGAGTGCGACGAGGCCGTGCGCGGCGAGACGGGCCGGTCGGTACGCGAGGTCCTCGCCTCGGCGTCCCGGGACTTCCCCGACGAGGTCGGCGCGGTGCAGCCCGTGCTGTGGGCCATGGAAGTGGCCCTGGCCGCCGTCTGGCGCGACATGGGCGTCGACCCCGACGTGTGCATCGGGCACAGCATGGGCGAGAGCGCGGCCGCCGCCGTCACCGGCGCACTCACCCTCGCCGACGCCGCGGCCGTCATCTGCCGCCGCAGCGCGCTGATGCAGGGCACCGCGGGGCAGGGCGCGATGCTGTCCGTCGACCTCTCGCCCGAGCAGGCGGCGGACGTCGCCGCCCAGGAGGGCGGCGTCTGCGTCGCCGCCGAGAACTCCCCCACCTCGACCGTGCTCGCCGGGGACGCCGCCGCACTGGAGCGCATCGGGCGGCGGCTGGAGCGCGAGGGGGTCTTCCACCGTCCGGTACGGGTGAACGTCGCCTCCCACTCCCCCGTCATGGACCAGCTGCGCGACGAACTGCTCGTGCGACTGGCCGGCATCGCTCCCCGCGAGGGCCGGGTGCCCCTGCACTCCACCGTCCGCGACTGCTTACTGACGGGGGCGGAGCTCGACGCCGCGTACTGGATGGACAACATGAGACGTCCGGTCCGCTTCCTCGACGGCATCCGGCGACTGGTCAAGGAGGCCGCCGCCGTCTTCGTCGAGATGAGCCCGCACCCCTTGCTGCTCACGTCGATCGAGGACATCGCCATGGAGTCCGGCGGGGTGTCGGCCGTCGTCGCCTCCACGACGCGGCGCACCGCCGACGAGGCGCTGGCGCTGACCCGCTCGCTCGGCGCGTTCTTCGCCGCGGGAGGCCGGGTGGACTGGGAGCGCTGGTTCAGGGGACCGGCCCGGCAGGTGAAGCTTCCCGCCTACCCCTGGGACACGGAGGTGCTGCGCCGGACGCCGGCCGCCGGGCCCCTCCGGCCCGCGGACCGCGTCACCCGGATCAGCGCGGACCTGACCGGCGCGGTGGTCACCCTGCGCGGTCTCGCCCCCGTACCCCCGGTGCTGCACCTGGCCGCGCTGCACGAGGCGGTCGCCGCCACCGCGCCCGCCGGGACGGTCGTCCTGGAGGACGTCAGGGTCGGGGACCTGGTGGACGTGCCGCAGGACGGCGCCCTGACCCTGGAGGTGACGACGGGGACCGGAGCCGGTCCGCTGCGGGCGGAGGTCCGTACGGTGGGCGACGCGCCGCGGACCGGGCTGAGCGCGCGGGTGCGCCTGGACGGGGTGCCGGGCGGCCAGGGCCCGGGGGTGGACCCGGGTCCCGGCGTGGAGGGGCACCTCGCCGCCGCTCTGGGGCGCTGCGCGACGCACGTGACGCCGGACCGGTTCTTCGCCGCGCTCGCCCGCCGTGGTTACGTCCCCGGTCCCGGGCTGCGCACCGTGCGGCACCTGTGGCGCAGGGACGGTGAGGTGGTCGCCCAGCTGGGGCGGCCCGCGGCGTCCCCGCACGCGGCCTGGGAAGGGTGCCTGATGCTGCTGCTGGCCGCGGTCCCCGTGTCGCTGCCGGCCGACAGCACCTACGCCACCGCCTCGTTCGAGCAGGTGCGGTTCCACCACCCGCTCGGTGACGAGGTCTGGGTCCACGCGCGGTTCGCGCCGCGGCAGTCGGGCCGGGAGGCCCGGGCGGAGGTGGTGGTGAGGGACCTGGAGGGTACGGTCCTGGCCGAGTTCCGCGGCATCCGGCTGCACCGGCTCGGGGGCGGCTCCAGCCGCGCCAGAACACCGCTGGAGCGGGTGCAGCGCTCGGCGCAGCGGATCGGCGACACCGTGCGCATGCCGATGTCGGCGCTGACCCGCGTCGTGGACCGTCTTCCGGCCGGGTGCCAGCACGCCGTTCTGGTGCGTCAGCCGGCGCAGGCGGCCACGGCCGTCGGGCCGTTCGAGGCGAAGGCCGCCGCGCCGGCGCCCCGGCCGGCCGGGGTGGCGCGCGGGCCGGCCGGCGGGGGGCAGGACGCCGGCGAGGCGTTCCTGAACGCGGCGGCCCATGTCCTGGGCATGCCCCGGGACCGCCTCGACCTGCGGCGCACCCTCCAGGCGTACGGCATCGACTCGGTGACCGCGGCGCAACTGCGCGGCCGCGTACGGCGCGAGACGGGCCGGGACATCGCGCTGCTGCGGCTGCTCGGTGAGGACAGTCTGCGGAGCCTGGCGAGCGAGGTGGCCGCGGCGCGATCCGTGCGCGACTGAACCGGGGAAACCGGCCGGTGGGAGCGGTGCGGACCAGGCGCCCCCGCTCCCGCGGCCGGTTTTCCGTCACGGCATAAACATGCACTATTGTTCATTCATGGATCGTGGTACAAGTGGAGGGAACTGCCCGTGCAGGGTCCTGTCCAGCCCTCGGGCGACTGAACCCGTTCCCCCGTTCACACCACGGGCGGCGGCAGCCGGGACGGGCCACCCCCGCACACCGCGCGCGACAGGAGTACACATGGGAGACACACCGGCCACCACCGCGACGCAACCGCAGGGCCGCCGTGAACGCAACAAACTGCGTGTCAAGAACCGCATCTACGAAGCCGCGCTGGTCCTCTTCACCCAGCAGGGGTACGACCAGACCACGGTCGACGAGATCACCGAACGGGCCGATGTCGCGCGCGGCACCTTCTTCAACCACTTCCAGCGCAAGGAAGACCTCATCGCCGAATGGGGGCAGGAACGGCGCGAGTTGCTGCGCGAGGGCCTGGAAGCGGGCGGGCTCACCAACCCCGAGGACAAGGCCACCCGGCACGTCCTGTCCCGGTGCATGAGCATCCTGGCCGACATCAGCGTGCGCAACCCGGCGCAGACCAAGGCGATGCTGACGGCCTGGGTGCGCGCCGGGTTCCCGCTCCACGAGCACCCGTACGCCGCCCACATGTTCAGCGAGTTCATCAGGGCGGGGCGCGAACGGGGCGACGTGCCCCAGGACGTCGACGTGGAGCTCGCCGGCCACCTGCTGCGCGACATCTACCTCGGCACGCTCTACCAGTGGACGCGGGGCCCCGAGGAGGACACGGACCTGGAGGCCGCCTTGCAGGCCGCCTGTACCGCGGTCCTCGACGGTCTCGTGCCCCGCTGCGCCAGCGTGCGGTGACCCCTCCCGTCCGGCGCGCGGGAGCGTGACCAAGGCCCCGGTCTCCTCGAGGAGGCCGGGGCCCGGTCGTGCGGGACCCTGCGGTCAGCGGATCGTGCGGGCCCCTCCGGTCAGCGGACGAGGGCGAAGACCGGGGCCGCGGTGGCGGCGCCGAGGAGGGTGCCGACGAGGACCTGGGCCGGGGTGTGGTCGCGCAGGGCGACGCGGGACCAGCCGACGAGGGCGACCAGGGGGTAGGCGGCCAGCGCCCAGGGGCCGTAGGCGAGGGCGAGCATCGCGAGGGCGCCGGAGGAGACCGCGGTGTGCACGGAGACCTTCCAGACGGTGGTGATGGCCAAGATGGCGACCAGGGTGACCAGCATCGCGGCGATCAGGGCGATCATCTCGCCGGGCGCGTCCAGGGTGGCCATGAGGGCGATGCAGGCGGCGACGGACGCCATGATGCCGGGGATGACCAGGAGGCGGTCCTGGCGGCGGCGGACGTGCCGGTCGCCCCAGTGGCCGCGCCGTTCGCCCCACTTGATGAAGAGGATCGGGACGACGCCGCAGAACAGGGCGGCGAGCAGGCCCCATCCGACGCCGGTGAGGCGGTCGGCGTGCCAGCCCGTCAGGAGGGTGACGGCGATGATCCAGTTCTTGGGTTCGAGGCCGTCGGTGATCAGGCGGGCGGCGCGGGATTCGGCGGCCGGCTCCTGCGTCGGGGCGGGTGCGGTGCGGGTCATCGGGGCTCCGGGGCGGGCGCGGTGGGGAAGGCTGTCGCGGCGGGTGAGTGGTAGGCGGCACTGATCAGCAGGAGGCGGTGGACTTCGGCGGGGAAGTCGACGTCCTCCAGTGCGGAGCCGTGGCCCCGGGCGGGGTCGGCGACCGGGGCGGTGCCGCGCAGCTTCGCGGCGCGGGCGGCGCGCAGCCACAGTGCCTCGGCCATGGCTTCGCGTTCCTCGCCGTGCAGTCCGGCCTCCTCGGCGGCGCGGTCGGCGCGGTCCCGGACGGTGGCGGAGACGTACGGCATCAGGCTGAGGCTGGCGTCGCGTATCTCGATGACGGTGCGGTGCAAGTGGACGCGGATGCCGTGCCGGTGGGGGGTGGGGAGGGTGATGTCGGGGACGGCTTCGGTCAGCGAGCTCCACAGGGGGCGCAGTCGCCGGCCGGCCCGCCAGTCCGCGGCCGTGCGGGCGAGGACGCCCGCCGCGGGAAGGGAGTTCCCGATGATGATCAGTCCGATGGCGAGGTATTCGACGAGGTCGGCGGTGTGCTGGATCGTTTCCTCGTCGGCGAGGGGGCCGTCGCTGAACAGCCGCGCCAGCAGGGCCGCGATGCGGATGGCGGCGTAGACGACGCCGACCGCGGTGCCGGTGCCGAGGAGCCGCAGGCCGTTGCGCAGGGAGCGGGCGCCGGCGTGGCGGGCGTAGGAGAGGAAGAGCCAGGTGGACAGGCCCATGGCCAGGCCCAGGTAGGCGGTGAAGGTGAGCAGGTAGGCGGTGGCCGCGGGGGTTCCGGCGTAGGCCTCGTAGAAGTTCTCGACGCGGGTGGGCTGGTCGACCTGGGCGAAGAGGACGCCCATGAGGAGCATGACGGCCAGTGCGAGGACCAGGTGCGGCAGGCGGGTGCGCTGGACGAGCTGGGGGCGGGCCATGGAGAAGACGAAGTCGAGGATGGCGCCGCAGGCGACGATGCCGACCGCGTGTTTGGCGGGTACGGAGATGTTGTTGATGCCGGTCCAGGTGTCGAGGAAGCTGCTGACGGGCGGCATCGCGAGGGTGGTGGCCAGGGCCAGGCCGGTGAAGGCCAGCCACAGTGAGCGCTGGCGCGGGACGCGGATCGCGGAGGGCAGGCGCCACAACGCCACCGCCCACAGCATGACCATGATGGTGATCTTGAGGATGCTCATCGGTTCCGGTGGGTGCGGCGGGCGGGGTGGGCGAAGGCGTCGTGGAGGCGGTGGATGACGTCGGCGGCGCCGTCGGACGTGGAGCGGTCCTCGTCGCGGCTGATGCGTTCCAGGACGAGGGTGGCCAGGGTCTCGGCGTCCTTCTCCTGGTCGGAGTCGAACTTGGTGCGGCCCAGGAGGCTCAGGATGCGGCTGCCGGACAGTTCGAGTTCGTCGTCGCCGGGCCGGGGGGCGGCCGCGGTGGCCCTGAGCCGTTCGGCTTCGGCCCGCATGAGGCGGGCCACCATGGTGTGCTCGTCCAGACCTTCGACGGCGGGGGCGGTCATGTCCAGGAGGCGTTCGAAGTGGGCGGCCGCGGCGGCGAGTTCGTTGGCGGTGGCGTCCTGGGGGACGTCGAACTGCGGGGCGACGTGGCCGAGCAGCATGTGGGAGATCTCGTGCAGGATGATCTGAACGCGCAGCAGGTCCGAGGCGCTCTGGTCGTAGAAGACCAGGTCGGCGGTGTCGAGACCGATCCAGATGCCGCAGGGCAGGTCCGGCTGGGGCGGCCCTTCGAGGGGCAGGAGGAGGAGGGGGCGGCCGCGCTGTGAGGCGATGTGGGCGCAGAAGGCCGAGAGGTCGAAGGGCTGCGGTATGTGCAGTCGCTCCGCTATGCCGACACAGGGATCGGCCGGTCGCCTGCGCCATCTCATATCGCGTTCCATTCCGGCCCGGGTGGTGTGGTCGTCCGGGCTGACTTCGTGCGGCGTGCGCCACGGGAGTGGCATCCGGTCACAGCGGTCGTATGCATGGTCGAACTCCGCGTTGCCCACGGTACGGCCGGCGCTACGGGTGGGAGGGGTGGTCGGGACTCGTGGCCGGGCCGGCGGCGGTGCCGACCGCGGCGCCCGGGACGGAGCCGGCGCCCGGGCCGACCGCCGGGCCCGGGACGGGGGTCCGGTCGACGCGGGGCAGGCCCTCGGCCTGGCGGGCACCGTCGACGATGGACGTGATGCCGCGCAGGGCCGCGGCCGACAGCCCTCTCAGCCGGAACGCGACGGCCTTGACCTGTTTGTCCTCCAGGGCGTCGGCGAGTTCGCGGCCGGCTTCGGCCCGGTCGGCGCCTTCGCGCAGCTCCTTGATGCGGGCGTCGGTGCGGGCGGCGACCTCGTCGTCGAGGAAGTACTTGGCGCCCACGCCGAAGAACTTGCCGAGCGCGCGCAGGGTGTCGACGCTCGGGTTGGTGACCTTGCCCTTGTGGAGGCTGTGGATGGTGCCGTGGGAGACGGTCGGGTCGTCGGGGCCGGCCTGCTCCCGGATGGAATCGGCGATCTCCTGGTAGGTGTACGGGCCGCGGTCCCTGGGGTGCAGGGTGCGGATCAGGTGATCGAGCCGGTGGGCGATGGGGCCCCGGCCCTGCTCGCCCGCGCTGTTGTACTCACCCATCGCGGCACTCCTCGGTCCTCACCGATTCAGCGGTCACTGTTGCGGTGTCGTGTGGCATCTCTACTCGACTGGATGTCGGCTGGGGCCGGCCCGCCCGCCAACAATCTAACCGACTTGACAGGGGCGGTCGGCCGACGCGTATGTTTCAAGGCGGCCGTCATCTAGTCAACTGGAGACGGGCCGTCGCGAACGGTCATCTACTTGACTGGAAAACGCGCCGTCGGGCGGGCGGTCGCAATGGGGCACGGGGGTGTCCGTTGCGACCTGCTCCCGTCCGGGCGGTGCCGCGGCCCCACTCATCGCACGGGCGGGACGAGCGGATTCGGGCGGCGTGGGGTGAGGTGGCGCGTGAGGGCCGCTGATGCCAGGAGGGCGATCAGGGCGCAGACCGCGGGCCAGCCGAAGGCGGTGTAGGCGCGGACGCCGACCCAGGAGCCGGCGGTGCCGCCCAGGTAGGCGCAGGTTATGTAGGCGGTGTTGAGCCTGCTGCGGGCGTCGGGACGCAGGGCGTACACCCGGGAGACGTTGGCCAGCGTGCCGGACTGCATGGCGACGTCCAGCAGCAGGGTGCCCGCGGTGAGGGCGGTCAGGCCGGCCGGGCCGCCGAGGGAGCCCCCCGCGAGGACGGCGGCCGCGGCGAGGACCCCCAGCAGGGAGACCAGGTTGACGCGGCCGGGTCCGTGACGGTCCACCAGGCGCCCGGCGTACGGCGTGCACAGCATGGTGCCCGCCCCGACCAGGGCGAGCAGGCCGACGGCCTCTGCCCCGTAGCCGTAGACCGGGCCGGTCAGCAGCAGCGCCAGGCAGGTCCAGGCGGCGGAGAACCCGCCGAAGACGGTGGCCTGGTAGAAGCAGGAGCGGCGCAGTTGCGGCTCGGCCCGCAGCAGGCGCGGCGCTTCGGCCAGGAGCGCGACGTAGGAACCCCGGGTGGCGGACGCGGCGGGGGTGGTGGACGGCACCGCGTACGCCATGACGGCCGCGAGCACCAGGGCCGCTGCGGCGGCCGCCAGGTAGGGGGCCCGCCAGCCCAGCCACTCGCCGAGGGTGCCGCTGAACGTGCGGGCCAGCAGCATGCCGCCGGTCGAGCCGCTGAGCAGGGTTCCGAGCACCGCCCCCCGGTGGTCGGGCGCGACCAGGCCGGCCGCCAGGGGGCTGATGATCTGCGCGGCGACGGTGGTGAGCCCGACCAGGGCGCTCGCGGCGGCCAGCGGCGGCAGGCCGGGCGCGCAGCCGGCGGCCAGCAGGGCGAGTCCGCTGAGGGAGAGCAGGGCGACCAGGAGCGTGCGGTGGCGGATCCGGTCGCCGAGCGGCACCAGGAGCACCATCCCGGCGGTGTAGCCGAGTTGGGTGGCGGTGACCACCAGGGCGGCCCGGTCGGCCGGGATGTGCAGGGAGGTGGCGATCAGCGGGCCGATGGCCTGCGGGAAGTAGAGGTTGCCCACGGCCACGGCGCAGGTGAGGGCAAGCAGGAGGACCAGTCGGCGGCTCGGGCCGGCGGCGGCCGGCCCCGTCGGCGGAGCGATGGCGGGGGAGGTCATGGGGGAAGTCCACGATACGGGCGGCGGCCCGCCAACCGATGTAGCGTAGGGCTTAATGATCAGCTTCGAGCTCGGCGTCGAGGACCTCGCCGACACCCGGTTCGCCGTGTCACCGCTCAGTGAGACGGTGCTCAGCCTGCGGCTGCTGCAGGATCCGGGTCTGTCCGCCGTCCACCTGCCGTGGCGAAGGCCGGTACTCGGTGCGCTCGGCGGGCTGGACACGGGGCTGTTGATGTCCCTGGTGGCGGTGCAGCTCACTCTGCCCGACTTCCTGACGCCGCGTCCGACGGCCTTCGACCCGTCCTTCGAGGACGAACTCGCCCGTGCGCGCCGTACGCCGCCCGCGCTGGTCCGTCGCGATCTGCTGGCCGCGCACGCGCCGGGCCGGGTGCCGCAGCCGCTGGGCGCCGCACAGGACGGCGACGACGCGGCCGTGGCCGCCCTGCGCGACCGGATCTGCGCCCTCCTGCGGCGGTACTGGGAGATCGCCGTCGAGCCGCTGTGGCCGCAGATGCGGCTCGTGCTGGAGGCGGACATGACCTACCGCGCCCGGCGGCTGGCGATGGGCGGGGCGCGGCAGTTGTTCGCCGACATGCACCCGAGCCTGCGCTGGCACGAGGGTGTCCTGCACATCGACAAGATGCTCGGCAGGCACCGGGTCAAGGCGTCCGGGCGGGGGCTGCTCCTGGTGCCCTCGGTCTTCGCGCACAAGCCGGCGCCTCCGGTCAGTGCGCTGGAGGCGCCGTCGCTGATCTATCCGAGCCGCGGGGTGGCGACGCTGTGGGGGCCGGTGCCGGACGTGGGCGGGCCGGCTCTCGTAGCGCTGCTCGGCGCCCCGAGGGCGCGGCTGCTCGGTCTGCTGGCGGAGCCGCTGGCCACGGTGGAGCTGGCCCGCCGGCTGCGGGTCACCCCGAGCGCCGTGTCCCAGCACCTGCGGGTGCTGCACGCGGCGAGGCTGGTCACCCGGGCGCGGCAGGGCCGGCAGGTGCTGTACCGGCGCAGCCCGCTGGGGGACGCCCTCGCCGCGGGGTGAGCCGCGCGCCCCTCTCAGACGAGGGCGACGGTGAAGAGGGTGAAGGCGAGGACGATGACGGCGACGCGGACGTAGTGGAAGCGGTCCCAGCGGTTGACCTGCTGCTTCCAGTCGGCGGGTACGCCCTCGCGCGCCCACGTGGCGACACGGGAGTTGATCGGTACGAGCAGCAGGACCGACATCACCACGCTCACGACGAGGAGCGCGGCACCGGTGACGACGAGGACGGCGCCGGCGCCGCCCCAGGACACGGCGGCCCACACGGCGCCGAGGACGAGCGAGCCGATGTACCAGAAGGGCATGACGCGGCCGAGGACGCGGGCGCCGTCGCTGCGGGCGGCGAGGCCGCCGTTGTCGGGGAGCCGGTCGAGGATCGGGTTGACGAACACCGCCACCGCGAACTCCACGCCCACCATCAGTCCCACCACGACGACCGTGACGACGGCCAGTACGTCCTGCACGACTACGTCCCGCATGACCCCTCCAGGGTGACAGCCCATCATTTCTAGCGCTGCTAGCTTTCAATGCAATGCTAGGCATGCCGCCGCTCGCTTGTCTAGCAGCGCTAGGATGAGGGCATGTCGACACAGGGACGCAAGGAACGGGAGCGGGCCGACCGCCACCGGCTGATCGTCGCCACGGCGCGCGAACTCGCCGAGGCCCAGGGCTGGGACGCCGTCACCACGCGCCGGCTCGCGGAGCGGATCGAGTACAGCCAGCCGGTGCTCTACAGCCACTTCCGCGGCAAGCGGGAGATCGTGGGGGCGGTCGCACTGGAGGGAGCCGCCGAGCTGGCGGGCGCCCTGCGCGCGGCGGTACCGCCCGGGGCGGACGGCCGGGAGGCGGTGGCCGCGCTGGCGCGCGCCTACACCGACTTCGCGGCGCGCAACCCCGCCGTGTACGACGCGGTCTTCAGCCTGGACAACGGCCTGCCCTACGCCGACGAGGCCACGCCCGCCCCGCTGCGCGCGGCCTTCGGGGCCCTGCTGGAGCCGCTCGCCGCACATGTGCGCCCCGACGAGGAACCGGGGCTGTACGTCGAGACGTTCTGGGCGGCGCTGCACGGGCTGGTCACCCTCACCCGGGCCGGCCGCCTGCCCGCCGACCGGGTCGCCGACCGGCTCACGCTGCTGGTCGACCGCTTCGTGCCGCGGTAGGGCACACGCGTTACGCGACGGGCGGGGCCCCGGCGGTGTCCGGGCAGTGATGACGGACGATCAGCTCGGCCGTCGCGAGCGCCATCCGGGCCGGACCGCGCACCCCGAGGACCTCGCCGTTGGCGAGCAGGCCGCCGATGACGAGCATGAGGGCGTCCGCCATGCCGTCGGGGTCCACCGCACCCGCCAGCGCCCCCTTGTCGCGCAACCAGTCCCGCAACGCCTGGAGGTGCAACTTCGCCTCGCGGCGGCCCGGGTGCTCGGGGTCGCGGAACTCGCTGGAGGTGTTGTAGAAGATGCAGCCGTGGAAGTCCGGCTCCCGGACACTGGCGTGGAGGAACTCCATCAGTGCGAGGACCTGGCGGACCGGGTCGCCGCAGTGGGGCGCCGTGACCCGTTCGGCCTGCTCCCACCACTGGGCGTCGCTCTCGCGCAGCCAGGCCGCGACCAGTTCGTCCTTGCCGGCGAACTCGCGGTAGAGAAGGCTCTTGCCGACTCCGGTCGCGTCGCTCACCTGCTGCATGCCGACGGCCCTGACCCCCAGCTCGCCGAAGAGTCGGGCCGAGGTCTCCAGGATGCGTCGCCTCGTGCCTGGTGCCGGCGTGCGCGCCATGTCCGGGCTCCTTTTCCCTCTCGTCGGCGGTCATCCAGCATACGGTTGACAGGGGATTCCGCACCCGACGAAAATGGACCGATCAGTCCGGGACCGATCGGTCCATTATTTCGTGGGGAGCACCCGATGTCGGACGAGCGGACGCGCGAGGTCATCGAGCAGTTCAACCGGGCTTTCCGGCAGCACGACCCCGGCCTCCTCGAGGACGTCCTCGCGCCGGACTGCCTCCTGGAGAACTCGGGACCGGCCCCCGAGGGGACGAGGCACGTCGGATACGACGAGTGCCTGCGGTTCTGGAGCTCGATCGCCGCCGACGAAGGAACCACCTTCGACGTGGAGGAGCTCTGGACGGCCGGCGAACGGGCCGTGTGCCGGTGGCGGCTGCAATACGGGCCGGGCGAGGCCGACTTCGTCCGCGGCGTCAACGTGACCCGGCTGGAGAACGGTCTGATCGCCGAGAGCTTCGGGTACGTCAAGGGCTGACCGGCCCCCCCTGGCCGCACCGGGCCCCGGCGTCAGCGCGGCGGCCAGGGGCGGATGCGGAACGGGGGGACCTCGTGGGAGACGAAGGCGGTCATGGCCGAGGGGGCGGTGGGGTGGGTGGGGTGCAGGGAGGTGTGGCCGTGCCAGGGGTGGGGGCCGTGGCCGGTGATGCCGCGCAGGGTGACCGCGCCGTCCGGGGCGAAGTCCAGGTCGACCTCCTTCGCACCCCGGGCCAGGCCCCGGCCGGTGGCCTTGACCGCCGCTTCGAGCAGGGTCCAGGCGTGGAAGAAGGCGCGGGGCGTGGCCGTGGCGGGGGCCGCCGGGTAGACGAAGGACAGGACCTCCATGCTGGTGCCGGCCGGGCGGACGAGCTCCACGTCCACCCCGACCGGTCCGGTCTCGGTCGCGCCCAGCAGCAGCATGCCGTCGGAGCGGGACCAGCTGATGTGGGTGCCGGGCTGGTCGGGCAGGTAGGGCTTGCCCGCCGGGTCGTAGTGGATGCGCAGGTCGCGCGGGTCGAGTCCCAGGCGGTCGGCCAGCAGCCTGCGGACCGTCAGCCGGGCGCGGAAGAAGCGATGGGCGGCCCGGGCGTGGACGAACTCGGCTCCGCGCCGCAGCTCCTCTTCGGTCAGGGCGGCTTGTTCGTGGAAAGTGGGGACGACCTGGTCGAGGTCGACCAGCCATGCGTCCATCCTCCACATCCTTTCCGTCAGCGGGTGCTGTGCGTCAGAAGGTGAACGTCCGGGTCTCGCTCTGCGAGGGATCGCCCGGGCGCAGGTGCAGTTCGCCCGCGTGCGGGAAGAGGACCACCGCCGCGACGGTGCGTTCGGCGCGGATGTCCCCGCGGTCGGGGACGCAGACCGGCGGGCGCGCGAGGAGGGCGAAGTGGTCCTGCGCCGGGGCGGCCGGGGCGATGCGGGCCAGGCCCTCGGTGGCCGCGCGCAGGCGGCGCACCGAGGAGTTGCGGGCGAAGACGTTGAGTTCGTCCGCCGGGGCGAAGTCGGGGTGCAGGAAGTGGTTGGTGTGCACCGGGTCGCTCCCCTGCCCCACCCGCAGTTCCCCGTCCAGGTGCTCCACGTACACCGCGCGCTCGCGGTCGCACAGCATCAGCGAGCGCGAGCTGGCCAGCGGCAGGTCCGCGAGGAGTTCGAGGGCTTCCGCGACGCTCCCCGCGTGGTCCAGGAGGTGGCGGATCGCCAGGTACGGCGGCACCCCCGGGCCCCACGCGCCGCCGAGCACCAGGTTCAGCCCGACGGCGAGGCCCGCGCGGTTGAGCCCGAGGTAGCCGAGCAGTCCCGCGAAGCTGAGGACCAGTGAGCGCGGGGTCCGCAGGACGGTGATGTGGGTGTCGAGGTTGCCGCTGAGGTCCACCGTCTGGGCCAGGACGGGGGCGGGCCCGGTGCGGGCGTACGTGGTGCAGTCCCCGCCGGTCCGGATCTTGGAGTAGCCCATGATCTCGCGGCGCAGCTGGAGCAGCCAGGCTTCGTCCTCGGTGATGCGGGCTCCTTCCGCGAGCCCGGCCACCTCCTCGGCGAGGTCCGGCAGGGCGGCCGTGACCGCCGCCCGGTAGGCGGCGACCGTCGGCCGGAGCGCGGCGAGCGAGACGGGGGCGTCCGTGAGGTGGTCCAGGCGGGCGAGGCCGTCGTCGAGGAAGGCCCGCAGCGGCGCGGCGAGGGCCGCGCCGTGCGTGCGGCCGACTTCGCGCGCGGTGCCCCGGGCGGCGACGAAGGTGACGCTCATGCGGTGACGGCCGTCTTCGGTCCCCAGGCGAGGGCGGCGCCCACCTCGGGCCATTCGGCGCGCAGGACGCTGTAGAAGACGGCGTCGCGGCGCCGGCCTCCGGGCATGTAGTTGAAGCTGCGCAGGGTCCCTTCCTCGGTGGCGCCGATGTTGCGCAGTCCGCGCCTGGCCTGGACGTTGAGGACGTCGGTCTTGAACTCGACGCGCTCGGCCTCCAGGACGTCGAAGGCGTGCGTGAGGAGCAGCGCCTTCGCCCAGTGGTTGATGCCCTTGCCGCGGAAGTCGCGGCCGAGCCAGGACCAGCCGATCTCCAGGCGCCGGTCGGCTTCGGCCATGTTGCCGAAGCTCATGCTGCCGGCGATTCGGCCGGTCGCCTTGTCGGTGATGACGTAGATGGCCCGTCGGCCGGCGGCGTGGTCGGCGAGCATGGCGCCGAAGAAGGTCTCGAAGTCGGCGTCGTTCTCGACGGCGGAGACGAAGTAGCGCCAGATGTCGGGGTCCATCGCGACGGCGCGGACGCCCTCGCGGTCCGCTTCGGTGACCGGGGTCATCCGGACGCGGTCGTTCTCCAGGATGGCGGCGGCGTCCGCGGCCCAGTTGGTCGTCATGGTTCAGGCTCCGGGGGTCGCGTCGTGGTGGCGGGTGAGGGCGGCGGTGACGTCGCGCAGCGTACGCATGGCGGCGAGGTCGTGTTCGGTGAAGTGGGCGAGGTCGACGCCCGTGTCCTCGCACAGCTCGGTGAGGAAGAGGACCTTGTTGAGGGAGGTCAGGCCGTAGGCGGCGGCCAGGTCCGCGTCGGGGTCGAGCGACTCGGCGGCGACCTCGGGGATCAGGACGAGGGAGAGCTGTTCGCGGGCCGCGGACTCGATCGCGGTGAGGGTGTCAGGCATGGATTCCGGCCTCCTGGCTGTGCAGCTGGTGCGCGTAGGCGCTTCGGATCGCGGGGCGTTTGGGCTTGTACTGGGAAGTCAGCAGGCCGTTGGCGATGCTGAACGGCTCGTCGGCGACGATGACCCGGCTGATCCGCTCGTCGGGGGTGCCGGCGGCGTTCGCCGCGGCGAGGGCGGCGGTGACGGCGCCGGTGTCGGCGGGCAGGGCGGCCGGGGAGACGACGGCGACGAGGTCGGTCTGGGTGGGGCTGAACAGCACGCATTCGGCTATCGCCGGATCGGCCTTCATCAGCTCTTCGACGGGCCGCACCACGATCTTCTTGCCGTTGTCGAGGACGATGACGTCGTCGGCGCGGCCGTGGACGAAGAGGAAACCGTCCTCGTCGAGGTGGCCGATGTCGCCGGTGCGTACGGTGCCGTCCGGCATGAAGACCTTCTCGGAGTCGCCTGGGGCGGCGTACTCGTAGTGGTCGCCGACGGGGTGGGTGCTGCGGACGCTGATCACCCCGTCCTCCCCGATCAGCACCTGCTTGCCGCGTACCACTCGGCCGACGCTGCCCTCGCGGTGGGCCCCGGGGTGGTTCTTGGTGACGATGCACGTCTCGTTGAGGCCGTAGCCCTCGAAGAGCGGCAGCCCGGCCTCCTCGGTGAAGAAGCGGACCAGCGCGGGCGCGGCGGGTGCGGAGCCGGTCCACAGGTAGCGGATGCGGTCGCCGAACAGGGCCTCGGCGACCTGCCGGGTACCGCCCGCGCCGGGGCGCCTGCGCCGGGCCTCGATCTGGCGGCGGGCCGTCTCGTAGAAGGCGGGGACGCCCATGACCACGGTGGGGCGCACCCGGCGCAGGGTGGCGAAGGCCGCCTCGTAGGTGGTGAGGGTGACGTCGTGGCCGTGCAGCAGGGCCGAGTAGACCCAGTAGCGCTGCTGGAGCAGGGAGAGGGGGAGGAAGACGAACAGGTGGTCGTCGGGGGTGTGTCCGAAGATCTCCTGGACGGCTTCGAGGGAGCTCTCGATGCTGCCGGCGGTCGCGCCGAGGCCCTTGGGGACGCCGGTGCTGCCGGAGGTGAACTTGATGGTGGTGACGTCCTGCTCCGCCCAGGTGACCGGGGGCAGGGGTTCCGCAGGGCCGTCGCCGGGTTCGGTCAGGGCCCAGACGTCGTCCGTGCGCAGGGTGCCGGCGAGGGCGGTGGGCTGGTCGGTGCACAGGAGCGTGAGGCCGTAGCGGTCCATGAGCTCGCGCGACGGGGTGAACTTGCCGGGTTCCAGGCCGGCGGTCTGGGCGCCCAGGCGCAGCGCCGCCAGGTCGAGCAGTACCCACTCCAGGCCGTTGGCGGCGAGGATGCCGATCCGCGTGCCCGGGCCGATGCCGAGGGCGCGCAGGTGGTGGGCGAGGCGGCCGGAGCGCTCGTACAGCTCGCTCAGTGCGAGGGAGCGGGTGCCGTCCAGGCGGGCCGCGTGGATGCGGCCGCCGGCCGTCGGGGCGGCGGCGACGAGGCGGTTGAGCGGTGAGGGGGCGGCCGGGGCGGTGACGGGGACCGTGGGGGCGGCCGCCGGGGCGGTGACGGGGACCGTCGGGGCGGTCATCGGGTTTCCCTTTCGGCGAGTACGGCGGCCATGGCGCGGACGGTGTCGATCTCGGCGAACTGGTCGAGGGTGAGGGTGACCCCGAAGCGTTTGCGGGCCGCGGTGAGGATGCGGGCGGCGGCGATGGAGTCACCGCCGAGGGAGGCGAGGGTGTCCAGGGCGCCGATGTCGGCGCGGCGCAGGACGGTGGACCAGATGTCGGCCACCAGCTTCTCGGTGGCGCCGGTGGGTGCCGTGTCGCCCGGTGCCGCGGCCGGTGCGGCGCAGGCGGCCGGCTCCTCGGCGCCGAGCGCCGCCAGCTTCGTACGGTCGACCTTGGCGTTCTTGGTCAGGGGCAGGCTCTCGTGCCAGACCAGCGCCGCGGGCAGCATGTAGTCGGGCAGGTCGGCGCGCAGCGCCCGGCGGATCTCGGCGAGTTCGGGGCGGTGGTCGCCGTCGGCGACGAGGTGGGCGACGAGGGAGCCGCCGCGGGCGGCGACGACGGCCTGGGCGACGGCGTCCAGGGCGGCGAGGCGGGTCTCGACCTCGCCGGCTTCGATCCGGTAGCCGTTGACCTTGATCTGGAAGTCGGAGCGGCCGAGGATCTGGATGTCCCCGTCGGGCAGGTACCGGCCGAGGTCGCCGGTGCGGTAGAGGCGTTCGCCGCGCACCGGGTCCTCGTAGAACCGCTCGGCGGTGCGTTCCTCGTCGCCCCAGTAGCCGCGGGCCAGGCCGGTGCCGGCGGCGACGATCTCGCCGGTGACCCAGTCGGGTGCGTCGAGGCCGTCGCGGTCCAGCACGTAGGCGCGGTTGTTGGCGTTGGGGCGGCCGTACGGGATGGACTCGGTGCCGTCCTCGTCCTCGCGGACGGGGTGCAGGATGTTCCAGATGGTGGTCTCGGTGGGGCCGCCGAGGGAGACGACCTCCAGGCCGGGCTTGAGGGTGCGCAGCGCGGCGGGCAGGGCGGGCGGGAGCCGGTCGCCGCTCATCATGACCAGGCGCAGGGCGGGCGGTACGTCGCCGTCGGCGGCGGCCTGGTCGTGCAGGAGGCCGACGATGGCGGGGACGGAGTTCCACACGCTGATCCGGTGCGCGCGGCACAGGTCGAGCCAGTGGGCGGGGTCGACGGCCTTGTCCCGGTCGGGCATGACCAGGGCGGCGCCGGCCGACAGGGCGCCGAAGACGTCCCAGACGGAGAGGTCGAAGTTGAAGGCGCTGATGGCGAAGAAGCGGTCCTGGGGGCCGATCCGGAAGCGGGTGTGGCAGTCGGCGACGACGTTGGCCACGTTGCGGTGGGTCACCATGACGCCCTTGGGCGCGCCGGTGGTGCCGGAGGTGTAGAGGACGTACGCGAGGTCGTCGGGGTGCGAGCCGGGCAGCCGCGCGGGCACCTCGGCGGGCCCGTCCGGCAGGGCATCGGGGGCGGTCAGGTCGAGTACGGCGAACCCGCCCGCGGCGCAGGCCTCGGCGGGGCCGCCGTCGGTCAGCACGCACCGCACCCGGCCGTCCCGCAGCATGTACTCCTGGCGGGCGGTGGGCAGGGCGGCGTCGACGGGCAGGTAGGCGGCCCCGGCCAGCACGGTGGCGAGGATGCCGATGACCTGCTCGGGGCCGCGCCGCATGACGAGGGCGACGAGTTCGCCCCTGCCCACGCCGTGCCCGCGGAGCCAGGCCGCGGCGGCGGCGGCGCGGCGCAGCAGTTCGCCGTAGCCGACCTCCCGCTCGGTGGTGAGGATCGCGGGGGCGTCGGGGGTGCGGGCGGCCCGGGCCGCGATGGCGTCGCCGAGCATCTCCTCGGGCAGCGGGGCGGCGGTGTCGTTGGCGGCGCGGCGGCGTTCGCGCTGCGCGGGCGGCAGCAGGTCGAAGCTGTGGCGCTGCCAGGCCGCCTCGTCGGCGAGTTCGCCGAGCAGCGTCCCGTACCCGTGCGCGAGGTCGTCCAGCAGACCTTCGGGGAAGAGTTCGTCGAGTCCGTCGAGCTGGATGACGGCGGCCCCGTGCTGCTCCATCGCGAAGGCGTTCAGCCATACCTGGGGCGTCTGGCTGACCGAGTGGACCTCGGGGCCGAACAGTTCCAGCGCCGAGCCGTCGACCTCGCTGCTGACGTGTCCGATGGCGCTGTTGAAGGTGAACGGCATCCGCGCGCCGGCCACTCCGCCGCGGCGGCGGGCCAGTTCCTGCATGACCTCGATGCCGGAGAAGTGGCGGTGGTCGATGTCGGCGTGCAGCCGGCTCTGCAGGGCCCGCGCCCGCTCCACGAAGGGCAGGGAGCGGTCGACCTCCGCCTCGACCAGGAGGGTGTCGGAGAACTGGCCGATGGCTTCGAAGACCCGGGGGTGGACGGGCGGCCGGTTGGCGATGGTGGTGGTGAGGGTGAACCGCTCCCCCGCGCCCCAGGTGGCGAGGGCTTCCGCGTACGCGGCGAGCAGCAGCGCGGAGGGCGTCAGTCCGGCGGCGGCGGCCCGCTCCTTGACGGCCGTCCACCGCTCGCGTTCGACCCGCACCCGGCGCTGGGTGAAGCGGGAGCGGGTCAGCGCGGCCGGGCTGGTGCGCAGCGGCAGGTCGGGGTGGGGGGCGAGGTCGTCCACCCGGCGCATCCAGTACTCGCGGGAGCGGCGGGCGGGGGCCTTGCCGCGGGCGGCTTCGAGGGCGGCGAGGTAGTCGTCGTAGGCGAACTCGACGGGCGCGCCGGGGCCTTCGGCGGGGCTGCTCTGGTAGGCGCGCCACCAGGCGCGGAAGAACAGGAACATGCTGATCCCGTCCATGACGAGCCCGTCGTGGCCGACGTGGAGGACCATCTTGTCGTCGGCGAGGAGGGTGACGTCGACGCTGAGCAGCGGGGCCCGGTCGGCGGGCAGCACCTGGTGGGAGCGCTGCTCGCGCAGTTCGGCGCGGAGCACCTCCTGCTGCTGCGGGGTGCGGTCGCGCAGGTCGAGGCGGCCGATGGGCAGGTGGGCGTGGTGTCCGTACTCGGTGACCTGGCGGTCGTCGGCGAGGAAGCGGGAGCGCAGGGCGCTGTGCGCGCCGATGACGGTGTCGAGGGCGCTCTGCAGCCGGTCGATGTCCCAGACGCCTTCGATCTCGTGGAAGACGTGGCTGGCCACGTCGCCGATCTCGAAGACGCCGCTGCGGCCGATGTAGTAGCTGCGCTGGAGCGGGGTGAGGGGGAAGCCGGGGCCGTGCTGGGCCTCCCGGGCGAGGTGGGCGACGAGTTCGGCTTTGGCGGCCTTGACGCGGGTGATGAAGTCGGCGTCCATCCGGTCGCGGTTGCCCTGGAGGCGCAGGTCGCCGTCGGCGAGGGCGACGGACAGGCCGCGTTCGGCTATCTCGCGCAGGATCAGGCGGTGGTTCATCGGGGCTCTCCCTCTGTGAGGGCGGCGACGGCGGTGTCGTCGGCGCGCTCGGCGATGACGGCGGCGAGCTCGTCGAGGGTGCCGCCGTGCAGCAGTTCGTCCATGGACAGGTCCACGTCGAGGGCGTCGAGGATCTGGTACTGGACGGTGACGGCCTGGAGGGAGCCGGCGGCCAGCTGGGTGAGGGTGCGGCCGGCGATCTGCTCGTCGTCCTCCAGGCGCAGGGCGCTGCGGACGATGCCGGTCAGCCACGGGGTGAGGGCGCTCGGGGCGCGGGGTGCGCCGGCGGGCCGGAAGAACACGGCGTCGGCGAGGGTGACGGCGGTGCCGGGCGCGAGGAGTTCGACGGTACGGGGCCACGTGCGCGGGGCTTCGAGGCCGAGGGCGGCCGCCAGCTTGTCGGCGAAGCGGGGCATGACGGGGGCGGCGGCGTGCGCGAGGAGGCGGGCGGCGGCCAGTTCGAGGGCGATGGCGGTGCGGTTCTCGTCCGCCCAGGCCCCGGTGTCGGCGAGGAGGCCTTCGCCGCGGGCGAAGCGGACCGTGTCGCGGACGATGCCGTCGAGTTCGGCGGCGGCCTGGTTGAGGGAGAACGCGTCGTTGTCCAGCGCCCCGGTGACGGCGGTGAGGCGGGCGCCGAGCCGGGCGAGGAACGCGGAGTGCTCGGGCGTCCAGTTCCCGGCGTCGGGGGCGTGGCCGCCGTGGTGCTTGGCGACGCGGGCGCCGAGGTCGTTCAGCCACTGCTGCCAGGTGCCGATGAGGGTGTCGTCGAGGGTGGCCTCGTAGGCGGCGCGCCGGAAGTCGGTGCGCAGGCCTTCGGGGCGGGTGGAGGCGAGGAAGTAGCGGACGGAGTCGACGGTGTCGGGGCTGAGGATCTCCTTGCCCCAGATCGCGTGCCGGCGGCTGGTGGAGAACTTGCTCCCCTCCAGCAGGTAGAACTCGTTGACGTGGTAGTCGATGTCCGGGGTCCAGCCGGGGAAGGCCAGCTTGTAGAGCACGGGGTAGAGGACCGCGTGGTAGAAGCTGTTGTCGTAGCCGAAGAAGTGGACGATCTTCCAGTCCCGGGCGGGGTCGGCGGCCCTCCAGTCGCGGCCGAGGCGGGAGCCCAGTGACTGGATGCCGTGCAGGAAGCCGTAGCTCATCTCCGGCCACACCCAGATGACCTGGCCTTCGGTGGCGTTCTCCTGCGGTTCGACGCCCCAGGTGGAGGGGTGGGTGACGGGGACGTCCAGGGCGGGGCGCCGGAAGAGCCGGTCGGCGAGTTCGCGCAGCCGGGCGGGGACCCGGCCGAGCCGGTGGTGTGCGCGTACGTCGTCGGCGAAGGCGTGCAGCGGGAGGGTCCAGCGGGCGGCGGGGGCGCGGCGGGGCGCCGTGGTGGAGGCGGCGGAGACCGGGTCGGTGAGGTCGGCGACGGTGTTGGGTTCGCCGCACTCCTCGCAGATGTTGCCGGAGGTGGTGGCGCCGCAGCCGGGGCAGCCGCCCTTGACGTCGACTTCGTAGAGGTACTGGCCGCTTTCGGCGTCGTACAGGGCCTCGTGGGCGGTGACGGCGATCCGGCCGGAGTCCACGACGCGGCTGAAGAAGTCCTGGAGGCCCTCGCGGTAGGCGGGGTCCTGGTCGGTGACCGTGTACTGGTCGAGCGGGATGTCCATCAGCCGCAGGGTCTCGGCGATCTCGGCGCTGTAGTGCGCGGCGGTCTCGGCGGGGGTGCGGCCGTCCTTGCGGGCGGCGCCGACGACGTAGCTCTGGTAGTCGTCGCTGCCGGTGAGGTGGTAGGCCTCGGCGCCGGTCATCCGCTGGAAGCGGGTGAAGGCGTCGGCGCCGAGGTAGGGGCCCGAGAGGTGGCCCAGGTGCAGGTCGCCGTTGGGGGTGGGCGGGGTGGAGAAGACGAAGACGGGCCGCTCGCCGAAGCCCTTGCGGGCGGGGTTCGCGGCGGAGGCCAGGGCCCGGTCGCCGTCGCGCCAGTACTGGGTGAAGAAGACGAGGTCGCCTTCCCCGGTGTTGGCCAGGACGTGCGTTTCGAACGGTTCGAAGAGGACGACAGTGCCCGGTTCGGCGGGGTGGCGCTCGCCGCTGTCGAGGACGAACTCGCCGCTGCCGCGGACGATGACGAACAGCTCGGTCTCGTCGTGCTGGTGGCGGTCGGCGGCCCGGCCCGGCGCCACCCGGCCCCAGCCCGCGCCGGTGCCGAGGCCCTCGACGCCGCTCATGTCGATGCCGAAGGCCTGTTCCAGGACGTCGGCGTCATAGCTGGCGATGATCATGTCGTGGCCTTCCGGGGTGAGGCGGGCAGGGAGAGCAGGTCGGCGGTGCGGGCGGCGAGCGCGGGGGCGAGGCGGTACCCGGAGCCGCCGGCGGCGCCCGCGAAGACGGTCCGGCCGTCTTCGGTGAGCGGGGTGACCAGCGGGTGGCCCTGCGGGCCGTACGCGTCGCAGAAGACGCGGCCCGAGTGGCAGCGGTCGACGAGCTGCGGGGCGTAGCGGGTGAGCAGGGCGCGGGCCTCGTCGAGGTGGCCGGCGGTGGGGGCCGGGTCGATGTGGGCGGGGTCGACGTCCCATTCGCGGCAGGTGTAGCTGAACAGCCAGTGGCCGCGGTGGTGCAGGGGCAGCAGGAACGCGTCCTCGTCCTGGAAGACGATCGCCCCGTCGCCGGTCCGCGGGGGGACGTCGATGTGCAGGGCGACGATCTTCTTGACGCGGGCGCCGAGCGGGGCGACGAGCTCGCGCCAGGCGGGGTCGGCGAGCCAGGGCCCGGGGGCCAGGACGACGCGGCCGGCGGTGAGCGCCGCGCCGCCGGTCAGGGTGAGGCGGACGTGGTCCGGGCCGGCGTCGAGGGCGGTGACGGCGACGCCTTCGCGCAAGAGGAGGCGGGGACGCAGCTCGGCGCCGAGCTGCTGGGTGAGGGTGTGGACGTCCGCGTACTGGCAGCCGTCGCCCTGCCAGGCGCCGTATCCGGCGGGCAGCTGCGGGACCGAGGACGGCAGTTCGGTGGTCCGGCGCAGCTTCGCCTCGGGGAGGTAGACCTCGTGCAGCCGCTCCTCGGCGGCCTCGGGGGCGAGGACGGTCATGGGCAGCGGGTGGATGGGCAGGTCGGGGCGCAGGGTGTGGAGGTCGGCGTAGAAGCGTTCGCTCTCGGCGGCCAGGGTGCGCACGGTCTCGGTGGCGCCGCGCGGGAAGTGCAGTCCGGCGGAGCGGCGGCTGGCGCCGGAGCCGATCATGTCGCGGTCGAGGACGGTGACGGTGGCGGCCGGGTCGCGGGCGAGGATCTCGCGGGCGATGAGGACGCCGAGTATCCCCGCGCCGACGACGGCGACGTCGCTGCGGGCCCCGGCGGGGGCGGCGGTGTCCATCAGGCGCTCCACCGTTCCTGCGGTGCGGGCTTGGTGGACCACTCGATGAAGGAGGCGAGCTGCTCGTCGCCGCGTACGCCGCTGATCCGGTCGGCGATGCGCCGGCTGCGCCAGGCGTTGAGGCTGAGGTTGGGGTCGGCGAGGCCGCGCTGGCCGCGCACGCCGTTCTGGACGAAGATCCGCCGGTCCTCGGGGCCGTCCCAGCGGACGGCGTAGTCCTCGTCGACGCGCAGTTCGTCGCCCTCGCGCTCCAGGCGGTCGGCCAGGGGGGAGAGGAAGTCCATGGCGGCGGGCCGGTAGCCGGTGGCCCAGACGACGACGTCGGCGTCGAACTTCTCCACCGATTCGGGTTCGCCGGTGTGGCGGGCGCTGACTTCCCAGCCGGCTACGGGGGCGGGGCTGACGTCGAACACCTCGCGGCCCGGGTGCAGGGCGACCAGGTCCTCGTTGCCCTCCACGAAGCGGTGGACGTAGATGCCCTGGTAGATCTCGCGCAGGGTGGATTCCGAGATGCCGTCGCTGGTCAGGATGTTGCGGGCGTTCAGCGACTGGCGGCGCTCGCGGGGCAGTGCGTAGAAGTAGTCGGCGTGGCTGGGCATGTAGTAGTCGTTGGTGAACGGCGAGTCGTCGATCGGGAAGTAGTTCTGCCGGCGGGAGATCCAGGAGACCCGGCGGGGCAGTTGCCGGCCGGAGCGGGAGATCAGGTCGAGGAAGGCCTCGGCGCCGGACTGGCCCCCGCCGATGACGACGACGCGTTTGCCGCCGAGGTCGTGGGAGGCGTTCAGGTAGTCGGCGACGTGGAACTGGGTGGGACCGAGCCGGCCGGCGCCCTGCGGCGGGACCCAGGGGCGGCTGCCGACGCCGACCACGACGTTGTCGGCGGTGACGGTGCGGCGGTCGGTGTGGACGGTGTAGGTGCCGCGCCGGTCGTCGAAGCCGACTTCCCGGACGTCCTCGCCGAAGGTGATGTTCTCGTTGCGGCGGCTGGCCCACGCCAGGTAGTTGCGGAATTCCAGCCGGGGCACGTCGTCGAACTGGGCGTTGAGGAAGTGGTAGACCCGGCCCTTCTCGTGGAGGTAGGCGAGGAAGGAGAAGGGGCTGGCGGGGTCGGCGAGGCTCACCAGGTCCTTGAACTGGGAGACCTGGAGGGTGGTTCCGGGTATCTGCTGGCCGTCGTGCCAGCTGAAGGATTCCTTGCGGTCGAGGAAGAGATTGGGCATGTCCGGCCTGCAGTGCAGCAGTGACGCCAGACTGAGGTTGGCCGGGCCCACGCCCACTCCCACGCAGCGGAAGTGCGTGGCACCGGGCGGGAAGCTCTCGTGCGCCATGGTCGGAACCTCTCGTTCGAAAGCGTGCGGAAGCGCTGGGAGGCTTCGGAAAGCCTCGGGAAGCGCTGGGAAGCCTTGGGAAAACGGAAACGGTCAGGCGGTCCGGGTCCGGCGGTCGTGTACGGCGATGAGGCCGCAGGCGGTGGCGAGCAGGGAGCAGGCGCCGACCAGTGGCCACACGAGGGAGCCGAACTGGAGGAACAGCCAGGTGCCGGCCATCGGCCCGAGCGCGGAGCCCAGGCCGAACATGAACTGGAAGCTGCCGATGTAGCGCGAGCGCAGGGGCTCGGGTCCCGCGCTCGCCGGGTAGGCGAAGACGGCGGGGCCGCCGAGGATCTCGCCCAGCGACCAGACGAGCGTGCCGATGACGACGGCGGCCGGGCCGATGGGCAGTCCGTAGCAGGCGACTCCGGCGCCGACGAGGGCGAAGCCGAGACCGACGGTGATCTTGAGCGGCCAGCGCTGGGAGACCTTGGTGACCAGCAGCTCGAAGGCGATGACGATGAGGCCGTTGAGCGCGACGGCGAAGGTGTACCAGAAGAGCGCCATGCCGGCGTCCTTCATGTACAGCGGGAGGGTGGAGAGGTACTGGGTGTAGACGGCGGCGTGGCAGAAGGCGGCGGTCAGGTAGAGCAGGTAGCGGCGGTCGCGCAGGACGGCCGCGTAGCCGCCGCGGGCGCCGGTGGGGACGGGAGCGGCCGCGGGGTGCCGGGCGGCCTTGGCGGGGAGGGTGGCACGGGCGACGAGGGCGTAGGCGAGCGCGATGACGGCCTCGCCCCAGAAGAGGAGGGTGTACGAGTGCCCGCCCGCGTTGTAGAGCGCGTAGCCCAGCAGCGGGGCGGCGGTCGCGCCGACGTTGAGGCCGAAGCGGTACATCGCGAAGATCATGATCTGCCGGTCGCCGTCGGTCTGGTCGGCCAGCAAGGTGGCGGAGGCCGGCCGGAACAGCTGGGCGCCCATGCTGACCAGGGCGATCGCGCCGAGCAGCAGGGTGAAGTCGGGCAGGTAGAGCAGGGCGGCGGTCAGCACGGCCGTGCTGCTCATGGACACGACGGTGGCGTGACGGATGCCGAGCCGGTCGGCGAGGGTGCCGCCGACGAGGGAGCCGGCGACGGCGCCCGCCCCGTAGACGCCGAGGGCGATGACGGTGCGGGCCTCGGAGTGGCCGGCGTCGGTGAGGAAGAGGACGAGGAAGAGCTGCAGGAAACCGCTGAGACGGTTGACGAGCACCCCGGCCAGTACGGTTTTGACGGCGGGCGTGGACTCCTTGAAGGTGTCCCATACGGCGGCGCGTCCGGCGCTCGTCGCGGCGCCCGGCCGGGTCTGCGGTTCGGCCACCGCGTCGGCCGCCGGGTCAGCCGTTGCTGCTGGTCTGATGTCAGTGCTCACCGTCGGCCTCCGGGTCGGTGGTGACCGTGACGGCGCCGCGGACGCGCCGCTCCAGCTCGTCCAGTCCCTGCGGGGTGGGCGCGTCGATCAGGAAGGTCACCGCCCGGTCGTCGGAGCTGGCGAGCGGCCCCAGCCGCGCCCCGGCCTCCTTGAGGACGAACAGGGCGCGCAGCGTGGCCGGGTCGTCCTTCGCGCCGGGCGCGAGTTCGGGCCACATGCCGGACTCGCCGACCCACAGCGGCCGCACCCCCGGCCAGTCGAGGGTGACGCCGGCGAGCGGGCCCGTGCCGTGCTCCAGGTACACCTGGCGGGCGAAGCGGGTCGGGGCCGGGTAGGAGGCCGGTTCACCGAGCGCGATCCGGATGATCTCCGGTTCCATCGGCTGCCCGGTGGCGAGGTGGTAGAGGGCGAGCAGACCGTCGCCGGGGGTGCGGGCGGCGACCTCCATCAGGTACGGGCGGCCGTCGTCGCCGGTGCGCCACTCGGCGTGGGCGATGCCGTCGCGGAAGCCCAGCGCTTCGAGCATCCGGCGGTTGGCGTCGAGCAGGGCCGCGTCGGCCTCCGCACGGGCATTGGGGACGGAGTGGGCGAGTTCCACGAAGGTCTGCGCCCCGGACTCGGTGGTCTCCTTGCGGGTCACCGAGGTGAAGACGGGCCGGCCGTGCTGGACCAGGGACTCCACGGAGTACTCCTGGCCGGTGACCTTCTGCTCGATCAGTACCGTCTCGTGGTCCGGGTAGGACGTCAGCAGCTCGCGCAGGGCCGCCTCGTCGCCGACCGCCACGACCCCGGAACTGGAGTGGCGGGTGGCCGGTTTGACGACGACCGGGTACCCGAGGGCGGTCAGGTCGGCGTCCTCGCGGCCGCCGGGCGGCACCACCAGGGAGGCCGGGCTGTACTCCTCCAGGTACCAGCGCTGGAGGTACTTGCTGCGGCAGACCCGGGTGGCGCGCAGTCCGGGGCCCGGCAGGCCCAGCGCGTCGCACAGCAGCCCGGTCTGCTCGACGAGGGTCTCGCCGACCGCGTAGGCGCCGCGCACGGTGTAGCGGCCGCGCCAGTGGCGTGCCCGGGCGACGAACCCGGGGGTGTACGAGCCCTCCTGGTCCAGGGAGCCGTCGACGTAGGCGATGTCGTCGATGAGGTGGGCCGGGTGCTCGGGGTCCTTGCGGGCCGTCTCGGCGGCGTCCCGGTGGCGCTCGTCCGTGACGAGCAGGATCCGGAGGTTGCGGGCGGCGAGTTCCTCCAGGTAGCGGGGGTTGCGGCAGACGACCCGGAAGGCGCCGGTGAGGACGAAGGCTTCGGGCGGGCTGGCGTGGGTCATGCCGTGGCTCCTGACGGGTTGCTGGAGGGGTACGCGTCGGCGGCCGGGGCGGGGCTCTCCTCGTACGTTCCGGCCAGGCCCCGGGCGGCGAGGAAGGAGAGCCAGCGGGCGGTCTCGCCGGGCGTTTCGGCGGCCCGGGCCAGACCGGCCGGCAGGGCGCCGGCCAGGATGCGGGTCACTCCGTAGGCGACGGGCAGGGAGACGCAGCGGGCCATCGCGGACTCGGCCGCGTCGCCGGTGACGTCGAGGAGGTGGGAGCCGCGCCAGTGGGCGCCGTCGGCGGTGCGCAGTTCCAGGGCGACGGAGAGGACGACGCGGTCGCGGTCATCGGCGGTGGTGGGGTGGCGGGCGGCGAGTTCGGCGGCCAGGGCGCGTACGGCGGCCAGGTCCCCGCCGGCGACGGTTTCGAAGACCTCCTTCCAGGCGGTGCGCCAGCCCGCGTTGCGCAGGGTGCCGCGGACGAAGGTGTCGAGCTTCCAGTGGGCGGGGATGCCGTACTGGGTGACGAAGGGGAGGCTGTCGCGGTTGGGGTAGACCTCGAAGTCCTCCCCTGCGAGGGTCCGGGTGCGGGTGGCCTCCCAGGGGCGGGGGACGGTCACCTCGGCGCCGGCCTCGATGTGCCGGGCCGGGGAGCCGAGGGCGGCGAGCACCCCGTACGGGGCCCAGCTGAAGCGGTAGCGGAAGGCGTTGGGGACCGCCGGGACACCGCCGCAGTAGGAGGTGAACCGGGCGGTCGCGGGTATCTCGCCGAGCGCCTCGCGGGCCCGGGCGACCAGGTCGTGGGCCATCAGGTGGTCGATGCCGGGGTCGAGTCCGGCCTCGGTGAGGACGACCGTACGGGCCTCCTCGCCGGCTTCGGCGGCGAGTTCGGCGAGCTCCGGCGAGACGTAGCTGGTGCAGGCGAAGTGGGCGCCGCGTTCGATGGCCAGCCGCAGCAGCGGGGCGTGCTCGGCGGCCGGGAGCATGGAGACGATGACGTCGCCCGGGCCCGCCTCGGCCGCGAGGGCGGCCGGGGCGGAGGGGGCGAGGGCGCGGACTTCGGCGCGGCCGGTGAGGCCGAGCGCGGCCAGTCGGGCGGCGGCGCGCTCGGCGGTGCGGTCCCACAGGACGACGCGGGGGGCGCTCTCGCAGACGAGGGCGAGTCCGGAGCGTCCGGTGGACAGGCCGGTGCCTATCCAGTGGACGGTGCCGGAGGCGGGTATGGCGGGCCGGTCAGCGGACATGGTGGGTCTCCTGGGCCTGGACGGCCGTCTCGAAGGTGTGCAGGGCGCGGGGCCAGACGCCGTCCCACTCGGTCAGGCGCAGCAGGTGCGGGGCGAGTTCGGCGGAGAAGGCGGTGCTGGCCTCGACGGGGAGGAGGGAGGGCAGGTTGTCGATGGCGATCAGGTCGAAGCGGGGGGTGTCGGGGCGCAGGGTCCGGACGGGCTCGTCCCAGGTGGTGGTCTCGTCGTAGACGGGCAGCACGTTGTGTGCGGAGGTGACGTCGCAGGTGACGTCGGAGACGAGGGTCAGGCGCCGGGTGGTGTCGTCGAGGTCGGTCTTGGTGAGGAACGGCGGGACCGGGTCGGTGGTGAGGACGGTGTTGACGAGGAGGTCGTGACCGAGGAGCGCGGCGCGGTCGAGCCGGCGGGTCTCGGCGAGGTCCCAGCGGGTGGGGGTGAGGCCGGCCGTGGTCAGGGCGTCGCAGGCGCCCCGGCCGCTGCGGCCGAGGGCGCCGATGACCAGGGCGGTGCTCGCGTCCTCGGCCTCGGTGGCTTCGAGGAGGGCGTCCAGGGTGGCCCGGTCCGTGGGGCGCAGGGGGGTGGTCAGCTGCCCGCGCCGGTGCAGGACGGCGAGGGCCGCCCCGACGTACCCGGCCCAGTAGCCGAAGGCGGCGACGCGGCGGCCGCGGTCGTCGGTGAGGTACTCCATGTCGAGGAGGGCGCCGCCGCCGGCGGTGAAGCGGGAGAGCAGTGCGCCCGCGCCGGCCTGGCCCTTGTAGGCGTGGCCGAAGTAGACGTGCCGGTGGCGCAGCGGGGTGCGGTCGTCGGGGAGTTCCTTGAGCCCGAGGACGTAGGCGTCGTCGGGGGCCAGTTCGTGCCAGGAGTCGGTGGGGGCGCTCTCACAGCCGGCGGCGATGTAGTCGGCGAGGGGGAACACGCGCTGGTCGCAGGCTTCGACGGTGATGCGCAGGCCTTGGGCGACGAGGTGGGCGGCGTCGTCCGGGGTGAGCGGCGCGCGGCGTTCGGTGGGGCGGGACTCGTGCCGCATCCAGAGGTGAATACTGTCCGACATCTTACGATTTGTCCTATCGGGAGGCATGGGGGTGGGAGGCCCCCGGCCATCGCTCTGTGACGGGGGTGCGCGGTGACGGGGGTCGCGGTCCGGTGCGTGGGGTGGCGGCGGGCTCAGATCAGCGGGATGCGGGCGTTCGCCAGGGGGCGGTAGGCCGGGTTCGAGGGGAAGGTGGACGGGGCAAAGCCTGCCGCGAGGAGTTCGGTGACGACGGCCGTGGCGAGGGCCACGGCGAGCGTTTCGCCCGGGCAGCGGTGGGCCGATGCGCCGAAGGTGAAGACCGCCGGATTCACCCGGCCGGGGTGCAGCGCGTGGGGGTCCGGGTTGACGGCGGGGTCCCGGTTGGCGGCGGCGAGGACGACCAGCACCTGCTGGCCCGGCTCGACCTTGGAGTCGGCGTGGACGAAGGGCTCGGCGGCGAAGCGGCGGGTGTTCTGGATCGGGGCGTCGTAGCGGACCACTTCGCGCACCAGCGCCTCGATGCCGCCGTCGCCCGCGGGGGCCGCCGGGGCCGCTCCCCGGGCGAGGGCGACCAGGGTGTTGCCGATCAGGCCCGCGGTGGCGTCGTAGGTCTGTGACAGGAACCCGACCGCGTTGGAGAGCAGCGGCGCCGAGTGCGGCCATGACGCCCGGTCGGCGGCGCGGACCAGCTCGGCGAGGAGCCCGTCGCCCCGCGCCGTCAGACCCGGTGCCAGCAGCTCGCGCAGCCGGGCCGCCGCGGTCGCCGCGGCCTGCTGCTGCGCAGGGGTCGCGGTGGCGGGGATGCACTGGACGAAGTCGCCGATGGCCCGGGCCGCCTCCTGCCCGGCGCCGTCCGTCAGGCCGCTGAGCGCGGCGACGACGCGGGCGGGGACGGAGAACATCAGTTCCTCGTGGGGGACGTCGCCGCCCGCCGCGAGAACCTCCCGGGTGAACTCGGCGGCCAGGCGGGCCGCGTGGCCGGTGTCGGCACGGGCCAGGGCGTCGGCCACCACCGTCTTGAGCCGGGCCTGCGTGGGGCCGTCGGTCATGCGCACCAGGTCGCCGAAGACCTCGCCCGCCGCCGTCCCGCCGATCCCGGCCGGGACCGGCTCGGCCGGCGGCCGCACCCGCAGCGCGTCGCTGCCCAGCACCGCGCGCACGGCGGCCGCGTCGGCGGCGACCCAGACCCCGAGCGCCTCGTCGTAGGCGAAGGGGCGCTCGGCCACCAGGCGCGCGTAGAAGGGGTAGGGGTCCGGGAGGCGGACCGCCTCGATCGGTGTGGTGGTGGTGCTGGTCACGTCCTGCTCCTTGCCGGGGTGAACACGTACGGGTCAGGCTGCCGCTCGGGCCGCGCGGCGCATGTCGAGCGAGCCCGCGATGGCCATCCGCAGCACCTCCGAGGTGCCCTCGTAGATGCGCAGCGACCGGATCTGCCGGTACAGCCGCTCGGTGACGCCGCCCTGGACGATGCCGGCCGCGCCGAGCAGCTGCACGGCGGAGTCCACCACGCCCTGCGCGGTCTCGGTGGCGTGGACCTTGGCGATGTTGGAGTGCCGGGCGAAGCGGCGGCTGCCCCGGTCCGTCTCCCATGCGGCCCGCGCCACCAGCAGGGACGCCGCGGCCAGTTGCACCTCCATGTCGGCCAGGGAGGCCTTGACGAGCTGGAGGTCGAACAGGGTCTGCCCGTAGGCCTCCCGCTGCCGGGTGTGCGCGAGGGCCGTGTCGAAGGCGCGGCGGGCGAAGCCGAGGGCGGCCGCGCCGACGGTGGTGCGGAAGCGTTCCAGCAGGTCCACGGCGATCACGAACCCCCGTCCGGGCCGGCCCAGTACCGCGTCGGCGGGCACCCGGCAGTCCTCGAAAGACAGGTGGGCGAAGGAGCGCGGGGCGATCGCGTCGATCCGTTCGGCCCGCAGCCCCGGGGTGGCGGCCGGGACGAGGAAGGCGGTGAGCCCGAGCGCTCCGGGTCCCGGGCCGGTGCGGGCGATGACGACGAACAGGTCGGCGATGGTGCCGTTGGCGATCCAGGCCTTGCGCCCGTTCAGCACGTACGAGCCGTCCGCCGCGTCCCGCACTGCCTCCAGGCCCACGGAGGCGACGTCCGAACCGGCTTCCCGCTCGGAGACGGCGAAGGCGCCGATGGTCGTCCCGGCGGCCATCCCCGGCAGGTGGCGACGCTGTTGTGCCTCGCTGCCGAAGCGCAGCAGGGGCGTCGCGGACAGGGCCTGGATGGAGTACGCGAAGTCGGCCAGGTCCTCGGCGTAGGCGAGGGCCTCGCGGCGCAGGCACAGGGCGCGCAGGTCCTCGGCCGCGCCCGCGGCGGGGTCGAGCGCGGCCAGCCAGCCCGCGTCGCCGAGGGTGCGCACCAGCCTGCGGCCGGCGGTGTCGGGGTCCAGGGCGCCCACCTCCTCCCACAGGACCCGGTTGCTGTCGCACCAGGTCCCCGCGGTCCCGGCGAGCCGGCGGTGGCCGTCGTCGTAGAAGGGGAGGTCGAGGACCTCGGGGTCGAAACTCGTCGTCAGTTCCACGGCGGGGCTCCTCAGATGACCAGGTCGGCGGCGGCCGGGGCGGTGGTGACGGGACCGGCCTGCGCCGAGCGCACCCGCTTGACCAGGGCGTGTTCGACGAAGTAGGCGAAGGAGGCATAGCCGCGCCAGATGCGGCGCCATTCGCGCTGGACGGCTTCCTCGCCGGAGGCCCGGCGTACGTCGTCCAGGTAGGCGACGACGATCTCCGCCGACTGGCGGGCGTGGCCCGCCGAGAAGTTGTCGATCGACAGGTGCGCTTCCTCGTAGGAGATGTCGAAGCCGTGGCTGCGCAGCTTCTGGATCTCGTGCAGGCGCATCGCGCCGAGGCCGAACATCTCGATGCCCAGGTTGTAGCCGAGGATCTCGTTGTAGAGGGTGTCGGGGAAGAGCGACAGGCAGACCTGGTGGACGGAGAAGCCGTACAGGTGGTCGGGGAGGTCCCCCTGGTCCAGGAAGGCGTCCTGGCGGATGTGCGGCAGGTCCATGTCCATGCTGGCGAGGACCTTGTGGATGATCGTGATGTGGTTCTTCGCCATGTCGCCGCGGCCCATCTCGTCGGCGTAGATGGAGAAGAGCATGTCGTCGCTGCGCCGGGCCCGGCGGCCGAGGTTGGCGATGCGGTGGGCCCAGGTGCCGTCGATGAGGCTGCCGAGGGCGTACGTCGACTGCTCGAAGACGACCTGGTCGCGGTCCGGGATCTCGGTGAGCGGCTCGTACGGGTCCACGAGCTTGTCCCAGTAGATCCGCTCGACGCGTTCCAGCAGGGCTTCGGGCGTGTAGTCGAAGTACTCGGCGTCGGTCAGCAGGCCGCCGGCGCCGTGGGTGAAGAGCAGTTCGGCTTCGGTGAGGCCGGCCTCGGCGCGGGCCCGGGCCAGGGGCAGGACGTGGGGGTAGCGCTCGAAATTGACGATCCGGTGGAAGAAGGTGCGCTCGTCCGGGGCCGGGCCGGGCTCGCGCGGTACCAGGTCCGCGGGGCGGGCCGCGGCGAGGCGGACGGTCCAGGCGCGGGCGGCGGCGTCGCCGGCGGTGGCGGGGCCGCTGGGCGGCCCGGCGGGCTCCCCGGCAGCGATGGAACGGGTCCAGGCGGTGAAGACGGCTGCTTCGCGCTCGTCGAAGATGCCGAACATGGGGCCGCCGAACTTGATGGACTTGAGGAAGCGGCAGGGGCCGCCGTCGCGGGCGGGCCGGACCTGGCGGGAGGTGCGGAACTCGGCGACGAAGGCGGCCGCGTCGAGGTGTTCGTCGTCCAGCCAGTCGGTGAGCTTGCGGGTGCCCAGGCGCACGGCGCGGTGCTGGCGGCCGGCGTGCGGGGCGTGCCGGGCGACGATCGCGGCGACCTGGTCGTCCAGGGACAGGCCCTCCTGCCAGCGGGCCAGTTCGGTCAGGGCGGCGGTGTGTTCGCGCTCCAGGCGCACCATGAGGCGTACGGCCGCCAGTGCGCGGCGGCGGTCCTCGGGCCCGGTCGGGGACTGCGCGGTGAAGGCGAGGTACTCGGCCAGCAGGGGCCGTACGTCGCTCTCCGCGAGCACCGGCTCGCCGCCGAGCAGGAGTTCGTCGACGCCGAGGGCGTGGGCGGCGTAGTGGACGCCGACCACCTCGGGGAGGAAGGCGGCGGGCAGGCGGGACAGGGCCACGCGGAAGGCGGCGTGCAGGGCGGTGACCGGGCGGGCCCCGGCGTCGCGCAGGAAGCCTGCGGCCTCCACCTCGGGGAGGTACACGCCCTGCCCGGCCAGGGCGCGGCGCCGGCGGGCGGGCTGGCCGGCCTCGGCGGTGCCCTCGCCTTGGAGCAGCCAGTGCTGGCCGAAGAGGCGGCCGACGATTTCGGCGGGCTGGGTGGCGGCCTGGGAGACGGTGTCCAGCCAGCAGGCGCCGGTGAGGGCGAGGGGGGCGCGCTGGCGCAGGACGGCGGCCCGGATCCCGGGGTCGTCGTGCTCGCGCAGGGGGACGAGGGCGGCGGCGAGTTCGGCGCGGGCGGCCAGTACGTGGACGGCGACGGCGTCGGCGTCGGCGTCGGCGTCACCGGGCCCGCCTTCGCCCTCCTCCGTCGCCAGGAACGCGGTGAGGACCCGGCGGGCGGCGATGAGAGCGCTCTCGCTCTCCTGGTCGGCGAGCAGGCGCGCGAAGAGCTCCGCGGGCGGGGCGGCGGTGATCCGTTCGGCCTCGGCGAGGGCGGCGGGACTCGCCTCGACGGGCCCGGCGGGCAGCGAGGTCGTGAGGTCGGGCAGCGGGAACGCCGGGGCGGGGCGGGTGCGGGCGCTGTCGTAGGAGGGCGCGGTGGTCATCTTCAGTTCTCCCCCCGGTCCGGGGTGGCGGGCGCGGACTTGCGCAGCAGGACGGCGACGCGGGAGCCGGGGACGCTGGAGGCCAGCAGGTAGTGGCCGCCGGGGCGCAGCGCTCCGGCGGCGGCGCGGTCCACGAGGTTGATCAGCGGGTCGGCGGCGAAGCAGTGGCCGAAGCGGGTGATGTTGTCGAGGTGGAGCTGCTGCCGGGTGAAGCCGGCCTGGCGTTCCTTGAGGGCGATCAGCGGCTTGAAGAGGTTGGGGTGCAGCAGGCCGTCGATCTCGTCGAGCTTCATCCCGGCGGCGTCGAGGATGCGCCGGTTGACGGTGCGGGCCAGCTCGGAGCTGATCTCGTGGGACCAGTCGAGGGAGGCGGGGTCCTGGGCGGTGGCGCCGGCGATGATCTCGTAGGCGTCGGCGCCGAGGGGTTCGGCGGAGATGAGGCAGGCGGCGGAACCGTCGCTGAACAGGGCGAAGTTCTCCATGCGGACGGACTCGTCGGTGACCCGGTCGGTGGTGACGACCAGGACCCGGCGGTGGGTTCCGGCGGCGACGAGGGCGTGGGCGGTGCGGATGCCCGTCAGGAGGTTGGTGCAGCGGTTCAGGGTGAGGCCGGTGACGGCGGCGTCGACCAGGCCGATGCCGCTCATCACCTTCTCCACGAAGCCGCCGTGGGTGCGCGGGCCGCCGGGGAAGCGGGTGGAGCACAGGATCAGGCAGTCGATGCCGGCCGGGTCGGCGCCCGCGGCCCCTACGGTCGCGCGGGCGCTCTCGACGGCGAGGGCCTCCAGGCTCTTGGCGGTCCTGCGGATGCTGCCCCAGCCCCACAGTTCGGCCCGTGGCGCCATCTTGAACTGGCGGGCCCGTTCGGTCAGGTTGCCGATGCTCGTGTGGTCGGCCACCTGTTCGCCGAGCACGTAGCGCGGCGCGGACAGGTGGACCGCGGGCAGGTGCGCGGGCGGGAGGACCGCGGGTATGGCTGCGGAAGGAAGGCTCACGGTGCCGGATCGCTCTCTCGGTCGTCGGACGGGGCGGTCGGGGCGGGGGCGGCCAGCAGGGCGTTGGCCTCGGCGTACGGGAGTGCGTCGGCGCCGAAGCCGAAGGTGCCGTGCTCGCTGATCTCGCGGGCGGCGCGGGTCAGGGCGCCGAGCGCGGCGCGGGACAGGGCGGAGCCGGTGCTGATCCGGCGTACGCCGAGGGCCGCGAGGTCGGCGACGGACAGCGGCAGCGCCCCGCCCATCAGGACGTTGACGGGGCGGGAGACGGAGGAGCAGACGGCGCGGATGGCGGCGGCGTCGGGCAGGGCGGGGGCGTAGAGCACGTCGGCGCCGGCGGCCTCGTAGGCCTGGAGGCGGCGGATGGTGTCTTCGAGGTCGGGCCGGCCCTGGAAGAAGTTCTCGGCGCGGGCGGTGACGGTGAAGGGGAAGTCGAGCCGCTTCGCCGCTTCGACGGCCGCTTCGACGCGCTCCACCGCTTCGCCGAGGGGGCGTACGGGGTCCTCGTCCCGGCCGGTGGAGTCCTCGATGGAGCCGCCGACCAGGCCGGCGGCGGCGGCCAGGGCGATGGTCTCGGCGATGTCCTCGGGGCGCTCGCCGAAACCGCTCTCCAGGTCGGCGGTGACGGGCAGGCCCGTGGCGTCGACGATCGCGGCGGCGTTGGCGAGGAGTTCGGCGCGGGTGACCTGGTTGGCCCCGTCGGGGCGGCCGAGGCTGTGGGCGAGTCCGGCGCCGGTGGTGGCGAGGGCGGCGAAGCCGAAGGAGGCGAGGATGCGGGCGGTTCCGGCGTCCCAGGGGTTGGGGACGACGAAGGGGCCGGGTCCGGCGTGCAGGTCGCGGAAGGCGACGGCGCGGCCGTACTGGGACCGGGCGTGCGGGGCGGTGGGCTGCTGGGCGGCGGGCTGCTGGGCGGCGGTGCTGTGGTTCACGGTGTCCTCGCTGGTGCGTGCGTCGGCCGGCGGTCAGATCAGCTCAACGTACTCATCGCGGGCGGGCGCCACGGCCTCGTGGCGGGCGGCGCGGGCCAGCGGGCGCAGTACGTCGGTGACGGTGTGGGGCCGGTCCTCGAAGTAGAAGTGGCCCCCGTCGGCCCAGTGGCGGGCCGGCTCCCCCGGGCATTCGCGGGCCCAGGGCGCGAGGGAGGCGGTGGTGACGTGCGGGTCGTCGATGCCGTTGAGCAGGGTCAGCGGCACGCGCAGCGGCGCGGCGGGGCGGTACTCGTACGCGGCGACCATCGTGAAGTCGGCCTTGAGGTGGGGCAGGAGGAGTTCCTGCACGGCTTCGTCCTGGAGCACCTCGGGCGGCAGCCCTCCGAAGAAGCCGACGGCCTCGGTGAACCGGCGGCCCTCCAGCCGTGCCGCCTCGACCACGCGGGGGGTGGGCAGCAGGGAGGGGGCGGAGCAGCCGGAGGCGACGAGGGCGGCGAGGCCGGGCACTCCGTCGAGGCGGCGGGCGACCTCGAAGGCGAGGGCCGCGCCGAAGCTGTGGCCGAAGAGGACGAAGGGCCGGCCGGGGGCCGTGTCGAGGGCGATGGCGTGGGCGGCGCCGTCGGCGAGTTCCGCGACGGTGGCGGGGGCGGGCTCGCGGAAGCGGTGGCCCCTGCCCGGCGGGCACACGGCGAGGACGCGGGCGTCGTCGCCCATGCCGTCCTGCCAGTCCAGGAAGGTGCGGGGGTTGCCGCCGGCGTGCGGGAAGCAGTAGACGCGGGTGCGGTCGTCGGTACCGGTATCGCTGGGGTCGGCGCCGGGGGCGGTCTCGGAGGTCAGGAACCAGGGGGACGCAGCCACGAAGATCAGCCATTCCTTTGCCGGTCGGGCGGGGGCGGGAGGGGAAGAAGTGCAGGACGGGTGGTGGCGGTCGGTCAGTTCCAGCCAACGTCGGCCGGGTTGAGCGGCTGGGGGGCGGGGGTGGTACCGGGCTGCGGGTTGTTCCAGCCGACGTCACCGGCGCCGTCCGCGAGGACGTGGGGGTCCGTGTGGTTCCAGCCGACATCGCCGAGGCGCAGGTGGGTGCCGGATCCGTCGGACAGGGCGCCCTGGGCGATGCCGGTGACCGCGGTACCCAGCGCGAAGGCGAGTCCGGCGGCGGCCAGAACCACTCGTCCGCGGATTCCGGAAACGCGGACGTCCCCACGAGCAACCCTCTGGTTCTTCGTCATTTTCCCCAGTCCCCTCGGTCGTTTTCGCCTTGGCCATTCGAGAAACGGAAGTCCGAATCCGGTGTGCGGCTGCGGTGCTCCGCCGTTCGCCTTCTCGGTGTTCGTTCCTGCGGTGAGACCAAATCTCCTCTGCCGGGAGATCCCGAGGTAGACCTACGATGGCTCCTGTTTCCGCATTGCGGGAACCTACGGGGTCTCAATCACCCCAGACACCCGCACATCGGACAGACAGGGGTGGCCTGTGGACGTGGTGAAATACGTCGAATCAGGACAGAACGGAGCATCGGAGGAGCCTCGTGCGCCCGCGGGGGAGGAACCGCAGGCATTCTTGCGAGAACTCGCAACGCACCTCGGCCTGCTGGCGGAGGAAGCCGCACAGCAGGCCACGCGCGCGGAGGCACTGCCGGAGATCGAGGCCGGCCCGGAGGAGCAGGTCGTGGGCCCCGGAGTGCGCTACCTGCACGGTCTGGGCAGCATCTCCACCGCGATCAACGAGGCGCTCGGCGCGGTGCGCAGGGAAATCCTGACCGCCCAGCCGGACGGGGCCCGGCCGAGCGCGGTATTGAAGGAAGCACTGGAATCCGTACGCCGGCACATCGCGGCCGGCATATCCATGCGGACGCTGTACCAGCACACCACGCGTTTTGACGAGGCGACGAAGGACTACGTGCGCACGGTCACCGAATACGGGGCCCAAGTGCGGACCCTGGAGGAATTCTTCGACCGGCTCATCATCGTGGACGACGTCGCCTTCATCTCGGCGAACGAGGAACGCACGACCGCGATATCCATCACCGAACCCACCATCATCCGTTTCCTGCGCGACACTTTCGACAAGGCCTGGGACCGGGCCAAGCCCTTTCCGTTCGTTCCGCTGCACGCGGCGAAGGCGGCCGACGAGGTGGTCCCGGCCATCCGGGAGTCCATCAGCAGACTGCTCGTGGAAGGTTATTCGGACAAGGCGATCGCCCGCCGGATCGGCATCAGCGAACGCTCCCTCCAGGCACACATCGCGGCCATCAAGCAGGAACTGGGAGCGCTCAACCGATTACAGCTCGGCTATCTGCTGGGGCGCAACGAGACCACTTACGTTCTGTAACGCGGGCGGGGCGGCACGCGCGGCACCGGGACGGCCGGACAGGGTCCTGGCCAGAGGAAACCGAGGGAACGGTTTTGCCCACGGCGTTTTACGGCAGTACCGGCAAGGGACGGGAAAGTCCGGATGACGACCACGGCCCGAGAGTGCGGGAGACCGGCTCAAGCGGTACTACGGCGGCATTCGAGCGGTTCTCCAGTGCAATACGAAGTGCTGCGGCGCAACGCGAAGAAGGGGCTGCCGCGATCCGGGAAGGGAATCGGATCGCGGCAGCCCCTTCGGGTTCGCCGGGCGGTGTGCCGGGCGGTGTCCCGGGCTGCTCTCAGCCGGACTTGCGGCGGAAGCTGCGGTTCTGACCGTTGGGTCCGTTGTACCCCTTGAGCTTCAGCCGGCCCTCGTGCTGGGCCTGCTGCGACATGGCGGTGCGTGCCTTGCGCTCCAGAGCCTCGCGGAACTTGCGCTTGCCGTCGTTCTCGGCGGCGTTGTTTTCCGGCGTATCAGTCATGCGTTACCTCCTGAGCAATTCCAGAGCTGCTTTAGTCTGACACCCGAGCGGATGTGCGGCGAACCTCTTTTCCCGCTGGGGGAAAGAATTGCGCCACCCGCCCGGGTCTTGCTCCGGCCCTTTCGGCCGGCGCCCCGTCCGCCTCCGGGGAAACCGGCCTCCGGGCCGATTTCCCCGGCGAATACGGGGAGTCATCGGGGCGCTCAGGCCACGTAGTCCGCGAGCTCCGCGGCCAGGGCGGCGTCCACGTTGGCGCGCAGGTGGGTGCCGGTCTCGCCGTGGCTCTCGGCGAGGATCTCGCCGTCCGCGTGGATCCGTGCGACCAGGTGGCCCTCGGTGTACGGGATGACCACCTCCACCTGCGTCTCGGGGCGGGGCAGTTCCGCCTCGATGCGGGCCAGCAGCGCGGGGATGCCCTCCCCGGTGCGGGCGGAGACGGCCACCGCCCCCGGCTCGGCCGCCAGCAGCCGCTCCAGGGCCTCGGGGCTCGCGGCGTCGGTCTTGTTGACCACGATGACCTCGGGCACGCCCGCGCCGCCGACCTCGCCGACGACGGCGCGCACGGCCTCGATCTGGGACTCGGGATCCGGGTGGGAGCCGTCCACGACGTGCAGGATGAGGTCCGCCTCGGCGACCTCCTCCAGGGTGGAGCGGAACGCGTCGACGAGCTGGTGCGGCAGGTGCCGCACGAAGCCGACCGTGTCGGCGAGGGTGTAGGCCCGTCCGGCCGGGGTCTCGCAGCGGCGCACCGTGGGGTCCAGCGTGGCGAACAGGGCGTTCTGTACGTGTACTTCGGCCCCGGTGAGGCGGTTGAGCAGCGAGGACTTGCCCGCGTTGGTGTAGCCGGCGATGGCCACCGACGGGACCTTGTTGCGGCGGCGCTCCTGGCGCTTGAGGTCGCGGGCGGTCTTCATCTCGTCGATCTCGCGCCGCATCCTGGCCATCTTGTCGCGCAGCCGGCGCCGGTCCGTCTCGATCTTGGTCTCGCCGGGGCCGCGGGTGGCCATGCCGCCACCGCCCGCTCCGCCGCCGCCCATCTGCCGGGACAGCGAGGCGCCCCAGCCGCGCAGCCGCGGCAGCATGTACTGCATCTGCGCGAGCGCGACCTGGGCCTTGCCCTCGCGGGAGGTGGCGCGCTGGGCGAAGATGTCGAGGATCAGGGCGGTCCGGTCCACGACCTTGACCTTGACGAACTCCTCCAGCCGCACGAGCTGGGCCGGGCTCAGCTCGCCGTCGCACACGACCGTGTCGGCGCCGCTCTCGGCGACGATGTCGCGCAGCTCCTTCGCCTTGCCCGAGCCGATGTACGTCGCCGGGTCGGGCTTGTCGCGGCGCTGGATCACACCGTCGAGCACCAGGGCCCCGGCGGTCTCGGCGAGTGCGGCGAGCTCGGCCAGCGAGCTCTCGGCCTCCGCGACCGTGCCGGAGGTCCACACGCCGACCAGCACCACCCGCTCCAGGCGGACCTGGCGCTGCTCGACCTCGACGACGTCCCGCAGTTCCGTGGACAGGGCGGCGACGTGGCGCAGCCCGGTGTCCTCACCGGCGTTGATCGCGGCGGCGGTCCCGATCGGGTTCCCGGTGGTCCTGGGCTGCTCTGTTGCGGTCATGCGCTTCCTCTCAGAGGGGGGTGGGTGGTGGGTCACTGGGTGAGGCGGCCGGTGAGGCGGATGTCCGCCGAGGAGGAGCCGACGGAGACCGCGCGGGGGCCGGGCGCGTTCTGCCAGGCGTGCCGCTGGGTGTTCCAGTACTGGAGCTGGCGCGCGTCGACGGGGACGGTGACGCGCTTCTCCTCGCCGGGTTCCAGGGCGACCTTCGTGTAGCCGGCCAGTTTCTTGACGGCCTGTGGGGCGGTGACGAGGCCGCTGGGGCCGAGGTAGACCTGGACGGCTTCCTTGCCGGCGACGGGGCCGCTGTTGCGCACGCTCACGCGGACGGCGGCGCCGGTGGCGGTGCGTTCCACGGCGAGGTCGCGGTAGTCGAAGGTGGTGTAGGACAGGCCGTGGCCGAAGGGGAACAGCGGGGTGACGCCCTGCTGGTCGTACCAGCGGTAGCCGACGTGGATGCCTTCGCTGTACTCCTGCTTGCCGTCGACTCCGGGGAAGCGCTTGGGGTTCCCGGCCATCGGCTGGGCGTCCTCGGCGGCCGGGAAGGTCTGGGTGAGCTTGCCGCTGGGGTTGGCGTCCCCGTACAGCAGGGCGGCGGTGGCCCGGGCGCCTTCCTGGCCGGGGTACCACATGTCGAGGACGGCGGCGGTGGAGGAGAGCCACGGCATCAGCACCGAGGAGCCGGTGTTGAGGACGACGACGGTGTTCGGGTTGGCCTTGGCGACGGCGGAGATCAGCGCGTCCTGCCCGTCGGGCAGCGAGAGGGAGGGCCGGTCGTAGCCCTCGGAGCCCTCGTCCTGGGCGAAGACGACGGCGGTCTTCGCGTGGGAGGCGGCGGTGACGGCGCGCTGGATGTCGCGGGCGGCCTGCTCGGGGGTGACCCAGGTGAGGTCGACGGACAGCGGGCGGTCGGGCCAGGCCCAGCCGCTCATGGAGAGCTTGTGCGTGCCCCGGGTGAGCCGCAGGACGACGCTGGTGGTCTCGCTGAACGAGTCGGCGGCGTAGACGGGGTCCTGGCCTTCGATCTGCAGGACGGCCAGGCCGCCGTCGACGCGCAGGCCCAGGCGGTAGTCGCCGTCGGCGGGGACGGTCAGGGTGCCGTCGTAGAAGGCGCGGTCGCCTCCGGCCGCGAGCTGCTGTCCGTTGGTGAAGGCGGGGCTGAGGTTCTCGGCGGGCAGCGGGGTGCCGAGCCGGTCGATGCCCGGTTCGTACCGTACGGAGGCCCCGGAGCCGGCGCGTTCGCGCAGGGCGTCCAGCGGGACCTGGGCCGCGTCGGGCACGACGTGGGCGCTGCCGAGGCCGGAGACCTTGGGGCGCAGGGCGCTGTCGCCGATGACGGCGACGTCGGCCCCGGCGGCCCCGGTCAGCGGCAGGGCGGGGCGGCCCGCAGTGGTGGTGTTGCGCAGCAGCACGGCGCCGTTCTCGGCGATGCGGCGGGCGGTGTCCCGGCCGGCCTGGGCGTCGCGTACGGGACGCTGGGGGGCGGGAGTGTCGAGGAGGCCGAAGCGTTCCATCTGGGTGACGATGCGGGTGACGGAGCGGTCGAGGGTGGCTTCGGGGACGGCGCCCTCGCGCAGCGCGGTGCGCAGGGAGGCACCGAAGTACTTGGAGTCGGGGACGGGGTCGGTGGGCTTGCCCATCTCCAGGCCGAGTTCCTGGTCGAGGCCCTTGGTGATGTCGGCGGTGGCGTGGGTGGCGAGCCAGTCGGACATCACCCAGCCGCGGAAGCCCCACTGTTCGCGCAGGACCTTCTGGAGCAGCTGGTCGTTGCCGCAGGAGTGGGTTCCGTTGACGCCGTTGTAGGAGCACATGACGGCGGCGGCGCCGGCGTCGACGGCGCTGTGGAAGCCGGGGAGTTCGATCTCCTGGAGGGTCTGCTCGTCGATGGAGGCGTCGACGGTGAAGCGGTCGCTCTCCTGGTTGTTGCCCGCGAAGTGTTTGACCGTGGCCATCAGGCCCTGGCTCTGGGTGCCCTTGATCTGGGCGGCGGCGGTGCGGGCGGTGACGAGCGGGTCCTCGCTGAACGTCTCGAAGTTGCGGCCGCCGTGCGGCACCCGGATGGTGTTGACCATCGGGCCGAGCACGACGTCCTGGCCGAGCGCCCGGCCCTCGTGGCCCAGGACCTTGCCGTAGGCGGTGGCGAGGGAGTCGTCGAAGGTGGCGGCGAGCGCCGTGGGGGTGGGCAGGGCGGTGGAGCGGGCGCCGTTGATGCGCACTCCGGTCGGGCCGTCGGAGACCTGGAGCGGGGGGACGCCCAGGCGCGGCACTCCGGGGAGGTAGCCGACGCCCTTGGCGAGGGAGCCGCCGGCGGGGCCGGCCGTCCAGTGGACGAAGGACAGCTTCTCGTCCAGGGTCATCTGCGCGACCAGGGCCCGGACCCGGGCGGTGCCTTCGGGTGCGGGGGCCGTCGCGGCCTCGGAGGTCCCGGCGGTGAGCAGGCCGCCGGTGCACAGCAGTACGCAGCCGACGGCGAGCAGGCGCGCGGCGCGGCCGGGGCGCCCGCCGGTCCGGAATCTGGTGCGGAGGCGGGGTATTCGCCCCTGTGGCCTGCGGGACAGCATGCGTCTCTCCTGGAGGTCGTGCCGGGTCGGTGCGGGTCGTGCCGGGTCGTGCTGAGTTCGTGCCGGGTCGTGCGGGGTTCGTGCCGGGTCGTGCGGGGTTCGTGCCGGGTTCACGCGAGGGTCGAGCGACAAAACGGGCGCCACGTACGCGCCTCTCCACGCTTCCCGAGATCCGTCCCGCGGACGAGGTCGGCCCGCCACACTCTTCTCGGCGCGACCGGGCGGGGGCCCTCTGCCCTGCGGGGAAGGGGGATCCGCGGGTTCCGGTGGCAGCCGGGCAGGCCCTCGCAGCACCCGGAACGGGCCCGGAACGCCCCGGCGGGGGCGGGAGGTGGTGGCCCGGCCACCACCCCGGGGCGGTGCGGCGGCGGCCCCGGGCCCGGCCGGGGCGGTGGCGGCCGGTGGGCGGGAAGTGTGTTTCCGGCCGACCTGGCCGGTGCCGGCCGGTGCGGGGACGGTGGAGGGGATCCAGTGAACCGCCCCCGGCCAGCGCGTTTCGGGGCGCCGACCCCGAGGAGCGTCATGAGGGCCATCCGCCCGGCGGAGGAAGCCGAAGCCCTGCCGCGTGATCCTGCCGCCGAGGCCCGGGCGCTGCGCGCGTCCGTACTGGGTTCGCTGCGCCGCCGGGACCAGCGGCACAAGGGCGAGCTGTACGTGGACGGGCTGCTGACCGCGCCCGGCCGCAAGACGATGCGCAACCTGGCCGCGAGCACCGACGAGCGGGCCGCGGAGCAGAGCCTGCACCACTTCATCAGCTGCTCGACCTGGGACTGGTCGCCGCTGCGCGCCCGCCTGGCCTGCGCCCTGGACCGGCTGCTGGCGCCCCGGGCATGGGTGGTGCGGCCGCTGGTGATCCCGAAGACGGGCCGGCATTCGGTGGGCGTGGGCCGCAGGTTCGTGCCGCAGCTGGGGCAGGTCGTCAACAGCCAGCACGGGTACGGGCTGTGGCTGGCCTCGGGCGCGGCGGCGGTGCCGGTGAACTGGCGGCTGTCGCTGAGCGGCGACTGGCTCGACGACGCGGAGAGGCGTCAGCGGGCGGCGATACCCGACTCCGTGGACGAGGGTGCGGCGCGGGCGCCGGCCGTGGACATGGTCCTGGAGACGGCCGCGTGGGGTGCGTCGGCGGTGCCCGTGGTGGCCGACGCCCGGGAGGAGGCGCTGCCCGCGCAGGTGGAGGCCTTCTCGGGGGCCGGGCTGTCCTTCCTGCTGCGGATCGGCGGCGGTACGGGACTGCTCGCCCCGAACCTGTCGGCGGGACGGAGCCGGGTCGCGGCCGGGTCGGCGACCCTGCTCGCGGAGCTGGCCCGCTCCCAGCGGCGGCCCGTGGAGTGGTTCGACCCGGCCGGCCCCGGGCTGCCGCGGACGTCGATGGTGGCGCTGCTCCCGGTGCGGCTGCCGGGCGGGCCGGGGACGTCGGCGCCGCTCACGCTCGTCGGGGTGTGGTCGCCGGACAGCCGCGAGGTGTCGGAGCTGTGGCTGACGAACATGACGGGGGCGGGCCGCGGGACGCTGCTGGGGCTGGGCAGGCTGATCGGGCGCGCCGACGCCGACTTCCGCCGCACCGGGCTGGCCGTGGGCGCGCTGGACTTCGAGGGACGCTCGTACCACGGCTGGCACCGGCACGCCACGCTCGTGTCGCTGGCCCACGCCGAGCGGATGCTGGCCTCGGGCGCCCACCGGGGCGCCGCCGCGGTGACCGCGGTCCCTATGGTGACGGGGGGCCGGCGGGCTCGGGGTCGAGGGAGGTTCGGGCCCGTCGCAGTCGCAGGGCGAGCTGAAGTTCCAGTGCCCGGTCGGGGTGTTGCCAGTCCCGGCCGAGCAGCTGGGTGATGCGCTCCAGGCGGCGCGAGACCGTGTTGGGGTGTACGTAGAGCAGCTCGGCGGCGCGGGTGGGGCTGCCGGCGGCCATGAACCAGCCCTGCAGGGTCTCCACGAGGTTCCCGAACCGTTCCGCGTCGTGGTCGAGCAGCGGCCCCAGGGTCCGCTCGACGAAGCCCGTGACATCGTTTTCCTCGGCGAGCAGCATGCCGAGGAAGCCGAGTTCGGCGGCGGCGGCGGAGCGGCCGGCTCCGCCGAGGGCGGTGAGGGCCTCCAGGCAGCGCACGGCTTCCCGGTAGGCGGGATGGACGCCGTCGGCGCCCCGGGTGGGCCCGCAGGAACCGGCGGTGACCTGGGCGCCGGTCGCGCCGGCCAGTTCGGCGCGGACCTCGCGGGCGCGGGCGACGGCGTCCTCGCCGGGCAGCAGCAGGACGAGCCGGTCGCCCTGGACGGTCTTCATCCCGCGGTGGCGGCGTGCGTAGGCGGTGGCCCAGCTCTCGACGAGTTCGGCGGCCCCGGTACGGGCGTGGGCGACGACGACCACGTACGGGCGGTGCAGTTCGGCGGCGAACCGGCCGGCCCGTTCCACGACGCGGTCCGGGGGGCCGTCCCAGGTGGTCAGGTCGGCCAGCAGTTCGTCGCGCACCTGCCCTTCGACGGCGGTGGAGCGCTGCATGACCAGGAGCAGGCAGACCGTGCGGGCGTAGGCCAGCAGGATCTGTTCGCCGGGCGCGGCGGTGGCGTCCTCGGGGTGGAACAGGAGGCAGCCGACGTCTTCGGAGCGCACGGACAGCGGCAGCACCCAGGTGCCGTTGGACAGGGGGCAGGCGATGCCGGTGGCGGCGGCGTCGAGGCGTACCCGGGCCAGTTCCCCGGGGTCGGGGCGGGGCGTGCGGCCGCGTTCGGCGAGACGCTCGCCGCCCTGCCCCTGTACGGCGAGGCTGCCGCCGAGCTCGGTGGCGGCGCGGGCGAGGAGTTCGTCCAGGCCGGCGCCGTCCAGGACGAGCCGGACCAGCTCGTCCTGGACGGTGTTGGCGCGCAGGGCGTCACTGAGCGAGGCGCGCACGCGGGCCCCCGACTCCTCCAGTTCGGTGTTGGCGGTGTGGACGTCCTCCAGGTGCCGGGCAGTCCCGATGGCGACGGCGGCGAGGTCCGCGAGCGAGCACATCAGCGCGACCTCCTCGGGCGTGAAGTGCCGGATCCCGCGGGCGGCCACGTACAGGTGTCCCAGGTGGCGGTCGTCGGCGCGCAGCGGCACGCCGAGCACGGCGTGCAGGGACTCCGCTTGCAGGACCTCGTCGAGCGCGGCGGCCGGGGTGGGCGGGTCGTCGCCGAGGTGGTCGGCGGTCCAGAAGGGGGCGGGCTGTTCCCCGGGGGCCCCGGCGGGCAGGGCGGCGCCGCGCACGCGGTAGCCGACGGTGAGGGCGCTGACCGCGCCGTCGGCGGTGCTGACGACGGCGTCGCCGGTGTCCTCGTCCAGCAGGACGGTGCAGGCGAGGTCCGTGTTCATCATGAGCCGGGCGCGGCGGGTGATCAGGCGCAGGGTCGCGTCGAGGCCGCCGGGCCGGGTGAGGTCGCGGGCGGCGTCCACGAGGGAGGCCAGGTCGGCCTCGCGGCGGCTGCGGCGTTCGAAGAGCCCGCTGACTTCCAGGGCCAGGCTCCTGGCGCGCTCCAGCCGTTCGGCCCGGGGGGTGTCGCCGGATCTGCGGGCCCGGGCGACGAGTTCGTCGTAGGAGCGGGCGGGTGCCTCGCTCGCGAGGAGTTCCAGGACGCGCAGTACGTCCTCTTCTGTGTGGCTCAGGAGGGTCGCCGACTCCCCCGTCATCGCTGCCCCCAACGGTCAAATAGGACGGAACCTCAGATGCCGGGAACGTAACTTCCGTCTTGAACGAGCGTCAACCGGACCGGGGGGCGTCCCGGCGGGGTGGGCAAGGGGTGGTGGCCCGGTCACCACGGGCGGGGCGGGCCGGGGGGCCGGGCAGTGGCCGCACCACCTTGGACCGGACCTGTCCCGGGTTCCGGGCGGGCCGGTGTGGCTGCCGGGGCGCCGGTGCGGGACCGCGCCCCACGGGGCACCGGCTCCCGTGGGACGCTCGCGGCGGCCCGGATCCTCCGGCGGGACCCGAGCGGTCCTCGACCGGGGCCCGGGCGTTCGTGGCCCGGGTTCCCGCCGGATCGCGACCCGGGACGCCGGGCCGCCCCGGCCGGCCGCGGGCCGCGCAGGGCGGGCGCGGGCCGCGCAGGGCAGGGCGGGCCGTGTACGGGGCAAGCCGTGGCGGGGGCGCGGGCCTTGTCAGGTGCGCAGGCCGACGAAGAGGCCCCGGCCGGACGGGCCGCCCTCCTGGAACTCCACGGCCAGACCGGCCCGCTCGAAGGCCCGCTCGTAGGCGGTGCGCTCGAAGAGGGTGATCAGGTGGCTTTCGGACAGGTGCGTGATGTCCCGGCCCGGCTCGGCGACGAGGTAGTGGACGTCGATGTGCGTGGCGTCGCCCTCCAGCCGGGAGTGCGAGACCCGGGAGATGGTCTTGCCCTCCGCCTCGACGATGGACGCGCCCACGAATCCGGGGGTGAAGGTCTGCGGGAACCACCACGGTTCGACCACGACGACCCCGCCGGCGGGGTCGAGGTGCGCGGCGAAGCGGGCGAGCGCCGCGTCGAGTTCGTCCTCGTCGCGCATGTGGCCGATGGAGCTGAACATGCAGGTGACGGCGGAGTACGTGCGGTCCAGCGCGAAGTCGCGCATGTCGCCGCCGTGGACGGTCGCGGCCGGGTTGCGGCGCTGTGCGATCTCCCGCATGTCGGGCGAGAGTTCCAGGCCTTCGACGGTGTCGAAGGCGGCGCTCAGGTGCTCCAGGTGGAGGCCGGTGCCGCAGGCCACGTCGAGGAGGCTGCGGGCGCCGGGCACCTTGGCGGTGACCAGGGCCGCGAGGTCGGCGGCCTCGCGGGCGTAGTCCTTGCCCTTGCCCTGGTGGACGAGGTCGTAGAGACGGGCGATGCCGCCCGTGTAGCCCTGGTCCGGGCGCAGGTCGGTGGTGGTCACTTCGGGTCTCCTTGGCTGGGGTGGGGGGTGTGGCCGTGGCGCGCCGCCAGGCGTTCCAGGGCGGGGACGAGGACTGCGGGGGACGGGGCGGCGAGCGTCTCCTCGCGCAGGCGGCGGGCTCCCTCGGCGAGCGAGGGGTCGGTGAGGGCGCGTACGACCGCCTCCCGCAGCGAGGCCGCGTCCAGCTTCTCGGGCGGCAGGTCGATGCCGGCGCCCTGCTCGGCGTGGAGTTCGGCCTTGAGCGGGGCGTCCCACAGCGAGCCGACGATGATCTGCGGCACGCCGTGCAGGGTCGCGGTGTAGCCGGTGCCCGCGCCGCCGTGGTGGACGATCGCGTCGCAGGTCGGCAGGAGCACGTCCATGGGCACGAAGTCGACGGCCCGGATGTTGGCGGGCAGGCCCTCGCGGTCCCGCAGCTGGCTCGCGTCGAGGGTGGCGACGATCTCGGCGTCCACGTCGCCCAGCGCGTGCAGCAGTTCCTCGAACGGGACGGCGTCGCGGCCGTACGTCTCGCGCGCGGAGACGCCGAGGGTGATGCACACGCGGCGCCGGGCGGGCGGCGCGTGCAGCCAGTCGGGGACCACGGAGGGGCCGTTGTACGGGACGAAACGCATCGGCAGCACTTCGCCCGGTACCGGCACGCGCAGGCTCGCGGGGGCCGGGTCGATGGTCGCGTGGCCGCCGATGACCTCCTCGATCGCGGCGGCGTCGGGGGTGACTCCGTGCCGCTCCAGGGTCCAGGTCAGCCATTCGGCCATCGGGTCCTCGCGCCGTTCCCCGGGCTGGAGGGCGAGCAGTTCGAGGAACTGGCGCCGGGCGGAGAGGATGACGTCGGGGCCCCACAGGAGCCGGGCGTGGGCGGCGCCGACGACGTGCGCGGCGATGGGTCCGGCGTAGGTGAACGGCTCCCACAGCACCAGGTCGGGCCGCCAGGCGCGGGCGAAGGCCACCAGGTCGTCGATGGTCGTGTCGCCGTTGAGCGGCGCGAACGACATGGCCGTCATCATGGTCTGCCGCCCAAGGGCGTGTTCCCAGCCGAGCGGGCCGCGGCGGGTCTGCGCGAAGTCCAGACCCTGCTGGTAGGGGGTGGGGTCGCCGCCGATCCGGGTCATCAGCTCGACGATGGAGTCCAGATCGCCGACGGGTACGGCGGTCAGCCCGGAGCCGTTGATCACCTCGGTGAGCGCGGGCTGGCTGGCGACCCGGACCTCGTGGCCCGCGGCGCGCAGCGCCCAGGCGAGCGGCACCAGGTTGTAGTAGTGGGTGTTGTGCGCGAAGCACGTGATCAGGACGCGCATGACGTCGTCTCCCCCTCGGGGCCCTCGTGACGGTGGGCGGGCGGTCGGGCCGGTTCAGCCGGCCGTGGCGACCGGGAAGCGGGCGGGGGCCCGCAGCACCGGTGAGCGCGGGCGGGTCACCGGCTCTCCGGCGGTGCGCAGGTCCGGCAGGGTCTCGGCGAGGACGCGCAGCGCGGCGCGGGCGTTCGCCGCGACGAGGTGGGCGGACAGCCCGAAGTGCAGGTCGCCGGGCAGGCCGAGGGGCCCGGCGTCCTCGGGTGCCCGCGGGTCGCGGTCCGCGGCGGCGACGAGGACGGTCACCCGCGCCCCGGCCGGGAGCGGGGTGCCGGCGAGGGTGACGCCGGTGCGGGCCACGCGGGTCTCCAGCCGTACGGGCGGCGCGTCGCGCAGCGTGCGTGCGACGGCCGCCCGGGCCGCTGCGGGACCGGCCGCGAGCCGCTGCCAGGCGCCCGGCTCCCCGAGCAGTGCGCGGACGGCGTTGACGATGAGGACCGCGGTGGCCTCGGCGGCGCTGACGGCCACCACCAGACGGGCCCGCACCGCATCGGTGCCGGCCCCGTCGAAGGCGCGCGCGAGCAGGGCGCCCATCGCCTGCTCGGCGGCTTCGGCGGCCCGCGCGGTGGCGTGGGTCTGGGGGCAGAGCAGGCCGTCCAGGGCGTGGCGGCAGCCGGGCAGGAGGCGGGCGAACTCCGCGTGCGCGTGGTCGGGCAGGCCGAGCTGTCCGGCGAGCACGGGGCCCATGAGGGGGCGGGCGAAGTCCTCGGCGAGGTCGAAGCGCGGGCCGAGCCCGGCCAGGAGCGTACGGGCGTGCGCCGCGGCCTGCTCCTCGGCGCACGCCTCGTCCGGGACGTGCAGCAGCGGGCCGCCGAAGGCGGTGAGCGCGGCCAGCCGGGCGGCGGCCGCCCGGTCGAGGGCCAAGGCGGTGCTGCGGTACGGGAGCAGGTCGCCGGCCGGGTCGTCGCCGTCGGCCGGGGCCCCGTCGAAGGCGGGACCCTCCAGGACCTGCCGGGCGACGGCGTGGTCGGCCGTCACCCAGGTGTCGAGCAGCTCGCTGTGGTACAGCGGGCCGAGGGCCCGGACCCGCTCTTCGAAGGCCTCCGGACCGTCGGTCCCGGCGCGCAGGACCAGCCCGTACGGGTCTCCCGCGATCCCGGCGAACCACTGTGCGGCCCGGGTGAGTTGGGCGCCGCGGGCCCGGCGGGCGGTGTCCCGGGCGGATGCGGCGGCCACCTGCGGGGCGGGCGGGGCCGGAGTTCTTGAGGTCATGGGGCTCCTCGTCATCGGTCGCCGCCGGGCAGCGCGTCCAGCCAGGCGTCGACGGCGCGGGCGGTGGCCGGGGCGTGCTCGGTCATCATCGTGAAGTGGTTGCCGGGGACGTCCAGGGTGGTGTGGGCGAAGTCCCAGGCGGACCGCCAGTCCTGGTGCGGGTCGCTCCAGTCGGCCATGGGGTCGGTGGCGCGCAGGTGCAGGACCGGGGCGCGGGTGGGCTGCGGCGTCCAGCCGAGCAGGAGCCGGTGGTAGGCGCCCATGGCGGTCAGCCGGGTGTCGTCGAGCGGTACGGGCGTACGGTCCATCGCCCAGCGGAGCATGACGTCCCGCCAGACGCCCATGGCTCCCGGCTGGCTCGGGGTGTAGACGTCGGCGAGGACGAGGGCGGCGGGCCCGGGGCCGGTGCGCTCCAGGTGGCGGGCGAGCGCGTGGGCGGCATTGGCGCCGGCCGAGTGGCCGATCAGCGCGTACGGGCGGCCCGCGGCGAGCCGGGTGACGGTGGCGGCGTGCGCCGCGCACAAGGCTTCGAGGGAGTCGGGCAGCGGCTCCCCGGGCCGGTACCCGGGCTGGGGGAGGGCGAGGACGGGGCGCCGTCCGGCCAGGGCGGTGGCGAAGGCGGCGAACTCCATGGGGCCGGAGACGGCGGCGGTGCCGCTGACCGCGATGAGCAGCGGCCGGCCCGGGGCTTCGGCGTCGGGTGCGGGTGCGAGCGGGACGGGCGGGAGGGGGTGGGGGCGTTCGCGGGTGAAGACGGGGCGCAGGGCGGCGACGGCGGCGAGCGCGTCGACGGCCTCGGCCACCCTGCCGGTGGCGACGGCGTCGCGGTAGAGCGGGACGAGGGTGCCGGCTGCGGCTGCGTCCCGTTCGCCGCGTTCCGAGCCGAGGAGTCCGCCCAGGTGGGCGGCGAGCTTGGCCGGGGTGTCGTGCGTGAACAGCGCCTCGGCTTCCAGGTCGAGTCCGGTGGCGGAGTTCAGGGCGCGCCGGAAGTGGGTGACGGCCAGGGAGTCGAAGCCGAGCAGCAGGAACGGCGTGTCGGTCTCGACCTCGTCGGCGGTGTCGTGGCCGAGTACGGCGGCGGCCTCGGCGCGCACGAGGGCGAGGACCGCGCCGGGGCGCTCCGCCGGGGGCAGGGCGGCCAGGTCGCGGGCGGGGGCCGGGGCGGCGGTGGCGGCCGGCGCGGTGGCAGGGGTCCGGTCCTCGTCGGGGGTGGTCGGCGTGAGGTCCGCGATCAGGGGGCTGGGGCGGTAGGCGGTGAAGCCGTCCGCGAAGGGCCCCCAGTCGGTGTCGGTGACGGTCACGTTGGCCTCGCCCGCAGCGACGGCGCGCAGCAGCTCGGTCAGCGCGTCCTGCGGGTCCATCGGCCGTACGCCCCTGCGCCGCAGGTACGCGCCGCCTTCGCCGTCGCCCATCCCGCCGCCGCCCCACAGGCCCCAGGCGACGGAGGTCGCGGGCAGGCCGTCGGCGCGCCGGCGCAGGGCGAGCGCGTCGAGGTCGGCGTTGGCCGCGGCGTACGCGCACTGTCCGGCGCTGCCCCAGACGCCCGCGCCCGAGGAGTACAGGACGAACGCGTCCAGGGCGAGGGGCCGGGTCAGTTCGTCGAGGTGGCGGGCGCCGGCCACCTTGCCCGCGTAGACGTCCGCGAAGACCTCGGCGCCGGCTTCCGTGAGGGGGCTGACCTGCGGGACGCCCGCGGCGTGGAAGACTGCCGTCAGCGGGGCGTCGGCGGGGACCTGGGCCAGCAGGGCGGCGAGTGCGTCGCGGTCCGCGAGGTCGGCGGCCGCGAAGGTCACCTTGGCGCCCCGCGCGAGGAGTTCGGCCTCGAGTTCCGCGGCGCCCGGGGCCTGGCGGCCGCGCCGGCCGACCAGGAGCAGGTGCGCTGCGCCCTCGGCGGCGAGCCGGCGGGCCAGGTGCCCGCCGAGGGCGCCGGTGCCGCCGGTCACCAGGACGGTGCCGTGCGGACGGTACGGGGGCCGCCCGGCGCGGGGTGCGGGCGCGGCGGTGAGCCGACGGCCGTAGGCGCGTCCGGCGCGGACGGCCACCTGGTCCTCGGGGCCACCGAGCGCGCCGGCCAGCAGCCGCCAGGCATCGTCGTCGGCCGGGTCCGTCCCGGGCAGGTCGACCAGGCCGCCCCACAGGGCGGGGAGTTCGAGGGCCGCCACCCGGCCGAGGCCCCACAGCTGGGCGCCCGCGGCCCCGGGCCGTTCGCCGTCGGTCACGGCCACCGCGCCCCGCGTCGCGCACCACAGGCGCGCGGAGGGGGCCTTCTGCGCCATGGCCCGGGCGAGGTGCAGCGTGGCCCGGACCGCGGCCGGGACCAGCTCGGACCCGGTGTCCTCGGCGGTGCCCAGCAGGGACAGGACGCCCGCCGGGGCGTCGCCGGACGCGTCGAACAGGGCGGCGGCGGTGGCCCGGTCGGCCGCCGCGGCGTCCAGGGACAGCCGGTGGACGGTCGCGCCGCGCGCGGTCAGGGCCCGCTCGGCGGCCTCGGCGAGCGGAGCGGCGGCTCCGGCGGCTCCGGCGGGCTCCACGACCAGCCAGGTCCCGTCGAGACGGACGGCCGGGCCCGGCGGGGTGGACAGGGGCCGCCAGGTGACCTCGTAGCGGCGGGCGCCGGAACGGGCGCCGCCGCGTTCGGCGGGGGCGATCCAGTACCGGCGGTGCTGCCAGGCGTACACCGGCAGCGGGGCCGGGCGGGCGCCGGTTCCCTCGAAGAGGCGGGCGCGGTCGAGGGCGGCGCCCCGGGCGGAGGTGGCGGCCACGGCGCGCAGCAGCGTCTCGCCCTCGGGGCGGCCGCGCCGCAGTACGGGCACCAGCAGGGGCGCCTCGTCGGCGGGGGCCGCGCCGGGGGCGTCCGGCGCGGCGAGGACGTCCTCGGCCATGGCGCACAGCACGCCGTCGGGCCCGAGTTCGACGAAGGTGGCGGCGCCCATGCCGCGGGCGGTGCGCACCCCGTCGGCGAAGCGGACGGCCGAACGGATGTGCCGGGCCCAGTAGTCGCCGGTGCGCAGGTCCTGTCCGGCGGCGCGGCGGCCGGTGACGTTGGAGATGACGGGGATCCGGGCGACCTGGTAGTCCAGTCGGTCCGCGACCTCGCGGAACTCGGCCAGTACGGGGTCCATGAGCGGCGAGTGGAAGGCGTGGCTGACGGTGAGCCGCTTGGTCTTCGTCCCCCGCTCCTCCAGGCGGGCCCGGACGGCCTCCACGGCCTGTTCGGTGCCCGAGACGACCACCGACCGGGGGCCGTTGACGGCGGCGACGTCCACCGCGCCGGGGTGTGCGGCCAGCAGCTCCCGTACCTCTTCCTCGGCGGCGCGGACGGAGAGCATGGCGCCGCCCGGCGGCAGCGCGTCCATCAGCCGGCCGCGGGCGAGGACGAGGGTGCAGGCGTCGTCGAGCCCGAGTACGCCGGCCACGTGTGCGGCGGCGATCTCGCCGACGGAGTGCCCGAGGAGGACGTCGGGCCGCATGCCCCAGTGCTCCAGCAGCCGGAACAGGGCCACCTCCGCCGCGAACAGGGCGGCCTGCGCGTACCGGGTGCGGTGCAGGAGCTCCGCGTCGGGAGTGCCGGGCGGGGCGTCGAGCACGGCGGCCAGCGGGCGTTCGAGGTGGGCGTCCAGGCGCTCGGCGACGGCATCCCACGCCTTGGCGAACACCGGTTGCGCGCCGTGCAGTTCGCGGGTCATGCCGGGGCGCTGGCTGCCCTGCCCGGTGAAGAGGAAGGCGGTCTTCGCCTCGCGCCGGCGCACCCCGTGGACGACGGCCGGGGAGGGGGTGCCGTCGGCGAGGGCGTCCAGGCCGCGGGCGAGGTCGGCGTGGGAGGCGCCGAGGACGACGGCGCGGTGGTCGAAGGCGGTACGGGTGGCGGCGAGGGACAGGCCGGTGTCGAGGGGGCAGGGCCGGGCGTCGGCGAGGTGCTCGCGCAGCCGGGCCGCCTGGGCGCGCAGCGCGGGCCCGGTGCGGCCGGAGACGAACCACGGCACGAGGGGCAGCGCCACGCGCGGCGCCTCTTCCGGGGCGGGGCCCGGGGCGGGGGGTGCCTCCTCCAGGATGACGTGCGCGTTGGTGCCGCCCACGCCGAAGGCCGAGACGCCCGCCCGGCGGGTACGGGCGCCGGCCGGCCACGGGACGGGCTCGGTCAGCAGCCGGACGCCCCCCGCCGTCCAGTCGACGTGCGGGGTGGGCTCCTCGGCGTGCAGGGTCCGGGGCAGCAGCCCGTGCCGCATGGCCTGGACGGTCTTGATGACGCCGCCCACCCCGGCGGCGGCCTGCGCGTGCCCGATGTTGGACTTGAGCGAGCCCAGCCGCAGCGGCGCGTCCCCGGGCCGGCCCTGTCCGTACACGGCGAGCAGGGCCTGCGCCTCGATGGGGTCGCCGAGGCGGGTGCCGGTGCCGTGGGCCTCCACGGCGTCCACGTCCTGGGGTTCGAGGCCCGCGTCGGCGAGGGCCTGGCGGATGACGCGCTGCTGGGAGGGGCCGTTGGGGGCGGTGAGGCCGTTGCTGGCGCCGTCCTGGTTGACGGCGGTGCCACGGATGACGGCGAGGACGGTGCGGCCGGCCGCGCGGGCGTCGGAGAGCCGCTCCAGGACGAGGACGCCGACGCCCTCCGCCCATCCCGTGCCGTCGGCATCGGCCGAGAAGGCCTTGCACCGGCCGTCGGGGGCCAGGCCCTTCTGCCGGGAGAACTCCACGAACGCGGCGGCGTCCGGCATGACCGCGACGCCCCCGGCCAGTGCCAGGCCGCATTCACCGCGCCGCAGCGCAGCCACCGCGAGGTGCAGGGCGACCAGCGAGGACGAACAGGCGGTCTCCACCGTCATGGAGGGGCCTTCGAGGCCCAGTGCGTACGAGATCCGGCCGGACAGCACGGCGTCCGCACTGCCCGTCAGGAGGTAGCCGTGCGACCCCTCCGGGACCCGGTCCGGGTCGCTCGCATAGGTGGCGTGGGCGGCGCCCACGTACACGCCCGTGCCGGTACCGGCCAGGGTCCGCGGATCCAGGCCGGTGCGCTCCAGCGCCTCCCACGAGGTCTCCAGCAGCAGCCGCTGCTGGGGGTCCATGACGACGGCCTCGCGGGGCGGGATCCCGAAGAACGCGGCGTCGAAGTCGGTGGCGCCGGAGAGGAACCCGCCCTGGTCGCAGTAAGTGGTGCCGGGCGATTCGGGGTCCGGGTCGTAGAGCCCCTCCAGGTCCCAGCCGCGGTCCTGCGGGAACGGCGCGACGGCGTCCCGCCCGGCGGCGACCAGGTCCCAGAGCCCTTCCGGCGAGTCCACCCCGCCGGGGTAGCGGCAGGCCATCCCGACGACGGCGATGGGCTCGTGCGCGGCCGCGGCCAGCTCCCGGTTGCGCCTGCGCAGGCGTTCGGTCTCCTTCAACGAGGTGCGCAGCGCCTCCATGAGCTTCTCGGAGGACATGGCCATCGGTGGGGTCCCTCTCTGGACGGGGGCGGCGGGGCGGCGGACGGGGGGGACGGGGGGGGGACGGGGGGGACGGGGGGCTCGTGCGTCAGGCGGCCGCGTCGCGCAGGGCCAGCTCGATGAGCGCGTCGCCGTCGAGGTCGTCGATGTGCGCGACCTCGTCGGCTGCGGTGGCGGCGTCGGAACCGGCCGTGCCGTCGGCCTCGGTGCCGGCCTTGATGCCGGCCCTCAGGTCATCGAACGCGCCGCCACCGGAGCGCTGCTGGAGCGCGGACGCTGGCGCGCCGTACGCCGGTTCGCCCCCCGGGGCGAGCGCGAGCAGGGCCGGGAGCAGGCCGGACTCGCGGAGCGCGGACAGCGGCAGGGCCGCCAGCGCTGTGCGGATCCGGATCTCCTCGGGGTCGCCCGCCACCTGCGGCGCGGGGCCTTCGGGGGTGAGGAGTGCGACCAGGTGGGCGGTGACGGCGGCGGCCGTCGGGTAGTCGAAAACGAGGGTCGGGGGCAGCTTGCGCCCGGTGGCGGCGCTGAGCCGTCCGGCGAACTCGCCCGCGGTGAGGGAACTGAACCCGATGTCCTTGAAGGCCCCTTCCGGGTCGACGTCCTCGGGCCCGGCGTGGCCGAGCACGGTCGCGACGGCGCGGCGCACCGCGTCGAGCACGATCTCGTACCCCTCGGCCGGTCCGGCGGCCGCGAGGCGGGCGGTCAGGCCGTCGTCCGCGGGACCGTCCGGCTCGTCGGCGCCCGTCGCCTCGCGCACGCCCGGCAGTTCGGCGATGAGGGGGCTGGGCCGGAAGGCGGTGAAGCCCTTGGCGAAGAGCGGCCAGTCCATGTCGGCGAGGGCCACGCACACGTCCTCGCGGTCGAGTGCCCGGCCGAGTGCCCGGACGGCGAGGACCGGGTCCATGGCGCGCAGGCCCCGGCTGCTGAGGAACTCCTCGCCGGCGCCTTCGCCCATGCCGCCCCCGCCCCACAGGCCCCAGGCCACGGAGGTCGCGGCGAGGCCCTGGGCGCGGCGCCGCTCGGCGAGCGCGTCGAGGGCGGCGTTGGCGGCGCCGTAGGCGCTCTGGCCGCCGCTGCCCCAGACGCCGGCGCCGGAGGAGTACAGCACGAACGCGTCGAGTACGAGCCCTCGCGCGCGGGTCAGCTCGTCCAGGTGGCGGGCGCCCGCGACCTTGCCCGCGTACACCTCGGCGAACGACTCGGCCCCGGTGTCCAGGAAGGCCGCGGAGTGCGGGACGCCGGCGGTGTGGAAGACGGCGGTCGGCGGGTGGGCCTCCAGGAGCGCATCGAGCGCGGTGCGGTCGGAGACGTCGCAGGCCGCGAGGGTGACCTCGGCGCCCAGGGCGCGCAGTTCGGCGGCCAGTTCGCCGGCTCCCGGCGCGTCGGGACCGCGCCGCCCGGTGAGGACCAGGTGGGCGGCGCCGGCTCCGGCGAGCCAGCGCGCGACGTGGGCGCCGAGCGCGCCGGTACCGCCGGTGACCAGGACGGTGCCGCGCGGCGCGTACGCCCGGCGGGCGGGGGCGGTACCCGCGGAGACGAGCCTGCGCCCGTACGTCCCGGAGGGGCGTACGGCCATCTGGTCCTCGGCGTCGGTACGGGCGAGGGCCGCGACGAGCCGGTCCCAGTCCCGGGGGCCGGGGTCCTCCGGCAGGTCCACGAGGCCGCCCCACAGACGGGGCTGCTCCAGCGCGATGCCCCGTCCCAGGCCCCACACCTGGGCGCCGGCGGACCGGGGCAGTTCGCCGGGCGCCACGGCGACCGCGCCCCGGGTGACGGCCCACAAACGGACGGCGGTTCCCGCATCGGCCGCCGCCTGGGCGAGCAGGGTGGTGCCGACGGCGGCGAGGGGCAGGTCGGCGTGGGCGGGGTGCGCGCGCTCGTCGGCGCCGAGGAGGGAGAGGATGCCGGTGGGGGCGTCGTCGCCGTGGGTGGTGAGGGCGGTGAGTTGCGCGGCCAGTGCGGTACGGGTGGCGGTGGCCGGGTCGACGGCCAGCCGCTCGGCGCGGGCACCGTGACGGGCCAGCGCCGCCTCCGCCGCCTCGACCAGCTCGGCGTCCAGACCGTGCGGGACGACGAGCAGCCACCGGCCGTCGAGCCGGGACGCCGAACCACCGGCCAGGCCCTTCCACGTGGCACGGTAACGCCACGCATCGACCCCATCGGCGGCAGAAGAAGCAGGCGCGTGGGCCGGGGCGGAAGGCTCCAGCCAGTAATGCGCACGCTGGAACGGATACGTCGGCAGATCCACCCGACGGGCACCCGTCCCCTCGAACACAGCCGCCCAGTCGACCTCCACACCACGCACGAACAGCTCGGCGACAGAAACGAGGAACCGCTCCAGGCCGCCCTCGTCACGGCGCAGCGAACCACCCGCCACGACATCGGCGGTCTCCTGGATCCCCATCGTCAGCACCGGGTGGGCACTCGACTCGATGAACGTCCCGAAACCCTTCGCCACCAACGAACGGATCGTTTCCTCAAAACGCACGGGGTTGCGCAGATTCCGGTACCAGTACCCGGCATCCAGCACCGGCTCGGACAGCAGTCCGCCCGTCACCGTCGAGTAGAACGGCACCTCGGGCCGCTGCGGCCGGACCGGCCCCAGAACCTCCAGCAACTCGGCTTCGATCCGCTCCACGTGCGCGGAGTGCGAGGCGTAGTCGACCGGTACCTGACGGGCCCGGATGTCCTCCGCCTGCGCAGCGGCCACGAACTCCACGATGGCATCCGCATCACCCGCCACGACCGTGCTGGAGGGACCGTTGACGGCCGCGATACCCAGCCGCCCCGCCCATCCCGCAAGCCGGGCCTCCACCTCAACCAGAGGCAGAGGAATCGACGCCATCCCGCCCAGCCCGGCCAGCTCCCGCCCGATCACCGCCGCACGGAGGGCCACCACCCGGGCCGCATCCTCCAACGACAACGCGCCGGAGACGGCGGCAGCGGCGATCTCGCCCTGCGAATGCCCCACCACCGCATCCGGGACGACACCCAGCGACCGCCACAGCGCGGCCAGGGACACCATCACCGCCCACGTCACCGGCTGGACCACATCCACCCGGTCCAGCGAACGGCCCTCCCGCACCACCTCGACCACATCGAAGTCCACGAACGGCGCCAACGCCTCCGCACACTCCCGCAACCGCGCCGCGAACACCGGCGAGGACTCCAGCAGCCCCGCACCCATCCCCACCCACTGCGTCCCCTGCCCGGGGAACACCAACACCCGACGCCCCGTAGAACCTGCGACGCCCTCCACGACCGTCGGTCCGACGGTGACCTCGCGGTGCTCGAACACGGCACGCGCGGAGGCCAGGGTGTAGCCGATGTCGAGCGGTCGCAGCGCGGGGTCGCGGTCCGGTAGGGCCGTCAGCCCGTCCTGCCGGGCGCGCAGTGCCGCCTTGGAGCGGGCGGTCACGACGCGCGGTACGACCGGCAGTTCGCGCACCGCCGTTTCCGCGACCGGTTCGGCGGCCGGGGCCTGCTCCAGGATCACGTGCGCGTTCGTCCCGCTCACCCCGAACGACGACACACCCGCCCGACGCGGACGCCCCACCTCCGGCCATGCCCGCTCCTCCGTCAGGAGGGAGACGGATCCGGAGTCCCAGAGGATCTGTGAGGACGGTGCGTCGATGTGCAGGGTCCGGGGCAGGGTCCCGTGTCGCAGCGCCATCACCATCTTGATGACGCCGGCGACCCCGGCGGCGGCCTGGGTGTGGCCGATGTTCGACTTGAGCGACCCGAGCCACAGCGGCCGTTCGGGGCCGTGTGCGCTGCCGTAGGTGTCCATGAGGGCGTGGACCTCGATCGGATCACCCAGTTTGGTGCCGGTGCCGTGTGCCTCGACGGCGTCGATGTCGGCGGCGGTGACCTGTGCGTCGGCGAGTGCCTGACGGATGACGCGCTGCTGTGCCGCGCTGCTGGGGGCGGTGAGGCCGTTGCTGGCGCCGTCCTGGTTCACCGCCGAGCCGCGCAGGACGGCGAGCACCTGGTGCCCCTTGCGCACGGCGTCGGAGAGGCGTTCCACGAGGACGATCCCGGCGCCTTCGCCGGGGCCGAAGCCGTCGGCGGCGTCGGCGAAGGCCTTGCACCGTCCGTCGGCGGACACGCCGCGCTGGCGGGAGAACTGCACGAAGACGGCGGGGGTGGACATGACGGTGACTCCGCCGGCCAGGGCGAGGTCGCATTCGCCGCGGCGCAGCGACTGGGCGGCCTGGTGGAGGGCGACGAGGGAGGAGGAGCAGGCCGTGTCGACGGTGACCGCCGGGCCTTCCAGGCCGAGGGTGTAGGCGATGCGGCCGGAGGTGAAGCTGACGACGCTGCCGGTGAGCAGGTCTCCTTCGAGCTGCGCGGACGGCTCGTGGACGTGGGCGGTGTAGCCGCCGTCCCAGGCGCCGACGAAGACGCCGGTTCGGCTGCCGTGCAGGGAGCGGGGGTCGATGCCGGCGCGTTCCAGGGCTTCCCAGGAGGTTTCCAGCAGCAGCCGCTGCTGGGGGTCCATCGCGACCGCCTCGCGGGGCGAGATGCCGAAGAAGGCGGGGTCGAAGGCTCCGGCGGCGTTCAGGAAGCCGCCTTCTCGGCAGTAGGTGCGGCCGGCCGCGTCGGGGTCGGGGTCGTAGAGGCCGTCCACGTCCCAGCCGCGGTCACCGGGGAAGGGGCCCACGGCGTCGGTGCCGGAGGACACGAGTTCCCAGAGGGCTTCCGGGGTGTCGACGCCGCCGGGGAACCGGCAGGCCATGCCGACGATCGCGAGGGGCTCGTGGGCGCGCGCCTGTAGTTCCTTGAGGCGTTCGCTGGTGCGGTGCAGTTCGGTCGTCGTCCGCTTGAGGTACTCGCGGAGCTTGTCTTCGTTCGCCATGTCTCGTCACCCCGTACGTGCTGTGCGGTTCAGAACCGCTCGTCGATGAATGCGAAGATCTCGTCGTCGTCGGCGTCCTCGATGGAGTCGGCGACGGAGGACGCCGCGGTGTCCGCCGGGCCGCCCGTGCCGCTGCCGGTGGCGGTGCCGGTCGTGGAGCCGAGTCCGTGCCACAGGCCGGTGAGGGCCGCCAGCCGGTTGGCGATCTCCCGGTGCGCCGTCTCGTCGGGGCCGGCCGCGCCGTCGGTCCGGCCGGACAGGGTCCCGAACAGGGCTTCCAGCCGGTCGAGTTCGGCCATGACGATGTCGGGCCGCGCCGCGGAGGCGGGCTCGCCGGCGGCCGGGGTCCCGTCCGGGGCGAGCGCGCGGCGCAGGTGGCCGGCGAGCGCGGCCGGTGTCGGGTGGTCGAAGACGAGGGTGGCGGCGAGGCGCAGTCCGGTGGCGGCGGCGAGCCGGTTGCGCATCTCGACGGCCGTGAGGGAGTCGAAGCCGAGTTCCTTGAAGGCGCGGTCGATGACGATCCCCTCGGGGCCGCCGTGGCCGAGTACGGCCGCGGCGTGGGTGCGTACGGCGTCGAGGACCAGTTCCTCCTGCTCGTCGGCGGGCAGGCCGGTGATCCGGTCCGCGAGCGTCTCGGCGGGGGCGGCCGCCCGGTGGGTTCCGCCGCGGGCCCGGGTGTCGTCGCCGACCAGGTCCCGCAGGAAGGCGGGTACGGGCGCTGCGGCGCGCAGGGCCGCGTGGTTGAGCCTGATGGGCACTTGGAGGGGCGCGCCGGCCGCTTGGGCGGCGTCGAACAGCGCGAGGCCTTCGGCGTCGGTGAGGGGCATGACGCCGCCGCGGGCGAGGCGGCGGTGCATGCCGCTCTGGTCGAGGTGTCCTGCCATCCGGCTGTTGCTCGACCACAGGCCCCAGGCGAGGGAGACGCCGGGCAGGCCCAGCGAGCGCCGGTAGCCGGCGAACGCGTCGAGGAAGGCGTTGGCGGCCGCGTACCCGCCCTGACCGGGGCTGCCGAAGAGTGCGGAGGAGGACGAGTAGAGGACGAAGGCCGACAGGTCCAGGTCGCGGGTCAGCTCGTGCAGGTTGAGGACGGCGTCGACCTTGGGGTGCAGGACGGTGTCCAGGGCGCCCGGGGTGAGGGTGGGAAGGGTGCCGTCCGAGAGGACGCCCGCGGTGTGGACGACGCCGGTCAGCGGGTGGGCGTCGGGTATGTCGGCGAGCAGTGCGGCGAGCTGCTCGCGGTCGCCGGCGTCGCAGGCCCGTACGGTGACCTCGGCGCCGAGGGCGGTGAGTTCGGCGATGAGGGCGCTCGCGCCGTCCGCGTCGGGGCCCTGGCGGCCGGCGAGCACGAGGTGGCGTACGCCGTGTCCGGTGACGAGGTGGCGGGCGACGGCGCTGCCGAGGGTGCCGGTGCCGCCGGTGACGAGGACCGTGCCGTGCGGCCCGAAGGAGGGCGGCATGGTCAGGACGAGCTTTCCGGTGTGGCGGGCCTGGCTGAGGGTGCGGAAGGCCTCGCGGGCGTGCCGGACCTCGTGGACGGTCAGCGGCAGGGGGGTGAGGACGCCCGCGTCGAAGAGGGCGAGGAGTTCGCGGAGCATGGCGCCGACGGTGTCGGGGCCGGCTTGGACCAGGTCGAACGCCTGGTAGCGGGTGCCGGGGTGGTCGGCGGCGACGGTGTCCGGGTCGCGGACGTCGGCCTTGCCCAGTTCGAGGAAGTGGCCGCCGCGGGGCAGCAGCCGCAGGGAGGCGTCGACGTATTCGCCGGCGAGGGAGTTGAGGACGATGTCGACGCCCCGGCCGCCGGTCGCGGCGAGGAACTCGTCGGCGAAGGCGGTGGTGCGGGAGTTGGCGATGGCGCCGTCGGTGAGGCCGAGGCCGCGCAGGGTGTCCCACTTGCCGGTGGAGGCGGTGGCGTACACGGTGAGGCCGTGGTGGCGGGCCAGTTGCAGGGCGGCCATGCCGACGCCGCCGGCGGCCGCGTGGATCAGCAGGGACTGGCCGGGGGTGGCCCGGGCCAGGCGGGTCAGGGCGTACTGGGCGGTGAGGAACACGGCGGGGACGGAGGCCGCTTCGGCGTAGGTCCAGCCTGCCGGTATCGGGACGACCATGCGGTGGTCGGCGACGGCGTAGGGGCCGAAGCCGCCCGTCCACATGCCCAGGACCCGGTCGCCGGGGGAGACGGAGGTGACGCCGGGGCCGGTCTCGGTGACGACGCCCGCGCCCTCGGCGCCCATGACGCCTTCGCCGGGGTACATGCCCAGCGCGATGAGGGTGTCGCGGAAGTTGACTCCGGCGGCCCGGACGGCGATGCGGACCTGGCCCTCCTCCAGGGGTGCCAGGGTGTCGGGGGCGGGGGCGAGGCGCAGACCCTCCAGGGTGCCGGTGCCGCTGGTGGCGAGCCGCCAGGCGGGGGTCGCGGCGGGCGGTACGAGGAGGTCGCCGCGCGGGTCGGTGTCGCCGGCACGGGCCAGGCGGGGGACGCGGACGGCGCCGCCCCGGACGGCGAGCTGCGGTTCCCCGGAGGCGAGGGCGGCGGTGAGGGCGGCGGCGTCCCAGGCGCCCGGGTCGAGGTCGAGGAGGGTGAAGCGGCCGGGCTCCTCCGACTGGGCGGAGCGGATCAGGCCCCACACGGTGGCGGCGGCCGGATCGGCGGTGTCCTCGTCGGGGGTGGTGGAGACGGCGCCCCGGGTGAGGAGGGTGAGGGTGGTGCCGTCGAGCCGGTCCCCGGCGTCGAGCCAGGCCTGGGCGAGGTCCAGGGCCCGGTGGGCGACGGTGTGGGCGGTGCGCGCGTCGGGGCGGGGGTGGTGCGGGAAGGACACGGCGACGGTGTCGGGGGCCCGGCCGGTGGCGGTCGCGTCGAGCAGCGCGGGCAGGTCGGGGTACCAGTCGCAGGCGCCGCCGGTGGCTTCGAGGGCGGCGATGACCTTGGCGTGGTCCTCGCCGACGACGGCGACCCGGCGTACCGGCAGGGTGTCGGCGGCGGGCAGCTGCGGCCAGGTGACCTCGTACAGGGCGCCCCCGAGGCGGGCGCGGCCGCCGGTGGCGGCGAGCTGTTCGGGGGAGACGGTGCGCACGAGGAGTTCGGCGATGTCGAGTACGGGGCGGCCGGCTTCGTCGGTGCAGGTCAGCCGGACGGCTTCGGCGCTGACGGGGTGGATGGTGACGCGCAGCCGGCCGGCGCCTTCGGCGTGCAGGCGGACGCCGCGTACGGCGAACGGCATGCGGGCCTGGCCGTCGTCGGGGAAGAACGCGCCGAGGCTCATGGCCTGGAGGGCGGCGTCCAGGAGCGCGGGGTGGATGCCGTAGCCGGCGGACGTGTCGGCGGTGCGTTCGGGCAGGGCGACTTCGGCGTGGACGGCGGCGCCGTCGAGCCAGCCGTCGCGGTAGCCCCGGAAGTGGGGGCCGTAGTCGTAGCCGCGTGCGGTGAACTCCGCGTAGAAGGCGTCGGGTTCGCGGCGTCCGGCGGGCCGGGCCGCGGCGGGGGGCCAGGGCGCGGCGGCCGGGGCGGGCGGCTCTTCTGCGGCGGGGGCGAGTACGGCTTCGGCGTGGCGGTGCCAGGGCGCGCCGGGGTCGGCGTCCGCCTCGCGCGAGTGGACGGTGAGGGTGCGCCGGCCGTCCTCGGCGGCGGCGCCGACGAGCAGCCGCAGTTCGACGGCGCCGTCGTCGGGCAGGACGACGGGGGCCTGGAGGATCAGCTCGTCCAGGCTGCCGCAGCCGGATTGCCGGCCCGCCCACAGGGCGAGGTCGACGAGTGCGGCGCCGGGCAGCAGGACGGTGCCGAGCAGGGTGTGGTCGGCGAGCCACGGCTCGGTGTCGGCGCCGAGGCGGGCGGTGTAGACGACGGAGCCGGATTCGGGCAGTTCCACTCCCCCGCCGAGCAGGGGGTGGCCGGCTTCGCGCAGGCCGATGGAGGCGGCGTCGCCGCGCCGGGCGGGGGCGTTGTACCAGTAGCGCTCGCGCTGGAAGGGGTAGGTGGGCAGGTCGACGCGGCGGGAGCCGGCGCCGAACAGGGCGTCGGCGTCGATCTCGACGCCGGCGACGTGGGCGGCGGCGAGGGCCGTGGCGAACCAGCGGGCGCCGCCCTTGTCACGGCGCAGGGTGCCGAGGACGGAGGCCCGTGCGCCGGTGTCTGCGACGGTCTCCTGGAGGGAGGTCGCGAGCATGGGGTGCGGAGCGGGTTCGAGGAAGACTTCGTGGCCGTCGGCGAGGAGTGCGCGGGTGGCCTGTTCGAACTCGACGGGTTCGCGCATGTTGCGGTACCAGTACGCGGAGTCGAGGGCGGCGGTGTCGAGGAGGCCGCCGGTGACGGTGGAGTAGAACGGGATGTCGCCGCTGCGCGGGGCCACCGGCGCCAGGACCTCCAGGAGGTGCTCCTTGAGGGCGTCGACCTGCGCGGAGTGCCCGGCGGTGTCGACGCCGGGGATGGCCCGGGCGTGGACGCCATCGGCGGTCAGCTCTTCCAGCAGTTCGTGCAGGGCCTGCGGTTCACCGGCGACGGCGGCGGTGCCGGGGCTGTTGACGGCGGCGATGGACAGCCGGTCGCCGAACCGCTCCAGGCGCGGGCGCAGCGCCTCGGGGCCCAGGGACACGGCGATCATGCCGCCCTTGCCGGCGAGGGTGAGCCAGGCCTGGCTGCGCAGGGCGACGATGCGCGCGGCGTCGTCCAGGCTCAGGCCTCCGGCCACGTACGCGGCGGCGATCTCGCCCTGGGAGTGGCCGACCACGGCCGACGGGTGGACGCCGAGGGAACGCCAGGTGGCGGCTAGCGACACCATCATGGTGAACAGCACGGGCTGGACGACGTCGACGCGGCTGAGCGAGGGTGCGCCGGGCACCTGGCGCAGGACGTCCATGACGGACCAGTCGAGGTGGGCGGAGAGCGCCGTGTCACAGGCGAGCGCGGTGTCGCGGAAAGCCGGTGAGCGGTCGAGGAGCCCTTCGGCCATGGCGGGCCACTGGGAGCCCTGGCCGGGGAAGACGAACGCGACGCGGTCGCCGGGTCCGGCGGTGCCGCGGAGCGCGGCGGGGTGCGGCCGGTCCTGGGCGAGGGAGGCCAGGGCGTCGAGGAGTTCCTCGCGGCTCTCGCCGATGACGGCGGCCCGCTGGTCGAAGCGGGAGCGGGCCGTCAGCAGGGTGTACCCGGCGTCGGCGGGGTGGAGCGCGGGATTGTCGACGAGTCCCGTGCGCAGGCGGGCCGCCTGCGCACGCAGCGCGGGTTCGGAGCGGGCGGACAGCAGCAGCGGGACGGTGACCTCCGCCCACGGGTCGCTCTGCTCGCCGGGGTCCGTGGCGGGGGAGGCGGCCGGGCGGGGGGCCTCCTCCAGGATGACGTGGGCGTTGGTGCCGCTGATGCCGAAGGCGGAGACGGCGGCGCGGCGCGGGGTTTCCCGCTGCGGCCAGGGGAGGTCGTCGGTGAGCAGCGCCACCGCGCCGGAGGACCAGTCCACGCGGGGGGTGGGCTCGTCGACGTGCAGGGTGCGGGGCAGGGTGTCGCCGCGCAGCGCCAGCACCATCTTGATGACGCCCGCGACTCCGGCGGCGGCCTGGGTGTGGCCGATGTTGGACTTCACGGAGCCGAGCCACAGGGGGGTGTCGGCGGGGCGCCCTTCGCCGTAGGTGGCGAGGACGGCCTGCGCTTCGATGGGGTCGCCGAGTTCGGTGCCGGTGCCGTGGGCCTCGACGGCGTCCACGTCGTGCGGTTCGAGGCCGGCGTCGGCGAGGGCCTGGCGGATGACGCGCTGCTGGGAGGGGCCGTTGGGGGCGGTGAGGCCGTTGCTGGCGCCGTCCTGGTTGACGGCGGAGCCACGGATGACGGCGAGGACGGGGTGTCCGTTGGCTTCGGCGTCGCTGAGCCGCTCCACGACCAGCATGCCGGCGCCTTCGCCGAGGGCCACGCCGTCGGCGGACGCCGCGAAGGCGCGGGAGCGGCCGGTGGGCGACATGACGCGCTGGCGGGAGAACTCGACCAGCATCTCGGGGGTGGACATGACGGTGGCGCCGCCGACGAGGGCCATCGCGCATTCGCCGCGCCGCAGGGACTGGACGGCGAGGTGCAGGGCGACCAGGGACGCCGAGCAGGCGGTGTCGACGGTGACGGCCGGGCCTTCGAGGCCGAAGACGTACGAGAGCCGCCCGGACATGACGCTGGCGGAGTTGCCGGTGCCGAGGTAGCCGTCGAAGTCCTCGTCGCCGTTCTGCAGGAGCGGCATGTAGTGCTGGCCGTTGGTGCCGACGAACACGCCGGTGCGGCTGCCGCGCAGCACGTCCGGGTCGATGCCGGCCCGTTCCAGGGCCTCCCAGGAGGTCTCCAGCAGCAGCCGCTGCTGCGGGTCCATGGCGAGGGCCTCGCGGGGGGAGATGCCGAAGAACTCGGGGTCGAAGTCGGGGGCCTCGTGCAGGAACCCGCCCTCGCGGACGTACGTACGGCCCTTCGCCTCCGGGTCGGGATCGTAGAGGCCGTCGAGGTCCCAGCCGCGGTTGGCCGGGAACGGGGTGATGGCGTCACCGCCGTCGCGCACCAGCCGCCACAGCTCGTCGGGGGTGTTGATGCCGCCGGGGAAACGGCAGGCCATGGCGACGACGGCGACGGGCTCGCCGTCCCCTCCGGCGGGGGCGGTGGTGAACGGGCCGGCCGTGACGGGCTCGGGGTCGGCGCCGGCCGCCAGCTCGTGGAGGTGACGGGCGAGGGCCGCGCTGGTCGGGTGGTCGAAGACGAGGGACGCGGGCAGGCTCAGCCCGGTGGCCTCGCGGAGCCGGTTGCGCAGTTCGACGGCGGTCACGGAGTTCACGCCGAGGTCCTTGAACGCCCGGTCGGGGGCGATGTCCTCGGGCGAGGTGTGGCCCAGCGCGGCGGCCACCTGCGCGCGCACCAGTCGCAGCAGTTCCCGTCGCTGTTCCTCGGCGGGCCTGCCCCGCAGGCCCGCCGCGATCTTGGTGTCGGCGGCGGTCCGGGCCGCGGCGGCTTCCCGCTCGGCCGCGCGCAGCGCCCGTACGGCGGGCAGTTCGTCGAGGAGCGCGGAGGGCCGGGCGGCGGTGTACGCGGCGGCGAACCGCTCCCAGTCGACGTCGGCGACGGCGAGGCCGCTCTCGCGGCGCGCGAGGGCCGAGTCCAGGACGTCCAGGGCCCGCTCGGGATCGAGGAACGACAGGCCGGCACCGCGGATCCGGTCGGCGGCGGGCCCGGTGAGGGCCCCCCGCCAGGGGGTCCAGGCGACGGACGCGGCGGGCAGGCCGCGGCCGCGCAGTACGTCGGCGAGCGCGTCGAGGTGGGCCGTGCCGGCCGCGTAGCCGCCCTGGCCGGCCCCGCCCCACACCCCGGCGACGGAGGAGAAGAGGACGAACGCGTCCGGTGCGGAGCCGCTGTCCGCCAGGATCCCCGCCAGGCGGACGGCCAGGTCGGTCTTGGCGGCGACGGCGGCGGCGAAGCCCTCCGTCGTGGTCCCGGTGAGGGTGGCGGGCGAGGCGGGCGGCGGGACGACGTACAGGGCCGAAGGGGCGTACCGGCCGAGCAGTTCCCGCAGTTCCCGGTCCGAGGCGGGGTCACAGGGCGCGAGGGTCACGCGGGCCGCGAGGGAGCCGTCGAGTTCCCGGGGGAGGCCGTCGGCCGGTCCGGCGAGGACGACCCGGTCGGCGCCGGCGGCGAGCAGCCGGCCGGCCAGGGGGGCGGCCACGGCCGCGAGGTCACCGATGACGAGTACGGTGCCGCGCGCGGCGGTGGGCGCGGAGGAGCGGCCGGCGTCGGCCTGGACGAGGCGGCGCCCGTAGGTGCCGGAGGGCCGCACGGCGACCTGGTCCTCGGCGCCCGGGGCGGCGAGGACGGCGGCGATCTGCTGCCAGGAGCGCGCGTCGGGCCGGGCGGGCAGGTCGAGGAGACCGCCCCACAGGGCGGGCAGTTCGAGGGCGGCGACCCGTCCGAAGCCCCAGAGCTGGGCCTGCGCGGGGGACGGGGTCTCGGCGGGCGACACGGCGACCGAGCAGGAGGTCACCGCCCAGAGCCGGGCCGTGGTACCCGCGTCGGCGGCGGCCTGGGTGAGGGCGAGGGTGGCGGCGACGCCGAGCGGCAGGCCCGCGTGTTCGGGGTGCGGGCCGTCGGCGAGGGCCAGCAGCGACAGGATCCCGGCGAGCGGGGGGCCGTCCGGGCGGTCGGCGGCTTCGGCGAGCCGGGCGCGCAGGAGGGACCGGTCGGCATGGGCCGGGTCGAGGGTGAGCGTCTCCACGGTGGCGCCGAGGGCGGCGAGGGCCTGGCGGGCGGCGTCGGCGTGGTCGGCGGCGGCCGGGGAGTCGGGGGCGGCCGGGGAGTCGGGGGCGACGAGCAGCCAGCGCCCGTGCAGGCGGGCGGCCGGGTCGTCGGTGCGCAGGCTCTTCCACTGGACGCGGTACGCGAGGGAGTCCCGCGGGGCGACCGCCGCCGCCTGGGTGGCGGGGGCCGGGGGAAGCCAGTAGTGGGTGCGCTGGAAGGCGTAGGTGGGCAGGTCGACGGGCCGGGCGCCGGTGCCCTCGAAGAGGGTGGCCCAGTCGATGTCGACGCCGCGGACGAAGAGTTCGGCGGCGGAGGTCAGCAGCCGCTGGAGCCCGCCCTCGTCGCGGCGCAGCGACCCGGCGGCGAGGACCTCGGCTCCGGTGGCCTCTGCGGTCTCCTGGATGCCCATCGTCAGGACGGGGTGGGCACTGGACTCCACGAAGGTGGTGAAGCCCTTGGCGGCCAGGGAGCGGATCGTTTCCTCGAAGCGGACGGGGTTGCGCAGGTTGCGGTACCAGTAGGCGGCGTCGAGGGTGGTGGTGTCGGCGAGTTCGGCGGTGACGGTGGAGTAGAACGGGACGTCGGCCCGGCGCGGGGTGATCGGGCCGAGGACGTCGAGGAGTTCCGCTTCGATCCGCTCCACATGTGCGGAGTGGGAGGCGTAGTCGACCGGTACCTGACGGGCCCGGATGTCCTCCGCCTGCGCGGCAGCGACGAACTCCACGATGGCATCGGCGTCACCCGCGACGACCGTGCTGGAGGGGCCGTTGACGGCGGCGATACCCAGCCGCCCCGACCACGCCTCCAGCCGTGCCTCCACCTCAACCAGAGGCAGAGGAATCGACGCCATGCCGCCCAGCCCGGCCAGTTCCCGGCCGATCACTGCGGCACGGAGGGCCACCACCCGGGCGGCGTCCTCCAGTGACAGCGCGCCGGAGACGGCGGCAGCGGCGATCTCGCCCTGCGAATGCCCCACGACCGCATCCGGCACCACACCCAGGGAGCGCCACAGCGCGGCCAGCGACACCATCACCGCCCACGTCACCGGCTGGACCACATCCACCCGGTCCAGCGAACGGCCCTCCCGCACCACCTGGACCACGTCGAAGTCCACGAACGGCGCCAGCGCGTCCGCGCACTCCCGCAACCGCGCCGCGAACACCGGCGAGGACTCCAACAGCCCCGCACCCATCCCCACCCACTGCGTCCCCTGCCCCGGGAACACCAACACCCGACGGCCCGGGGTGCCTGCGACGCCCTCCACGACCGTCGGTCCCAGGGTGACCGAGCGGTGTTCCAGCATCGAGCGGCCGGTCGCGAGGCTCAGGGCCACGTCCAGGGGACGGAGGGCGGGGTTCTGCTCCAGGTGCGCGTCCAGGCGGGCGCTCTGGGCGCGCAGTGCGGTCTCGGACTTGGCGGTGAGGACGAGGGGAACGACCGGCAGTTCCCGCTCAGCGGACTCCACCACCGACTCCACCACCGGAGCCTGCTCCAGGATCACGTGCGCGTTCGTCCCGCTCACCCCGAACGACGACACACCCGCCCTGCGCGGACGCCCCACCTCCGGCCACGCCCGCTCCTCCGTCAAGAGAGAGACAGCACCCGCCTCCCAATCCACCTGCGACGACGGCACATCCACATGCAGGGACTTCGGCAGCCTCCCGTGCTCCAGCGCCATCACCATCTTGATGACACCACCCACACCCGCAGCAGCCTGCGCATGCCCGATGTTCGACTTCAACGACCCCAACCACAACGGCTCACCGTCCACCGGCCGCTGCCCGTACGTCGCCAACAACGCCTGCGCCTCGATCGGATCCCCCAACCGGGTCCCCGTACCATGCGCCTCCACCACATCCACATCAGCCACACCCAGACCGGCACTCTCCAACGCCGCCCGGATCACCCGCTGCTGCGACGGACCGTTCGGCGCCGTCAACCCATTGCTCGCACCGTCCTGGTTCACCGCCGAACCCCGCACCACCGCCCACACCCGATGACCCCCGGCCACCGCGTCAGACAGCCGCATCACCAGCAGCATCCCCACACCCTCGGCCCAGCCCGTACCGTCCGCCGCATCCGAGAACGCCTTCACCCGGCCATCCCCCGCAAGCCCCCGCTGCTGCGAGAACTCCACGAAGGTGGAGGGCGTGGCCATGACGGTGACGCCGCCGGCGAGTGCGAGGTCGCACTCCCCCGCCCGCAGCGACTGGGCGGCCAGGTGCAGGGCGACGAGGGAGGAGGAGCAGGCCGTGTCGACGGTGACCGCCGGGCCTTCCAGGCCCAGAGCGAAGGAAATGCGGCCGGAGACCACGCTGCCGGAGGTGCCGGTGCCGCCGTAGCCGCCGGCGTCGTCGCGTGCGGCGGGGCGGTCGGTGCCGTAGTCGTGGTACATGGCGCCGACGAAGACGCCCGCGCGGGATCCCCGCAACGACGAAGCCGGAATACCCGCCCGCTCCAACGCCTCCCACGACGTCTCCAACAGCAACCGCTGCTGCGGATCCATCGCCACCGCCTCACGCGGCGAAATACCGAAGAAGTCCGCATCGAACTCCCCCGCCTCATGCAGGAAACCACCCTCCCGCACATACGAACGCCCCGGAACACCAGGCTCCGGATCAAAGAACGACTCCACGTCCCACCCACGGTCACCCGGGAACGGAGACACCGCATCCACACCCGACGACACCAGATCCCACAAACCCTCCGGCGAGCCCACCCCACCCGGGAAACGACACGCCATCCCCACGATCGCCAGGGGTTCGGTGCTCCGCTCCTCGGCCTCGCGGAGGCGTGCTTGCGTCTCGTGCAGCTCGGTCATGGCGCGGCGGAGGTACTCGCGGAGCCTGGCCTCGTTGCCCGTGGTGGAGTCCTGGCTGGTGGCGTCGTGAGCGGACACGGCTCTCCCCTGGAGGTGTTCGGTGCAGGGCTTCAAATGGCGCGGAAGCCGCTGTCGAGCAGCTGGAACAGTTCGTCGTCGGAGGCGGAATGGAGTAGTTCGGTGACGGTGCCGGCAGCAGGGCCGGCGGGGGTTTCGGTGTCGGTGCGGGTGTCGGAAGCAGCGGCTTCCGGCGGGGCGGTGGTGGTCGCCACGCCGAGCCCGGCCAGCAGGGCGGACAGCCGGTCGGCGACCTTCCCGCGGGCGTCGTCGTCCAGGTCGGCCCGGGCGGTCTCCTCGCCGAGCCTGCCGATGAGGGCGAGCAGGGAGGCTTCCGCTCCGGGCAGTTCCCCGTCGATGTGCTCGGCGAGGGCCAGGGGCGTCGGGTGGTCGAAGACGAGGGTCGCCGTGAGCCGCAGGCCGGTCTCGGCGCCGAGCCGGTTGCGCAGTTCGACGGCGGTGAGCGAGTCGAAGCCGGCTTCCCGGAAGCTGCGGTGGACGCCGACCTCGGTCGGGCCCGCGTAGCCGAGTACGACCGCGACCTCGGTCCGTACGAGGTCCAGGACGAGCGCGGAGCGTTCGGCCCGGGGCAGACCGGCGACCCGGTCGGCGAGTGTCGGCCGGGGCTGCTCCGGCCCGCGGTCCGCGGCCGGCGAACCGGCTCGGACCGTGCCCGCCGCGCGGCGGGTCGCCTGCTCGGCGAGCGTGCGCAGGACGGGCGGCAGGGCGGTGCGGTCGGCGGCGGGGTCGATGCGCAGGGGCAGCAGGACGGCGTCCGGGCGGGTGCAGGCGGCGTCGAACAGGTCGAGGGCCTCGGCTTGCGGGAGGGCGGTGATGCCACTGCGGCGCAGTCGGGCCGCGTCGGTCTCGCCGAGGGTGCCTGCCATGCCGGCGCCCGCCCAGGGGCCCCAGCCGAGGGAGACGGCGGGCAGGCCCTGGCCGTGGCGCCAGGAGGCGAACGCGTCGAGGTAGGCGTTGGCGGCGGCGTAGGTGGACTGTCCGGCGCTGCCGAGGAGTCCGGCGGCCGAGGAGAACAGGACGAACGCGTCGAGTTCCAGGCCCCGGGTCAGGTCGTGGAGGGCGAGGGCCGCGTCGGCCTTGGGCCGCAGGACGGCTTCGAGGCGCGCGGGATCCTGCGCGGTGAGCAGACCGTCGTCGAGGACGCCGGCCGTGTGGACGACCGCGGTGAGCGGGCGCTCGGCGGGGATCCGTGCGAGGAGCGCCGCGAGGGCGGTGCGGTCGGCGGCGTCGCAGGCGGCGAGTTCCACGGTGTGGGCGCCGGCTTCGGTGAGCGCGGCGGCCAGTGCGGCGGCGCCCGGGGCGTCGGGGCCGCGCCGGCTGGTCAGCAGCAGGTGGCGTACGCCGTGTGCGGTGACCAGCCTGCGGGCCACGGCGGAGCCCAGGCCGCCGGTGCCGCCGGTGATGAGGACGGTGCCGTCGGGGTTCCAGGCGGCGGCGCCGGGCGCCGTGGTGACGCGGGCGACGCCGGGGGCGTGGGGGGTGCCGGCGCGGAGGGCGAGCTGGTCGGCGCCGTCGGCGCGGGTCAGGGCGGCGGGCAGGGCCGCGTACGAGGCGGGCTGCTCGTCGGTGTCCACGAGGGCGAACCGGCCGGGGTGTTCGGTCTGGGCCGAGCGGATCAGGCCCCAGGCGACGGCGGCGGCGGGGTCGGTGACGGGCTGTCCGGGGCCGGTGGTGACCGCCTGGTGGGTGAGGACGGTCAGCCGGGATCCGGTCGGGCGGTCCGCGGCGAGCCACTGCCGGGCGAGGGCGAGGACGCGGCGGCCCACGGCCTGCGGGCCGTCTCCGCGCTCTTCACCCTCTTCGCCGTCTGCGCCGTCTGCGCGGGCGTCTCCGCGCAGGTCGGCCACGGCGTGGACGGGCCCCGCCGGTACGTCGGCGAAGGGTGCGTCGGGATCGGCCGCGGTCCGGACGTCCGCTCCGGCGGCGGTCAGGGCGTCGGCCAGCGCCGGGGCGGGGTCGCCGAGGAGCAGCCACGTGGTCCCGCCGGGCTGTCCGGGGTCGGTGGCCAGCGGGGTCCAGGTGGGCCGCAGCAGCGGCGCGGAACCGGTGCCGGCAGCGGCGGCGGCGGCGATCCGGTCGGCCCGGACCCGGCGCAGGGCCAGGGAGGCGGCGGCGAAGACGGGCCGGCCCTCGGGGTCGGCGGCGCTCACGGCGTAGGCGTCGGGCCCGGCCGGGGCGATCCGTACCCGCAGGGCGTCGGCGCCGTGGGCGTGCAGGGCGGCTCCGGTCCAGGAGAACGGTACGAGCCCGTGGGCGTCGGGCCGGGCGGCGGTGACGGCGTGCAGGGCGGCGTCGAGGAGGGCGGGGTGCAGGCCGTAGCCGGCGGCGTCGGCGCTCTCCTCGGGGCGCAGGGCGGCGTACGCGAAGACTTCGTCGCCCCTTCGCCAGGCGGCCCGCAGGCCCTGGAACGCGGGTCCGTAGCCGATCCCGGCGGCGGCGAACCGCTCGTACTCGGCCTCGACGGCGACGGGTTCGGCGCCCTCGGGCGGCCAGGTGCCGGTGAGCGGGGCGAAGGTGTCGTCCGGGGCCGCGGCCGGGCCGGGTGCGGTGCGGCCGGTGGCGTGCGGGGTCCAGTCGTCGGCGCTCGACCCGGTGCCGGAACCGGCTGCGGCGGAGTGGATCCGCAGGGGGCGCGTCCCGTCGGCGTCGGCGGCGCCGAGGTGGACGCGCAGCCGTACGGGCGCTTCGTCGGGCAGCACGAGCGGGCCGTCGAAGGTGAGTTCCGCGACCCGGTCCCCGGTCGTGGAGGTGGCCTTGAGGGCGACTTCGAGGAGGGCCGTGCCGGGGACGACGACGCGTCCGGCGACGGTGTGCCCGGCGAGCCAGGGGTGGGTGCGGGTGGACAGGGTCGTCGTCCACACCGTGCCCTGGCCGTCGGGGAGTTCGACGCGGGCGGCGAGCAGCGGGTGTCCGGCGGTGTCGACCCCGGCGGCGGCCAGGCCGTCCCCCTGCGCGGGGGCGGGGGCGTCGAGCCAGTAGCGGGAGCGCTGGAAGGCGTAGGTCGGCAGTTGTGCGGTGAGCTCCGCGTCGGCGGCGGGGTGGGGGGCGGGGGCGGTCCGGGCGCCGAGTCCGTGGACGTGGGCGGCGGCCATGGCCTCGGCGAAGGCCCGCGCCCCGGGCTTGCGGCGGCGCTGCACGGCGATCGTGCGCACGGGGGCGGTGTCCCGGTCGTGGTCGCGGCCGAGGCTCTCGTCATGGCCGTGGCCGAGGTCGTCGTCGTGGTCGAGGATCGTGCGGGTCATGGCGGTGAGGACCGCGTCGGGGCCCAGTTCCAGGAAGCTGTCGACGCCTTCGGCGCGCAGGGCGCGGACGCCGTCGAGGAAGCGCACCGGACGGCGCGCGTGGCGGACCCAGTGGTCCGCGGTGCGCAGGTCCTCGCCGGTGGCGAGCCGTCCGGTCAGGTTCGACATGACAGGAATCTTGGGCGGGTGGTATTCGAGACCGCGAGCGATCGTTTCGAACTGTGTCAACATGCCGTCCATGTGCGGCGAGTGGAAGGCGTGGCTGACGGTCAGCCGCCTGGCGGCGCGGCCGCGGCTCTTCCAGTACTCGACCAGTTCCGCCACGTCCGGCTCGTCGCCCGCGACCACCACGGCGGCCGGCCCGTTCACCGCGGCGAGGTCGATCCGCGCCTCCCGGCCCGCGAGCTGCGGCCGTACCTCGTCCTCTCCGGCCTGGAGCGCGGCCATCGCCCCGCCGCCGGGCAGTTCGCCCATCAGCCGGCCGCGTGCGGCGACGAGCCGGGCCGCGTCCGGCAGGCTGAACACGCCGGCCACGTAGGCGGCGGTGAGCTCGCCGACCGAGTGGCCGGCGACGGCGTCGGGGCGGACGCCGCGCGAGGTGACGAGCGCGTGGAGGGCCGCTTCGAGGGCGAACAGGGCGGGCTGCGTGTACTCGGTGCGGTCGAGCAGTCCGGCGTCCGGCGTCCCGGGTGCGGCGAACATGACCGTGCGCAGGGGGCGTTCCAGGTGGGGGTCGAAGGCGGCGCACAGCTCGTCGAGGGCGGCCGCGAACACCGGCTCGGCGGCGTACAGCTCGCGGCCCATCCCGGGACGCTGGCTGCCCTGGCCGGTGAAGAGGAAGGCGGTACGCCGGCTGCCGGTGGCGGCCCGGCCGGTCACCACCAGGCCCGTGTCCGGGCGGGCGTCGTCGGCGAGGGACTCCAGACCGCGCAGCAGGGTCCCGGCGTCCTCGCCGAGGACGACCGCGCGCTCGGGGAAGGCGGTGCGGCGGTGGGCCAGTACGGAGGCCACGGCGGCGGGGTCCGCGGGCCGGGCGGCCAGGTGGTCGGCGAGCCGGCGGGCCTGGGCGCGCAGGGCGGGCACGTCCCGGGCGGAGAGCGCCCAGGCGATGGGGACGGGCGCGGCCGACGCGTCGGACGCTGCGGCTCCGTCTTCGGCTCGGGCTGCGGCTCCGGCTCCGTCTTCGGCTCGGGCTCCGGCTCCGGCTCCGTCTTCGGCTCGGGCTCCGGCTCCGGCTCCCGCTCCCGCGGGCTGCTCGGCGGCTTCGAGGATGACGTGGGCGTTGGTGCCGCTCGCGCCGAACGCGGAGACCCCGGCGCGGCGGGGGCCGTCGGCGCGCCGGGGCCAGGGGGTGGTCTCGGTGAGCAGGGTGACCGCGCCGGCCGTCCAGTCGATCTGCCGCGACGGCTCCTCGGCGTGCAGGGTCTTGGGCAGGACGCCGTGGCGCAGGGCCAGGACGGTCTTGATCACCCCGGCCACCCCGGCGGCGGCCTGGGCGTGCCCGATGTTGGACTTGAGGGAGCCGAGCAGCAGGGGCGCTCCGGCCGGGCGGGCCTGGCCGTACGTGGCGAGCAGGGCGTGCGCCTCGATGGGGTCGCCGAGGCCGGTGCCGGTGCCGTGCGCTTCCACGGCGTCGACCTGGTCGGCGGTGAGCCCCGCGTTCTCCAGGGCGGCGCGGATGACGCGCTGCTGGGCGGGCCCGTTGGGGGCGGTGAGGCCGGCGCCGGTGCCGTCCTGGTTGACGGCGGAGCCGCGGAGGACGGCCAGTACGGTACGGCCTTCACGGCGGGCGTCGGACAGCCGCTGGAGCAGCAGCATTCCGGCGCCCTCGCCGAAACCGGTGCCGTCGGCCGAGTCGGAGAAGGCCTTGCAGCGGCCGTCGGGGGCGAGCCCGCGCTGACGGGAGAAGTCGATGAACATGGTGGGCGTGGACAGCACGGTCGCTCCGCCCGCGAGCGCCAGGTCGCACTCTCCGGCCCGCAGGGCCTGCGCGGCGAGGTGCAGGGCGACGAGCGAGGACGAGCAGGCGGTGTCGACGGTGACGGCCGGTCCGCGCAGGCCGAAGGTGTAGGAGACGCGGCCCGAGGCGACGCTGCCCGCGCTGCCGTTGACGAGGTAGCCCTCCAGGCCTTCGGGGATGCGGGCGCCGGGGGTGTGCGGGACGCGGGAGCCGTAGTCGTCGTACATGACCCCGGCGTAGACGCCGGTGCGGCTGTCACGGACGTCGTCCCGGGTGAGGCCGGCGCGTTCGAAGGCCTCCCAGGCGGTCTCCAGCAGCAGCCGCTGCTGGGGGTCCATGGCGAGGGCCTCGCGGGGGGAGATGCCGAAGAACTCCGGGTCGAAGTCGGCGCAGTCGTAGAGGAAGCCGCCTTCCCGGGCGTAGCTGGTCCCGGGGGCCCCGGGGTCGGGGTCGTAGAGCGCCTCCAGGTCCCAGCCGCGGTCCACGGGCAGGCCGGAGATCGCGTCGGTGCCCGACCGCAGGAGCTCCCAGAGGGCCTCGGGGGTACGGACCCCGCCGGGGAGGCGGCAGCTCATGGAGACGATCGCGATGGGCTCGCGGGCGGCTTCCTCGACGGTGCGCAGCCGTTCCCGGGTGCTGACGAGTTCGGCGGTGACCCGCTTGAGGTAGTCCCTGATCTTCGCCGAGTTGTCGGCGGGGGCGGGGGTGTCGGCGTGGGAGAGGGGGGTGCCCGTCACAGCTGCTCCTCGATGAAGGCGAAAAGTTCGTCGTCGTCGGCCGAGTCCAGCCGCGCTCCGGCGGCGGCCTGGTACGGGTCCGCGGTGGCGGCGGGATGCGCCGCCGGGAGGCCGCCGACGGCGGCGACGAGTGCGGCGAGCCGCCGCCGGAGGGTCTCGCGGCGGATGTCGTCGCCGGCCATGCCCGCGACGGCCGCCTCCAGGGCGTCGAGCCCGGCCAGGGCCGCCTCGCCCGCCTCCTTGCCGCCGTCGGCCGCGGCGCGCAGTTCCGCGTCGATGTGCTCGGCGGTGGCCTGGGCGGTGGGGTGGTCGAAGACGACCGCGGCGGCCAGCCGCAGTCCGGTGGCGGCGTTGAGGCGGTTGCGCAGCTCGACGGCGGTGAGTGAGTCGAAGCCGATCTCGCGGAAGGCGCGGGCGGGTTCGACCGCCTCGGGGCCGGTGAAGCCGAGTACGGCGGCGACCTCCGTCCGTACAAGGGCGAGCAGTTCCCGGCCGCGGGCGGCGGCGTCGAGTCCGGCGAGGCGCCGGGCCAGTGCCTGCGCCGCGCCGCCGTCGCCGCCCGGTCCGGTCGCGCCGGCGGGCGGCGCGGTGGCGGCCGCGCGCGGCGTCCCGGCGGCGGCCGGGACCAGGGCCCGCAGCAGGGCCGGTACGGCGTCGGGCCCGTGGGCGGCCCGCTCGCGGCGCAGGGCCGGGACGTCCAGGCGCAGCGGTACGAGAAGGGCGTCGGGGGCGGCGAGGGCCCGGTCGAAGAGGGCGAGGCCCTGCGCGTTGTCCATGGGCGCGATGCCGGAGCGCCGCATGCGGCGCAGGTCGGTGTCGGAGAGGTGCCCGGTCATTCCGCTGGCCTCGCCCCACAGTCCCCAGGCGAGGGATACGGCGGGCAGCCCGGCGGCCCGGCGGTGCTGGGCCAGGGCGTCCACGAAGGTGTTCGCGGCGGCGTAGTTGGCCTGCCCGGGGCGGCCGAGGAGTCCGGCGGCGCCGGAGAACAGCACGAACGCGGACAGGGGCAGGTGGGCGGTGAGTTCGTGCAGGTGCAGGGCCGCGTCCGCCTTGGGCCGCAGTACGGTGTCCAGCCGCTGCGGGGTGAGCGTGGTGACCGCGCCGTCGTCCAGGACTCCCGCGGCGTGGATCACCGCGGTCAGCGGGTGGGCGGCGGGGATCCCCGAGAGCAGCGCCGCCACCGCGGAGCGGTCGCCCGTGTCGAGGGCGCTGATCTCCACCCGGGCGCCGAGCGCCGTCAGTTCCGCTTCGAGGGCGGCGGCCCCTTCGGCGGCGGGTCCGCTGCGGCTGGCGAGCAGCAGGCGCCGGGCCCCGTACGAGGTGACGAGGTGGCGGGCGACGAGCCGGCCGAGCGTGCCGGTGGCGCCGGTGACCAGGACGGTCCCCTCGGGGTCGAACGGCCGCGCGGCCCCGGCGGTCACCGCTTCGGCCCGGCCCAGGGCGGGCGCGTACGCCTGCCCGTCGCGCAGCGCGAGCTGCGGCTCCCCGGTGGCGAGCGCGCCGGCCAGCGCCGCCGCCGATGAGGGGGCGCCGTCCGTGTCCACGAGGGTGAACCGGTCCGGGTGCTCGCTCTGCGCGGACCGTACGAGGCCCCACAGTGCGGCGGCCGCGAGCCCGGCCGGGGACTCCCCGGGCGTGGTGGCGACGGCCCGTTCGGTCAGCACGACCAGCCGGGTCGCGGCGAACCGCTCGTCCTGCCCGAGCCACTCCTGGACCAGGGCCAGGCCCCGCGCGGTGAGTTCGCGTACCTCACCGGGCGCGGGCAGAGGTGCCTGCGCACCGGCGGCGGCCCCGGCCGGGGCCGGGAAGGTGACGACGACGGCGTCCGGCGCGGGGGCGCCCGCGTCCATCGAGGCCACCAGCGCCGCCAGGTCGGGGTGCGCGGCTTCGGGCCCCCCGATCCCCAGGGGGTCCGGGCCGACCACGGCGGTGCGGACGGCCGGCTCCCGGCCGACGGCGGCGGGCCGCCAGTCGACCCGGTACAGGGGCAGGTCCGCGTCGGCCGCACCGAGCAGCGCGTCCAGCCGTTCCCGGGGGACGGGCCGCATCACGAGCGCGTCGAGCGTCAGCACGGGCGCACCGGTCAGGTCTACGGCCTCCAGCGAGACGGCGCCCTCGCCGGTCCGCGCGAGGCGCACGCGCAGCGCGTCGGCGCCGGTCGCGTGCAGGGTCGCGCCCTGCCAGGCGAACGGGAGCAGTACGGAACCGGCGGGCACGGCGAGGAGGTCACCGGCCAGCCAGGGCTGGAGCGCGGCGTCCAGGAGTGCCGGGTGGATACCGAAGTGGGCGGCGTCGGCCCGGGCGCGGTCGGGGAGACGGACTTCGGCGAAGACCTCGCCGGGACGCCGCCACAGCGAGGCGACTCCGGCGAAGACCTCCCCGTACTCGTAGCCGAGGTCGGAGAACCGCGTGTAGACCTCGTCCGGCTCCACGCGCTCGGCACCGGCCGGCGGCCAGGCCTCCGCCGCGGCCCATTCGGCCGGGACGGCCCGGGCCGGGACGGCGGGAGCGGCGTCGGCCGGGCGGAGAACGCCGTCGGCGTGCCGCGTCCACTCGGCATCGTCGTCCTCGGGGCGGGAGTGCAGGGTCACCCGGCGGCGCCCGCTCTCGTCGGGGGCCGCGACCCGTACCTGGATGCGGACCCCGCCGCGGCCCGGCAAGACCAGCGGGGCTTCGAGCCCGAGTTCCTCCAGTCCGGCCGAACCCGTCGCGGCGGCCGCGTGCAGAGCCAGCTCGGCGAAGGCGGTGCCGGGCAGCAGGGTCCGGCCGGAGACGGCGTGATCGGCGGTCCACGGCTGCTCGGCACGCGAGATCCGCCCGGCGAACAGCACCTCCCCGCCGGCGGCGAGCGGCAGGGCGCCACCCAGCAGCGGGTGCGTCTCCCAGTCCATCCCGAACCGCGCGGCGGCGGCGTCGCCGACACCGGCGGGGGAGGTCGGCGCCCAGTAGTGGGAGCGCTGGAAGGCGTACGTCGGCAGGTCGGCCAGACGGGCGCCGGTGCCCTCGAAGAGTGCGGCCCAGTCGATGTCGACGCCGCGCACGAACAGCTCGGCGGCGGAGGTGAGGAACCGCTCCAGGCCGCCTTCGTCGCGTCGCAGCGAACCGACGGCGAGTACGTCGGCGGTCTCCTGGATGCCGATGGTCAGGACGGGGTGGGCGCTGGACTCCACGTAGGTCCCGAAGCCGTCGGTGACCAGTGCGCGGACGGTCTCCTCGAAGCGGACGGGCTGGCGCAGGTTCCGGTACCAGTACCCGGCGTCCAGCACCGGTTCGGTCAGCAGTCCGCCCGTCACCGTCGAGTAGAAGGGGACCTCGGGCCGGCGGGGGGTGATCGGGCCGAGGACGTCGAGGAGTTCCGCTTCGATCCGCTCCACGTGCGCGGAGTGCGAGGCGTAGTCCACCGGCACCTGACGGGCCCGGATGTCCTCCGCCTGCGCGGCGGCCACGAACTCCACGATGGCATCGGCGTCACCCGCCACGACCGTGCTGGAGGGGCCGTTGACGGCGGCGATACCGAGCCGCCCCGCCCATCCCGCAAGCCGTGCCTCCACCTCAACCTGAGGCAGAGGAACGGACGCCATGCCGCCCAGCCCGGCCAGCTCCCGCCCGATCACCGCCGCACGGAGGGCCACCACCCGGGCGGCATCCTCCAGTGACAGCGCACCCGACACGGCGGCAGCAGCGATCTCGCCCTGCGAGTGACCGACGACCGCATCCGGGACGACACCCAGCGACCGCCACAACGCGGCCAGGGACACCATCACCGCCCACGTCACCGGCTGGACCACATCCACCCGGTCCAGCGAACGGCCCTCACGCACCACCTCGACCACGTCGAAGTCCACGAACGGCGCCAACGCCTCCGCACACTCCCGCAACCGATCGGCGAACACCGGCGAGGACTCCAACAGCCCCGCACCCATCCCCACCCACTGCGTCCCCTGCCCCGGGAACACCAACACCCGACGGCCGGTCTCACCGGCCACCCCGTCGACCGTCGTGTCCCCGAGGACCACCCGCCGGTGCTCGAACACCGACCGGCCCGCGGCGAGGGTGAACCCGGCGTCGAGCAGCCGTACGTCCTCGCGCCCCAGGCGCTCGCGCAGCCGTTCGGCCTGCTCGTGCAGACCGGCGGCCGTCCTCGCCGACACCACCAGCGGCACGACCGGCATCTCGCGCACCGCCGCTTCGGCCGGTGCTTCGGGCGCCGCTTCGGCGGTGGGTTCGGCGGCCGGTTCCGTGGTCGGTTCGGCGGCCGGTTCGGTGGTCGGGGCCTGCTCCAGGATCACGTGGGCGTTGGTCCCGCTGACGCCGAACGCCGAGACGCCCGCACGCCGGGGCCGGTCGCCCTCGGGCCACTTCCGCGTCTCGGTGAGCAGCGATACGGTGCCCGCGCTCCAGTCCACCTTCGAGGACGGCGCGTCGACGTGCAGGGTCTTCGGCAGCATCCCGTGCCTGAGCGCCATCACCATCTTGATGACGCCGCCCACCCCGGCGGCCGCCTGCGGGTGACCGATGTTGGACTTGAGCGACCCGAGCCACAGCGGCCGTTCGGCGGGCCGCCGGCCGTAGGTCGCGAGCAGCGCCTGCGCCTCGATGGGGTCGCCGAGGCGCGTGCCCGTACCGTGCGCCTCCACGACGTCGACGTCCTCGGCCCCGAGACCGGCGTGTGCCAGTGCCTGGGCGATGACGCGTTCCTGGGAGGGGCCGTTGGGGGCGGTGAGGCCGTTGCTGGCGCCGTCCTGGTTGACGGCGTCGCCACGGATGACGGCGAGTACGGGGTGGCCGTTGCGCCGGGCGTCCGAGAGCCGCTCCACGAGGACCATGCCGGCGCCCTCGGCCCAGCTGGTGCCGTCGGCGGCGTCGGCGAAGGCCTTGCTGCGGCCGTCGGCGGCGAGGCCGCGCTGGCGGGAGAACTCCACGAAGAGTCCGGGCGCCGCCATGACGGTGACACCGCCGGCCAGGGCCAGGTCGCATTCACCGGCCCTGACCGCCTGGGCGGCCAGGTGCAGGGCGACCAGCGAGGAGGAGCAGGCCGTGTCGACGGAAAGGGAGGGGCCTTCCAGGCCCAGTACGTAGGAGATGCGGCCGGACACGACGCTCGCGGACTTCCCGGTGAGCAGGTGCCCCTCGTGTTCCTCCGAGGCCTCGTGGAGCCTGGAGGCGTACTCCTGGTGGGTGAGGCCCGCGTAGACGCCGGTGCGGGTTCCGCGCAGCGACCGGGGGTCGATGCCCGCCCGTTCGAGGGCCTCCCAGGAGGTTTCCAGGAGGAGCCGCTGCTGCGGGTCCATGACCAGGGCCTCGCGGGGGGAGATCCCGAAGAAGTCGGCGTCGAACTCGGCGGCGTCGTACAGGAAACCGCCTTCGCGGACGTACGTCGTACCGCGTCGGCCGGCCTCGGGGTCGGGTTCGTAGACGTCGTCCAGGTTCCAGCCGCGGTCCAGGGGCGCGGCCCCGATCACGTCCCGCTCGTCCATGACCAGGTCCCACAGCGCCTCCGGGCTGTCGGCGCCGCCGGGGAAGCGGCAGGCCATGCCGACGATGACGACGGGGTCGTCCTCGCCGCCGGAAGCGACGGCGGCAGCCGCGGCGGGGGCCGTAAGCGGCGCGGCCGCGGCGTCGGCGCCCAGGAGCGTGCCGAGCAGGTGGGCGGCGAGGACGGACGGGTTGGGCCGGTCGAAGACGACGGTGGCGGGCAGGTTGAGCCCGGTGGCCCGGGTGAGGCGGTTGCGCAGCTCGAGGGCGGTGAGGGAGTCGAACCCGGCGTCCTTGAAGGCCCGGTCGGGCCGGATGGCGTCGGTGCCGGGGTGCCGCAGCACCGCGGCGGCCTCGGTCCGGACCAGTTCCACGAGGACGCGGCTGCGTTCGGCTTCCGGGAGCCCGGCGAGCCGCCGGGCCAATCCGTCGGCGGGTCCGGCGGCGGAGTCCGCGGCGGCACGCCCCCGCTCCTCCTCCAGGGCGCGCCGGGCCTCGTGCACCGTGTCGAAGAGGTGACCGGGGCGGAGGGCAGCGGTGCGGGGGGCGAACTCCGCCCAGTCGACGTCGACCACGGTGACGCAGACGTCCCCTTGGTCGAGGGCGCGGTGCAGGGCTTCGATGCCTTCCTCGGGGTCCATCGCCCGGATGCCCCGGCGTCCCAGGCTCTCCTCCCCCGCGCCTTCGGCCATGCCGCGCCCGCCCCACAGGCCCCAGGCGACGGAGGTCGCGGGCAGGCCTTGGGCGCGGCGCTGTTCGGCGAGTACGTCGAGCGAGGCGTTGGCGGCGGCGTAGGCGGCCTGGCCGCCGTTGCCCCAGGTGCCGGTGACGGAGGAGAAGAGGACGAACGCGTCGAGTTCGAGCCCCCGCGCACGGGTGAGTTCGTGCAGGTGGCGGGCCGCGTCGGCCTTGGGAGCGGCGATCTCGCGGAAGCTGTCGCCGGAGATCGTGCCGATCACACCGTCGTTGAGGACGCCGGCGGTGTGGAAGACGGCGGTCGGCGGGTGGGCCTCCAGGAGCGCGTCGAGCGCGGTGCGGTCTGAGACGTCGCAGGCCGCGAGGGTGACGTCGGCGCCCAGGGCGCGCAGTTCGGCGGCCAGTTCCAGGGCCCCGGGCGCGTCGGGACCGCGCCGGCTGGTGAGGACGAGGTGCTCGGCCCCGTTGCGCACGAGCCAGCGCGCGACGTGGGCGCCGAGCGCGCCGGTGCCGCCGGTGACCAGGACGGTGCCACGGGCGCGCCAGCGGCCGCCGTCCGTCGCGGCGGCGACGGCAGTGGCGGCGGCGACACGGCTGATGCGGCGCCCGTACGTGCCGGAGGCGCGGACGGCCACCTGGTCCTCGCCATCGGTACGGGCGAGGGCCGCGGCCAGCCGGTCCCAGGCGCGGGCGTCGGGCTGAGCGGGGAGGTCGACGACGCCGCCCCAGAGGGCGGGCAGTTCGAGGGCGGCGACCCGGGCGAAGGCCCACACCTGGGCGCCGATGTCAGCCGGAAGCTCACCGGGGGACACGGCGACGGCCTCGCGGGTCAGGGCCCATACGCGGGCGGAGCCGGGGGCGGCGTCCTGAGCGGCCTGGACGAGCGCGAGGGTCGCCGGGAGCACCTCGGGCGAAGACAGGAGGGAGAAGAGGGAGAGGATGCCGGTGGGGGCGTCGTCGCCGTGGGTGGTGAGGGCGGTGAATCGCGCGGCCAGCGCGGTACGGGTGGCGGTGGCCGGGTCGACGGCCAGCCGCTCGGCGCGGGCACCGTGACGGGCCAGCGCCGCCTCCACCGCCTCGACCAGCTCGGCGTCCAGACCGTGCGGGACGACGAGCAGCCACCGGCCGTCGAGCCGGGACGCCGAACCACCGGACAGGCCCTTCCACGTGGCACGATAACGCCACGCATCGACACCATCAGCAGCAGAAGAAGCAGGCGCGTGGGCCGGGGCGGAAGGCTCCAGCCAGTAATGCGCACGCTGGAACGGATACGTCGGCAGATCCACCCGACGGGCACCCGTCCCCTCGAACACAGCCGCCCAATCGACCTCCACACCACGCACGAACAGCTCGGCGACAGAAACAAGGAACCGCTCCAGGCCGCCCTCGTCACGGCGCAGCGAACCACCCGCCACGACATCGGCCGTCTCCTGGATCCCCATCGTCAGCACCGGGTGGGCACTCGACTCGATGAACGTCCCGAAACCCTTCGCCACCAACGAACGGATCGTTTCCTCAAAACGCACGGGCTGGCGCAGGTTCCGGTACCAGTAGGCGGCGTCGAGGGTGGTGGTGTCGGCGAGTTCGGCGGTGACGGTGGAGTAGAACGGGACGTCGGCCCGGCGCGGGGTGATCGGGCCCAGCACCTCCAGCAGCTCGGCTTCGATCCGCTCCACATGTGCGGAGTGCGAGGCGTAGTCGACCGGCACCTGACGGGCCCGGATGTCCTCCGCCTGCGCGGCAGCGACGAACTCCACGATGGCATCCGCGTCACCCGCCACGACCGTGCTGGAGGGGCCGTTGACGGCGGCGATACCCAGCCGCCCCGACCACGCCTCCAGCCGTGCCTCCACCTCAACCAGAGGCAGAGGAATCGACGCCATGCCGCCCAGCCCGGCCAGTTCCCGGCCGATCACTGCGGCACGGAGGGCCACCACCCGGGCGGCGTCCTCCAGTGACAGCGCGCCGGAGACGGCGGCAGCGGCGATCTCGCCCTGCGAATGCCCCACGACCGCATCCGGCACCACACCCAGGGAGCGCCACAGCGCGGCCAGCGACACCATCACCGCCCACGTCACCGGCTGGACCACATCCACCCGGTCCAGCGAACGGCCCTCCCGCACCACCTGGACCACGTCGAAGTCCACGAACGGCGCCAGCGCGTCCGCGCACTCCCGCAACCGCGCCGCGAACACCGGCGAGGACTCCAACAGCCCCGCACCCATCCCCACCCACTGCGTCCCCTGCCCCGGGAACACCAACACCCGACGGCCCGGGGTGCCTGCGACGCCCTCCACGACCGTCGGTCCCAGGGTGACCGAGCGGTGTTCCAGCATCGAGCGGCCGGTCGCGAGGCTCAGGGCCACGTCCAGGGGACGGAGGGCGGGGTTCTGCTCCAGGTGCGCGTCCAGGCGGGCGCTCTGGGCGCGCAGTGCGGTCTCGGACTTGGCGGTGAGGACGAGGGGAACGACCGGCAGTTCCCGCTCAGCGGACTCCACCACCGACTCCACCACCGGAGCCTGCTCCAGGATCACGTGCGCGTTCGTCCCGCTCACCCCGAACGACGACACACCCGCCCTGCGCGGACGCCCCACCTCCGGCCACGCCCGCTCCTCCGTCAAGAGAGAGACAGCACCCGCCTCCCAATCCACCTGCGACGACGGCACATCCACATGCAGGGACTTCGGCAGCCTCCCGTGCTCCAGCGCCATCACCATCTTGATGACACCACCCACACCCGCAGCAGCCTGCGCATGCCCGATGTTCGACTTCAACGACCCCAACCACAACGGCTCACCGTCCACCGGCCGCTGCCCGTACGTCGCCAACAACGCCTGCGCCTCGATCGGATCCCCCAACCGGGTCCCCGTACCATGCGCCTCCACCACATCCACATCAGCCACACCCAGACCGGCACTCTCCAACGCCGCCCGGATCACCCGCTGCTGCGACGGACCGTTCGGCGCCGTCAACCCATTGCTCGCACCGTCCTGGTTCACCGCCGAACCCCGCACCACCGCCCACACCCGATGACCCCCGGCCACCGCGTCAGACAGCCGCATCACCAGCAGCATCCCCACACCCTCGGCCCAGCCCGTACCGTCCGCCGCATCCGAGAACGCCTTCACCCGGCCATCCCCCGCAAGCCCCCGCTGCTGCGAGAACTCCACGAACAGACCGGGTGCGGCCATCACCGAGACGCCGCCCGCGAAGGCGAGGTCGCATTCGCCGGAGCGCAGGGACTGGGCGGCCAGGTGGAGGGCGACGAGGGAGGAGGAGCAGGCCGTGTCGACGGTGACCGCCGGGCCTTCCAGGCCCAGGGCATACGCGATGCGGCCGGACATGACGCTGGCCGTGTTGCCCGTGAGGAGGTAGCCCTCGTAGCCCTGGGCGGGCTCGTACAGCCGGGGGCCGTACTCCTGCGACATAGCACCGACGAAGACGCCCGCGCGGGATCCCCGCAACGACGAAGCCGGAATACCCGCCCGCTCCAACGCCTCCCACGACGTCTCCAACAGCAACCGCTGCTGCGGATCCATCGCCACCGCCTCACGCGGCGAAATACCGAAGAAGTCCGCATCGAACTCCCCCGCCTCATGCAGGAAACCACCCTCCCGCACATACGAACGCCCCGGAACACCAGGCTCCGGATCAAACAACGACTCCACGTCCCACCCACGGTCACCCGGGAACGGAGACACCGCATCCACACCCGACGACACCAGATCCCACAAACCCTCCGGCGAGCCCACCCCACCCGGGAAACGACACGCCATCCCCACGATCGCCAGGGCGTCCCCGTCCTCCACCGGCCGGCGCTCGCGACGCTGCTCGGGGGCGGCGGCGGGCTCACTGCCGGCCTCGGCGGCGGCCGCGTCCCGGATCATGCGGGCGACGGCGAGCGGGGTCGGGGCGTCGTAGATGAGGGTGGTGGGCAGGCGCAGTCCGGTCGCGGCCCGGAGCCGGTTGCGCAGCTCGATGCCCTGGACGGACTCGAAGCCCTGCTCCTTGAAGGTGTGCTCGGCGGTGACGGATTCGGCGGTGGGGTAGCCGAGCACTCCGGCCGCGTGGACGCGCACCAGGTCCAGGACGTGGTCCAGTTGCTCGTCGGCGGACCGGCCGCGCAGCTCGCGGCTGAGCAGGGTCTCGGCGGTGTCGGCGGCGGGCGTGGCCGGCTTTTCGTCGTCGGCGCCGGAGGTGAGCCAGTGGTGGGTGCGCTGGAAGGCGTACGTCGGCAGGTCGGTCAGACGGGCGCCGGTGCCCTCGAAGAGGGCGGCCCAGTCGATGTCGACGCCGCGTACGAACAGCTCGGCGGCGGATGTCAGCACGCGCTCCAGACCACCGTCGTCGCGGCGCAGCGAGCCGGCCGCCAGGACGTCGACGCCCGCCGCCTCCGCGGTCTCCTGGATGCCGATCGTCAGGACGGGGTGGGCGCTGGACTCCACGTAGGTACCGAAGCCGTCGGCGAGCAGCGTGCGGAGGGTTTCCTCGAAGCGGACGGGGTTGCGCAGGTTCCGGTACCAGTACGCGGCGTCCAGCACCGGCTCGGTCAGCAGTCCGCCCGTCACCGTCGAGTAGAAGGGGACCTCGGGCCGCTGCGGCCGGATCGGGCCGAGGACGTCGAGGAGTTCGGTTTCGATCCGCTCGACGTGCGCGGAGTGGGAGGCGTAGTCGACCGGCACCTGACGGGCCCGGATGTCCTCCGCCTGCGCGGCGGCGACGAACTCCACGATGGCATCGGCGTCACCCGCCACGACCGTGCTGGAGGGACCGTTGACGGCCGCGATACCCAGCCGCCCGTCCCATCCCGCAAGCCGTGCCTCGACCTCAACCAGAGGCAGAGGAATCGACGCCATCCCGCCCAGCCCGGCCAGCTCCCGCCCGATCACCGCCGCACGGAGGGCCACCACCCGGGCCGCATCCTCCAACGACAACGCGCCGGAGACGGCGGCAGCAGCGATCTCGCCCTGCGAATGCCCCACCACCGCATCCGGCACCACACCCAGCGACCGCCACAGCGCGGCCAGGGACACCATCACCGCCCACGTCACCGGCTGGACCACATCCACCCGGTCCAGCGAACGGCCCTCCCGGACCACTTCGACCACGTCGAAGTCCACGAACGGCGCCAACGCCTCCGCACACTCCCGCAACCGCGCCGCGAACACCGGCGAGGACTCCAACAGCCCCGCACCCATCCCCACCCACTGCGTCCCCTGCCCCGGGAACACCAACACCCGACGCCCGGTCTCACCGGCCACCCCGTGGACGGCGGACCGCTCCAGCCGGGTCAGGAATTCCTCCCGGTCGGCCGCCAGGACCACCGCGCGGTGGCCGAAGGTCGTGCGGGCGGCGGCGAGGGTCCAGGCCACGTCGGCAAGTTCCAGCTCCGGGCCGTGCTCGACGCATGCGCTGAGCCGTGCGGCCTGGTCCCGGAGACCTTCGGCGGTGCGGCCGGAGACGACGAAGGGAAGCACGGCCAGCCGTCGGCCGGACACGGCGGCCGTTTCTGCCGTCGGGGCCTCTTCGAGGACGAGGTGGGCGTTGGTGCCGCCCATGCCGAAGGAGGAGACGCCGGCGAGGCGGCGCCGCCCGGGCTCCTCGGTCCACGGTTCCAGCTCGGTCTGGACGCTCAGGTTCAGCTCGTCGAGCGGGATGTCCGGGTGGGCGCTGGTGTAGTTGAGGCTCGGCGGGAGTTCGCCTTCGCGGACGGCGAGCACGGCCTTGAGCAGGCCGACGAGTCCGGCGGCGCTTTCGAGGTGGCCGACGTTGGTCTTGGCGGAGCCGACGGCGAGGGGGGACCCGGTGCGGGCCGTGCCGAGGACGGCGCCGAGGGCCGCGGCTTCGACGGGGTCGCCCGCGCGGGTGCCGGTGCCGTGGAGCTCCACGAAGCGGACGTCGCCGGGCCGGACACCGGCCCGTTCGTAGGCTTCGCGGAGCACCGCTTCCTGGGCGGCCCGGTCGGGGGTGGTCAGGCTCGGGCCGCCGCCGTCGTTGTTGACGGCGCCGCCCTTGATGACGGCGTGCACGGGGTCGCCGTCGGCCAGCGCCCGGCGCAGCGGCTTCAGTACGACGGCGGCACCGCCCTCGCCGCGTACGTAGCCGTTGGCGCGGGCGTCGAAGGTGTGGCAGCGGCCGTCGGGGGAGAGCGCCCCCATGCTCTCCATGAGGGAGGTGCTCTCGTCGGCCAGGATGAGGTTGACGCCGCCGACGACGGCGAGTTCCGTCTCGCCGCGGCGCAGGCTTTCGCAGGCGAGGTGTACGGCGACGAGCGAGGAGGACTGGGCGGTGTCGACGGCCATGCTGGGGCCGCGCAGTCCGAGGAGGTAGGAGAGGCGGTTGGCGGCCATGGCGCGGTACCGGCCGGCCGCGCTGTAGCCGCCGGCGGGGGCTTCGGTGCGCTGGGCGAGGGTGGCGTAGTCGTCGGAGGCGATGGCGACGTACACGCCGGTGCGGGTGCCGGAGAGCCGGGCGGGGACGATGCCGGCGTGTTCCAGGGCCTCCCAGCCGAGTTCGAGTACGAGTCGCTGCTGGGGGTCGGTGGCGGCCGCCTGGGCCGCGCTCATCGCGAAGAATTCGGAGTCGAATTCGCCGTGGCCGTCCAGGGCCGCGCGCCAGGTGCCGTCTTCCTGCCGGGTGACGGACTGGCGGCCGTTGCGCAGGAGTTCCCAGAATTCCGCCGGGTTCGCCGCTCCGGGCAGTCGGCAGGACATCCCCACGACGGCTATGTCGTTTTCACCCACGTGCTGCTCACCGGTCTTGGGGGTCATTGGTTCTCCATGGCCAGGGACGAGACGAAATTCGAGGAATTCGCGAGAGCGGGAAGGGCCGGGCGTGCCGCGGGCGTGGTCACCAGGCGACGGGGAGTTCCACGGGTCCGCGGACGAGCATTCCCTCGTGCCAGGCGAGTTCGTCGGCGGGGACGGCGAGCCGCAGGCCGGGGAGCCGGGTGATGAGGGCTTCGAGGGCGCACTGGAGTTCGGCGCGGGCCAGTGGTGCGCCGAGGCAGTAGTGGGGGCCCTGGCCGAAGGCGATGTGCGGGTTGTTCGTGCGGTCGAGGACGAGGTCGGAGGCGTTCTCGAAGACGCTTTCGTCGCGGTTGGCGGAGGCCAGGGAGTAGACGACGGCTTCGCCGGCGCGGAGGGTGACGCCGCCGATCTCCACGTCTTCGGTGACGATCCGGGTGGGGCCGACGCTGGCCCACAGGGGGACGACGCGCAGGAGTTCCTCGACTGCGGTGGGTACCAGTTCGGGACGGGCGCGGAGTTCCTCGTAGCGGCTGCGGTCGCGCAGCAGGAGGGCGACGTGGCCGGCGAGCTGTCCGGCGGTGGTTTCGTGCCCGCCGATGAGCATGCCGCCGACGAGCATGAGCAGCTCGTTCCCGCTGAGCTGCCCGCCTTCGTCGTGGGCTTCGACGAGGGCGCTGAGCAGGTCGTCTTCGGGCTGGGCACGCCGTTTGGCTACGTATCCCCGCAGGTAGTCGGCGTACTGTTCGGCGGCTTCGGCGACTTCCTGTTCGGTGTAGCGGCTGCTGGACATGAGGGCTTCGGTGAAGGCGCGGAAGACGTGCCGGTCCTCGTGGGGGATGCCGAGCATTTCGCAGATCACGGCGGTGGGCAGCGGCAGGGCGAGGCGCTGGACGAGGTCGGCGGGACCGCCGTCGGCGATGAGTCCGTCGATGAGGCCGTGGGTGATCTCGGCGATACGGGGGCGCAGCTCGGCGACGCGGCGGGCGGTGAAGGCGCGGGAGACCAGGCGGCGCAGTCGGGCGTGGCTCTCGGGGGGCATGCCCATGAGGCCGACGGAGTCGAGGCCGCGGGGGGCGGCGCGGGGGACGTCGCGGTCGGCGCCGGCGTGCATGCTCAGGCGCGGGTCGGCGGAGGCCTTCTTGATGTCGGCGTGGCGGGTGAGGAGCCAGGCTTCGCCGCCGTAGGGCATGCGGACCCGGACCACGGGTTCGCCGGCCCGCAGTTCGGCGTAGGCCGGGTCGAGTTCGAGGTCGACGCGGTCACCGAAGGGGTACGTCCGGACGGATCCGGCGGCGGCATGAGGGCAGGTCATGGCTGAATCTCCTCTGTACGCGGACCTTTGCCACCCAACAACAGCGCGCCGTCGTCCCCGCGAGGATGAATTGGATTATGTCAACTCGGCCCTATTCACCTCGGACGTTCGAGCGCCGGTCGAGTTGAATTCCATGGTGATTTGAGGAGACCGGCGCAGGGTCGGGCCACGAGGTTGAGCCGTCGGACACTGTGTCAAGTCCGCACTTGCGCCGTCCGACCGGTCCCCGTAATTTCCGTTGCATCGACAAGCCATATCCATTTTTGCTTCGAAAGGCTGGCTCGATGGCGCATATCGCCTTCTTCATTCTCCCTGCGGCGGGTCATGTGAATCCGACGCTGTCCGTGGCGCGGGAGCTCGTCGCGCGCGGCCACCGGGTCAGCTACGCCCTGTCGGAGAACTACGCCGAGCGGGTGCTCGCGACGGGCGCGGAGTTCCTCCCGTACCCGATGGACCAGGACCGGTTCCTGGCCACGATGGTGCCGCAGCAGGACTCGGCCGCGTACACGGACCAACAGGAGTTCGTGAACATGATGAAGTGGATGCTGGAGCTGACGCGGCAGACGCTTCCGGGTTTCGAGGCGCACTTCGAGGACGCGCGTCCGGACGTGTTCGTGTGCGATCCGTCCTCGTTCTGGAGCGGGCACATCCTCGCCGCGAAGTGGGGCGTACCCGTCATCCGCAGTACGCCGACGTACGTGGCGAACGAGCACTGGTCGCTGCACCCGCCGGTGGACACGGCCGAGGAGCAGCAGGAGAACCCGGAGACGGGCGAGCTGTTCGGGGTGATCGCGGAGCTGCTGGCCGAGCACGGTGTGGACAAGAGCATCGGCGCGTTCGCGGACGAGGTCCACTCGGGGCCGGCGCTGGTGTACCTGCCGCGGGCGTTCCAGTACGCGGGGGACACGTTCGGCGAGGAGGTCGGCTTCGTCGGCCCCTGTACGAGCGCGAACAGTTTCCACGGCGCGTGGGAGGCACCGGCCACGGGCCGGCCGCTGGCGCTGATCAGTCTGGGCACGCTGTACAACAAGCAGCCCGCCTTCTTCCGCGCGTGCGTCGAGGCGTTCGCGGACCTCGCCTGGGACGTGGTGATCGCGCACGCCGGCGGGGTGGATCCCGCTGAGCTGGGTGAGGTTCCGGCGCACGTGCAGGTGCACGAGTTCGTTCCGCAGGGCGAGGTGCTGCGGCACGCCACCTTGATGATCAACCACGGCGGTACGAGCACCGTGCTCCAGGCCGTCTCCGAGGGTGTGCCGGTGATCTGCGTTCCGCAGATGGCCGAGCTGCACGCGACCGCGACGCGGGTCGAGCAGCTCGGTGTGGGCGCCAAGATCCTGCGCAAGGACATCTCGCCGGAGCGGATCCGCGAGACCGTGCTGGCGGTCGCCGGTGACGGGAAGGTGCGCGACGCGGTGGCGCGGCTGCGCCACGAGATCGAGTCGGCGGGCGGTCCCGCGGCCGCCGCGGACGCGATCGAGCGGCTGGTGGCGCCCGTTCCCGCCGGGGCCTGACCCCGCGCCCGACCCCTCCTCCCCTCCCCCCCCCACTTCTGCCGTACCAGAGCTGAGGAAGCCTTCATGACGACACAGACCACGGACCTCGCCGCCCAGGACGAGGCGGCCTCGGAAGCGGCCGCCTCGGACGGGGCGGCCCAGGAAGGGGCGCCGGCCGCCGAGGCGCCGCACCCGCTGGCCCAGCCGGAGGGCGCGAACGCAGAGCAGCTGCTGGAGTGGTTCGCGCGCGCCCGTGCCGAGGCGCCCGTCTTCTACGACTCGACGCGCTTCGCGTGGCAGGTGTTCTCGTACGAGGACTACAACACCGTCTCCACGAACCCGCAGATCTTCTCCTCGGACTTCTCCCCGGTCTTTCCCGTCCCGGAGGAGCTGGCGCTCCTGATGGGCCCGGGAACCTTCGGCGGCATCGACCCGCCCAAGCACGGCCCCCTGCGCCGCCTGGTCAGCCAGGCGTTCACGCCGCGCCGGATGGCGGCGCTGGAGCCGCGGATCGAGGAGATCACCCGGGAGCTGCTCGCGGGCCTGGAGGGGCGGACGGAGATCGACGCGGTCACGGACCTCGCGTACCCGCTGCCGGTGACGGTGATCGCGGAGCTGCTGGGGGTGCCGGCGGCGGACCAGGACCTGTTCCGCGAGTGGGTCGACGTCATCCTCAACAACGAGGGGATGGAGTACCCGAACCTCCCGGACGACTTCGCGGAGACGATGGGTCCGGCCATCAAGGAGTGGGCCGCGTACCTGTACGCGAAGATCGCCGAGAAGCGGGCGGAGCCGACCGACGACCTGATGAGCGGACTCATCGAGTCCGAGGTCGAGGGGCGGCGGCTGACGGACGAGGAGATCGTCAACATCGTGGCGCTGCTGCTGACGGCGGGCCACATCTCCAGCGCCACGCTGCTGGCCAACCTGCTCATCGTCCTGGACCGGCATCCGCAGGCGCAGGCCGAGCTGCGGGCCGACCGCTCGCTGATCCCGGGCGCCATCGAGGAGACGCTGCGTTTCCGCGGCCCGTTCAACAACATCTTCCGGCTGCTGACGCAGGACACCGACATCCTGGGCGTGCCGATGAAGGCCGGCCAGATGGTGACGGCGTGGAGCGCCTCGGCCAACCGTGACGGCGCGCAGTTCCCGGACCCGGACACCTTCGACATCCGCCGGTCCGCGAACAAGCACATGGCGTTCGGGCACGGCATCCACCACTGTCTGGGCGCGTTCCTCGCGCGGATCGAGGCGAAGGTGTTCCTGAACCTGTTCTTCGACACGTTCTCCTCGTTCTCGGTCGGCCACGACCGGGCGGAGTTCTACGAGGCCGACGAGCTGACCGCCCGCCACCTGCCGGTCTCCGTCGTCCGCGGCTGAGGCGTCCGCGCCCAGGAACCCGACCGGGTCCGGACCAGGCAACGAGGGAGCGCGATCGCATGGCCGTGGGCATCACCACAGAAGCGAAGGTGGGCAGGGTCAAACCTTGTGCCTTCATCGACTTGGAGCAGCACAACGACGAGCGGGGCAACCTGTCGGTCGTCGAGTCCGAATGGACGGCGGGCTTCCCGATCCGGCGGGTGTACTACCTGCACGACCCGGACCCGGGTTCCTCGCGGGGCGGCCACGCGCACCGCGCGCTGGAGCAGTTGATCATCGCCGTGCACGGCAGTTTCACGATCACCGTGGACGACGGGGAGCGGCGGGCGCGGTACGCGCTGGACGACGCCGGCCGGGGCCTGTACGTCGGCCCGATGGTGTGGCGGGACCTGAGCGACTTCTCCGAGGGCGCGGTCGCCCTGGTCCTGGCCTCGCTGCACTACGACGAGGCGGACTACTACCGCGACTACGAGGAGTTCCTGGCCGACGTGAGGAGGCCGCGATGACTTCGGCGACGGTGACTTCGGCGACGGTGACCTCGGCTGCGGTGGCTCCGGCCGCGGTGACGGAGCAGGCGCTCGTCCCCTTCCACGACCTGCGGGACCTGCACGCGCTGGACGGGGTGCAGGAGGAACTCGACGCGGCGGTGCTGCGGGTGACCCGCTCCGGCCGGTACCTGCTGGGCGCGGAACTGGCGGCCTTCGAAGAGGAGTTCGCCCGCTACTGCGAGAACGCGCACTGCGTGGGACTGGGCAGCGGCCTGGACGCCCTGGAGCTGACGCTGCGGGCGCTGGGGATCGGGGAGGGCGACGAGGTCGTCGTCCCCGGGCACACCTTCATCGCGACGTGGCTCGCGGTGTCCGCCACCGGCGCCCGTCCGGTACCGGTGGAGCCGGAGCCGGACTCGTTCCTGATCGACCCCGGGCGGCTGGAAGCCGCGATCACCCCGCGCACCAAGGCGGTGATGCCGGTGCACACGTACGGGCACCCGGTGGACCTGGACGCGATCGACGCCGTCACCGCGCCCCGGGGCATCCCGGTCGTGGAGGACGCGGCGCAGGCGCACGGGGCCCGCTACCGGGGCCGGCGCATCGGCTCCCGCTACGCGGCGGCGTTCAGCTTCTACCCGGGCAAGAACCTGGGCGCGCTGGGCGACGGCGGCGCCGTCGTCACCGCCGACCGGGAGCTGGCGGAGCGGATCCGGCTGCTGCGCAACTACGGCTCGCGCGAGAAGTACCGGCACGAGGCGCGCGGCACCAACTCCCGTCTGGACGAGATCCAGGCGGCGGCGCTGCGCGTGAAGCTGTCCCGGCTCGACGCGTGGAACGCCCGCCGGGACGCCGTCGCCACCCGGTACTCGCAGGGCCTGGCGGGCCTGCCGGGGGTGAGTGTTCCGGCGGTCCGCTCCTGGGCGGCGCCGGTCTGGCACCAGTACGTACTGCGCACGCCGCACCGCGACCGGCTGCGGCGGGCGCTGACCGGAGCCGGGGTGGAGAGCCTGGTCCACTACCCGGTCGCCGTCCACCGGTCGGATGCCTACGCGGGCACCGTTGCCGGCGAGCTGCCCCACTCCGAGCGTCTGGCCGCCGAGGTGCTGAGCCTGCCCATGGGGCCGCAGCTGACCGCGAAGGACGTAGAGACCGTCATCACGGCGGTCCGTGACGCCACGGAGAGCAGCCATGATTGAGGTTCCGTCCCTTCCCTCCCTCCCCTCCCTCCCGCCCGTGTCGACGCTGGGCGGCAGCGGCCCGCGCCGTCCGCTCAAGGGCATCATCCTGGCGGGCGGGAGCGGCACCCGGCTGCGGCCGCTGACCGGGACGCTGTCGAAGCAGCTCCTGCCGGTGTACGACAAGCCGATGATCTACTACCCGTTGTCGGTGCTGATGCTGGCCGGCATCCGGGACATCCAGATCATCTCGGCCAAGAACCACCTGGACATGTTCCGGGCCCTGCTGGGCGACGGCTCCCAGCTCGGCCTGGAGCTGAACTACGCCGAGCAGGACGAGCCGCGCGGCATCGCGGAGGCCTTCCTCATCGGCGAGGAGCACATCGGCGACAGCCCGGTGGCGCTGATCCTGGGGGACAACGTCTTCCACGGCCCCGGTTTCTCCTCGTTGATCTCGCAGGCCGCGCGCCGCCTGGACGGCTGTGAACTGTTCGGCTACCCCGTCCAGGACCCGCAGCGCTACGGGGTCGGCGAGGTGGACTCCGAAGGGCGGCTGCTGTCGCTGGTGGAGAAGCCGGTCAAGCCGCGCTCCAACCTGGCGGTCACCGGCCTCTACCTGTACGACAACGACGTGGTGGAGATCGCCCGCGGGCTGACCCCGTCCGCCCGCGGCGAGCTGGAGATCACCGACGTCAACCGGGTCTACCTCGCGCAGGGCCGGGCCCGCCTCAACGAGCTGGGCCGCGGCTTCGCCTGGCTGGACATGGGCACGCACGACTCGCTCCTCCAGGCCGGCCAGTACGTCCAGCTGCTGGAGCAGCGCCAGGGCGAGCGGATCGCGTGCGTCGAGGAGATCGCCCTGCGGATGGGGTTCATCAGCCACGAGCAGTGCTTCGCGCTGGGCCGCGAACTCGGCGACTCCAGCTACGGAAACTACGTGCGCCAGCTCGCCGGGCGGGCCGGTGCGGGCAAGGGGGCCGACTCCCCCGCCGCCTGAGCGACCCCTCCCCCACCGCTCCATCCCCGTTTGCGGAAAGGCCTCTTTCACATGCGTGTCCTGGTGACCGGAGGTGCGGGCTTCATCGGCTCCCACTTCGTCAGAGAGCTGCTGGCCGGGTCCTACCCGGACCTCGGCGAGGGCGAGGTGGTGGTGCTGGACGCCCTCACCTACGCCGGGAACCTCGCCAGTCTCGACCCGGTGCGCGACCACCCCCGGCTCAGGTTCGTCCACGGCGACATCTGCGACGCCGGCCTGGTCGCGCAGCTGATGACGGGCACCGCGGTGGTGGTGCACTTCGCCGCCGAGTCGCATGTGGACCGTTCGATCGCCGACGCCTCCGCGTTCGTACGGACCAACGTGCTCGGCACGCAGACGCTGCTCCAGGCCGCCGTCGCCGCCGGCGTGGGCCGTTTCGTGCACGTCTCCACCGACGAGGTGTACGGGTCGATCGAGACGGGGTCGTGGCCGGAGGAGCACCCGCTGGCGCCCAACTCCCCGTACGCGGCCTCCAAGGCCGCCTCCGACCTCCTCGCGCTGGCCTGCCACCGCACGCACGGGCTGGAGGTGTGCGTGACGCGCTGCTCCAACAACTACGGCCCGTACCAGTTCCCCGAGAAGGCCATCCCGCTGTTCACCACCAACCTGGTCGACGGGCTCGACGTCCCGCTGTACGGGGACGGCGGCAACAGCCGCGACTGGCTGCACGTGGACGACCACTGCCGGGGCATCGCGCTCGTCGCGGTCAAGGGCCGGCCCGGGGAGGTGTACAACATCGGCGGCGGCACCGAGCTGACCAACCTGGAACTGACGCAGCGGCTGCTGGAGCTGTGCGGGCGCGACGCCGGCGCGGTGCGGCGGGTCGCGGACCGGGCCGCGCACGACCGCCGGTACTCGGTGGACACGGCGAAGATCTCGGCGGAGCTCGGGTACGCGCCGCGCGTCCCGTTCGCCCGCGGGCTGGCCGACACGGTGGCCTGGTACCGGGAGAACCGGGCCTGGTGGGAACCGCTGAAAGCGCGCGCCGCGCTGCCCGCGGCGCCCGGTGGGCGGCGGGCGGGTTCCGATGCGGATCGATGAAACCGTCCTGCCCGGCGCCTACCGGATCGTCCCCGACCGGATCGAGGACGAGCGGGGCCACTTCTACGAGGCCGCCCGCCACAGCCTGCTGACGCGCGCGACGGGCATGGAGTTCACCGTCCGGCAGGTCAACAACTCCGTCTCGCGGCGGGGCACGCTGCGCGGCGTGCACTGCAACGACGTGCCGCCGGACGCGAGCAAGCTCGTCACCTGCGTGCGCGGTTCGATCCTGGACTTCATGGTCGACCTTCGCGTCGGCTCGCCGTCCTTCGGCCGGCACGTCATGACCCGGCTGGACGCCGCCGACGGCACCGCCCTGTACCTGCCCGGCGGCATCGGCCACGCCTTCCTCGCCCTGGAGGACGGCGCCTGCGTGAACTACCTGCTGTCCGCCGAGTACGTGCCGGGCGCGATGGTCGACGTCGACGCCCTGGACCCGGAACTCGCCCTGCCGTGGGGGCTGACCGAGCCTCCCGTCCGGTCCGCCAAGGATGCTGCGGCGCCCTCGCTCGCCGAGGCCGTGGCGTCCGGCCGGCTGCCCCGCTACACGCCCCCCGAGGAGCTGAACCGACCGTGACCCTGCCCACCGCCACGCGCGCCCCGGCCGTCACCCGCGACGCGTGGCTGCGCCGCTTCCGCCCCCTCGACACCGCGGCCGTGCGGCTGGTGTGCTTCCCGCACGCGGGCGGCTCGGCCAGCTCCTACCTCCGCTTCGCCACCGCGCTCGCGCCCGGCGGGATCGAGGTGCTGGCCGTGCAGTACCCGGGCCGCCAGGAGCGTCGCTCCGAGCCCTTCGCGCGGAGCGTGGAGGAGCTGGTCGAGGCGCTGCTGCCGGAACTGCGGCAGTGGACCGGCCGGCCGTTCGCCCTGTTCGGGCACAGTCTGGGCGCCACGCTCGCGTACGAGACCGCCCGGCGGCTGGCCGCGTACGGCGAGGCGCCCGTGCACCTGTTCCTGTCGGGGCGCCGGGCGCCGACGGTGCCGCGCCGGGACACCGGACACCTGCTGGACGACGCGGAGCTGATCGCCATGATCTCCCGGCTCCAGGGCACCGATCCGGCGCTGCTCCAGGACGAGGAGCTGCTGCGCATGGTGCTGCCGGCGATCCGCAGCGACTACGAGATGGCGGGCGCGTACGTCCACCGGCCGGGGGCGGCGCTGCGGATGCCGGTCACGGTCCTGACCGGCGACAGCGACCCGAACGTCTGCGTCCAGGACGCGCAGCGCTGGTCGGAGGTGGCGGCCGGGGACTTCCGCCTGTGGGTGATGCCCGGCGGCCACTTCTTCCTCAACGACCGTACGCGATCCGTCTGCACCATCATCGAGGAGGCGCTGGAGCATGCTCACTGACACGGCGGCCCGGGCCGCCGACCGCGTGGAGACCGCACGCCGCCTGCTCGTCTCGGCCCGTACCCCCGACAGCCCGGCCATGCCGGTCGCCCAGGTGCCGTCGTGGCTGGCGGAGCGGGCCCGCGCGGGCGAGTTCCGGGTCACGCGGGTGCCGTTCGCGCAGCTGCGCGGCTGGTACTTCGAGGAGGGGACCGGGGACCTGCGGCACGAGTCGGGCCGCTTCTTCGCCGTCGAGGGACTCCACGTCCACGCCGACGCCCTGCCCGCCGGGGGCTGGAGGCAGCCGATCATCGTGCAGCCGGAGGTGGGTCTGCTGGGCATCGTCGCCCGGGAGATCGACGGCGTGCTGCACTTCCTGATGCAGGCCAAGATGGAGCCGGGCAACATCAACACGCTCCAGCTCTCGCCGACCGTCCAGGCCACGCGCAGCAACTTCACCGGCGTGCACAAGGGCCGCCCCATCCCCCACCTCGACCTGTTCCTGCGGCGCGGGCGGGCCCGCGTGCTGGTGGACGTGCTCCAGTCCGAGCAGGCCGACTGGTTCCTCGCCAAACGCAACCGCAACATGATCATCGAGGTGGACGAGGACATCGAGACGGGGCCCGAGTTCCGCTGGCTGACCTTCGGCCAGCTGCTGCGGCTGCTGCACCTGGACAACGTCGTCAACATGGACACCCGCTCCATCCTCGCCTGCCTGCCCACGGCCGGCGCCGGCGACGGCGCGTCCGCCGGCCCGGTGCTGCGCTCCTTCCACGACCCGTCGGCGGCCTCCCGGCACACCATGCCGGAGATCCTCAGCTGGCTCACCGGCATCCGGGCGCTGCGCGAACTGGTCCAGCGCCGGATCCCGCTCGACGCGGTCGCCGAGGACGGCTGGCGGCGCACCGGTGAGGAGATCGGCCACGACAGCGGCCGCCGCTTCCGCGTCATCGGCGCCGACATCCGCGCCAGCAACCGCGAGGTGGCGTCCTGGTCGCAGCCGCTGATCCAGCCGCAGGTGCCGGGGCTGATGGCGCTGGTCGTCAAGCGGATCGGCGGCACCCTGCACGCGCTGGTGCAGGCCCGCGTCGACGTCGGCCACCTCAACGTCGCCGAACTCGCGCCGACCGTCCACTGCCGCCCCGCCGACCACACCGGCCCGGGTACGCAGCCCTTCCCGCCGTTCCTCGCGGACGTCCTGGCCGCTCCGGCCGGCCGGGTCCGCTACGACGCGGTGCAGTCCGAGGAGGGCGGCCGCTTCTACCACGCGGAGAACCGGTACGTGATCGTCGAGGCGCCCGACGCGTTCACCGAGGACGTGCCCGACGACTACGCCTGGCTGACGTTCGCCCAGCTCACGGAGTTGCTGGCGTACGGCAACCAGCTCAACGTCGAACTGCGCACCCTGGTGGTCTGCGCCCACACGCTGTACTGAGGGACACGCCCATGCCCACGCCCGTGCCCGCCCCCGCGCAGACCCCCGGGCCGGCCCCGCTGCGCCTCGGCGTCCTCGGCTGCGGTGACATCGCCGCCCGCCGGACACTGCCCGCGCTGCTGCGCACCCCGCAGCTCACCCTGGCCGGCGTCGCCGCGCGCGACCCCGCGCGGGCCGCCGCGTTCGCGCGGCGGTTCGGCGGGACACCCGCCGCCTCCTACGAGGCGCTGCTGGAGCGAGCCGACGTGGAGGCCGTCTACCTGTGCCTGCCGACGCTGCTGCACGCGCGGTGGGCCGAGCGGGCGCTGCGCGCGGGCAAGCACGTGCTCGTGGAGAAGCCGCTGGCCACGAACGGGGCGGATGCCGAGCGGCTGTTCCGCCTCGCCGGGGAGCGTTCGCTGGTCCTGCTGGAGAACTTCATGTTCCTCCACCACGCCACCCAGCGGACGGTGTCGGGGCTGCTGGCGGCCGGCACGCTCGGCACGGTCCGCGCCGTGTCGGCGGCGTTCACCATCCCGCCCCGTCCGCAGGGCGACACCCGCCTCGATGCGGCGGTCGGCGGCGGGGCGCTGCTCGACAACGGCGTCTACCCGCTGCGGGCCGCCCTGCGCTTCCTCGGCGGGGACCTGTCCGTCGCCGGGGCGGTGCTGCGCCACAGCGAGCGGCACGGCGTGGACCTCTCCGGCTCCGTGCTGCTGGCCGCGCCCGACGGGGCCGCGGCGCACGTCCGGTTCGGGATGGAGCACCACTACCGGTCCTGGTACGAGATCCAGGGCAGCGCGGGCACCCTGTCCGTCGACCACGTGTACACGACGGCCCCCGACCACGCGCCGGTCGTCCGCCTCAGCGTCGGGACGGACCACACCGAGGTGCGCGTGCCCGCCGAGGACCACTTCGAGGCCGTGCTGCGGTACTTCGCCGGCGCCGTGCGGGAGCCGCGGCGCGCCGCGCCGGGCCTGCAGCTGCTCGGTGAGGAGTCGCGGCGGCAGGCCGCCCTGCTGGATGCGGTCCGCGGGGCGGCCCACCTCGTCGCCGTGTGATGCGGCGCGGGGTGCAGCGTCACGGTGTGACGCGGCGCGGCGCGCCGCACCGGGGGTGTCACCCCGTGTACGGCGCTCCGTCGCGCAGCTCCAGGTGGGTCCCCTCGAAGCCGCGCCGCATCCGCCGGTCGTGCGTGACGGTGACCACCGCGCCCGTGTACTGCGCGAGGGCCTCCTCCAGCTCCTCCACCAGCAGCGGGGACAGGTGGTTGGTGGGCTCGTCCAGCAGCAGCAGGTCCACCGGCCGGGTCACCAGGCGCGCCACGTCGATGCGGCGGCGCTGGCCCACCGACAGCGAGCCGACGGGCAGCTCCAGCTCGGACGCGCGGAACAGGCCGAGCGCCAGCAGCTGTTCGGCGTACTCGTCGGGGTGACCGGGCCGGCCCTCGGCGAACTCGGCCAGCACCGAGCGGCGGGGGTGCTTGGGGGCCTCGTCCTGACGCAGCCAGCCGGTGTGCGCGGCCCGGCGTACGGTCCCGCGGTCGGGGGTCAGGTCCCCGGCGAGCACCCGCAGCAGGGTGCTCTTGCCCGCGCCGTTGGGCCCGGTGACCAGGAGCCGTTCGCCGGGTGCGATGGCCAGCGCGTCGATCCGCAGCCGGCCGGCGACCTCGACGCCCGAGATTTCGGTCAGGGGGCCGTCCGTTCCGGTCGGCGCCTCCTCGTTCCCGACGGCGAGGGATGCGGTGAAGCGCAGCGGCTCGGGCGGGGCGGGCACGGGGTTCTCCCGCAACCTGCGCAGCCGTTCGTTGGCGTTGCGGGCCTTGCCGGAGGTGGCCGTGGAGGAGGACCTGGCGCGGTGGTGCTCGGAGCCGCTGAACGCCCAGGGGCCCTTGGAGGCGATCGAGGCGAGCATCCGGCCGGCGTTCTCGGCGAGCTTCTCCTGGCGGGCGATCTCCTGGAGGTGGTCCTCGTACTCCTGCTCCCAGCGGGCGCGGGCGGCGGCCTTGGCCGTGAGGTAGCCCTGGTAGCCGTTGCCGTAGCGGTTGACGGTGCGCCGGTCCGGGTCGACCTCCAAGATGGCGGAGGTGACGGCTTCCAGGAACGCCCGGTCGTGGGTGATGACGACGACGGTGCCCCGGTGGTCGCGCAGCCGCTTCTCCAGCCAGTCGACGGCCTGGTCGTCCAGGTCGTTCGTCGGCTCGTCCAGCAGCAGCAGTTCGGGGGCGGCGGCCAGGGTCGCGGCCAGCGCCAGCCGTGAACGCTCCCCGCCGGAGAGGGTGTCGACGGCCCGGGCCCGGTCGAGGCCGGGCAGGCCCAGGCCGTGCAGGGCGGCGTCGGCGCGGGCGTCCGCCTCGTAGCCGCCGCGCGCCTCGAACTCGGCGAGCAGGTCGCCGTAGGTCTCCAGGAGCCGGGGGTCGTCGTCGACGAGCGCGTCCTCCGCCTCGTGCAGCTTGCGCTCGACCTCACGCAGGTCGGCGAACGCCCGGTCCAGTACGTCCTTGACGGTGGCGCCGGCGGGCAGTTCCAGCCGCTGGGGCAGGTAGCCGGTCCCGCCGGGGGCGGCGACGGTCACGTCACCGTTGTCGGCGCTCTCGACGCCGGCGATCAGCCGCAGCAGCGTCGACTTGCCCGATCCGTTGTCCCCGATGACGCCGGCCTTCTCGCCCGGCTTGACCGTCAGCGACACCCGGTCCAGCACCACGTGGTCGTCGTAGCGTTTGGTGACCTCGTCCAGCGAGAGCTGGGAGTGAGCCAGGGACGCGGTGGGTGAGGACATTCGCATAGACATGCTCCTGGTCGTGCGGGTCGGTCCACGGTCGACCCTGCCCCGGGACGCTCGAGCCGTACTGGACCGGCGCTGGAAGGCTCGTACAGCCGGTGCGGGGGCCGGCGGGCGGCTCAGGCGACGGCCGCCTCGCCCGCGACCGCCTCGTACAGGCCCGGTTCGGGCGCGGCGAGTTCGGCCAGTTCCTCGCTCAGCCTGCGGTAGCCGTCCTCGGCGACGGCGGCCCGGTGCGCGTCGGCGTCCTTCCAGACGGACAGTTCCACGAACACGTCCGCGGCGCCGACGAGGCGCAGCGTCTGGTGGCTGACGCAGCCGGGCTGGGCACTGAGGAAGCGCGTGAGACGGTTCCTGGCCGCGAGGAACCGGCGGAGGTCGCCGTGGACGCTGAGCTTGTTGACGAAGGTCACCATGGTGGTCGCTCCTGTCGGGGTGCGGTGCGCTGCGGGCGCGGGCGGTGGGGGCGGGTCATCTCCCCGGGGTGAGGACGCGGACGGCGGATTCCGCGTACCGGCGGGCACGGTGCAGCGTGGCGGTGCTCGCGGCGCCCAGGGTGCTGCGTACGTGGTCGCGGGCCTGGGCGAGGTCGACGCCGGGGCCGAGGAGCTCCTCGACGTCCTCCTCGCGCAGGACGACGCTGTGGCGGGCGACGGCGGTCAGCCCGTTCTCGTCGGGCACCAGCGACCATTCGCCGGTGTGCGCGGCGAGCGGCAGGGGGCCGCGGGTCTCCTTGAAGACGATCCGCCCGGCGTGCGGGAAGCAGACCCGCACGGATTCGGCGGTGTGGGTGCGGCCGTCCGCCGCGCGGGTGTCCAGGCTCAGCAGCTGCACCCCGGTGCGGTCCTCGCGGACGTCGGCGCGGGTGACGTCGGGCAGGTGGGCGGGCCAGTCCTCGGCCCCGTAGAGGAACGCGTAGACGAGTTCGGCGGGGCCCTGGACGCGCACGGAGTCCTCGAAGGTGAGCAGGAGGTCGTCCAGGCGCGTCCAGCGCTCGGCGGTTTCCTTGAGCCGGGCCAGTTCCGCGCCGCTGTTGGCGTCGGTGGCGCGGGTGACCCACTCGGCGTCGGCCCGGTTGTCGTCCGCGACGGTGAAGTGGTGCAGCAGGGTCAGCCGGGACCGCCCCGGTCCCCGCTCCTCGACGGCCCAGCGGCCTCCCATGGAGGTCGCGGGCGGCGCGGGGACCTCCTGGTGGAAGTCGATGGTGCGGGCGGCGCTGTCCAGGGACCGGCGGGAGATCCAGGACGTGACGGTGCCGCCGGCGGTGGCCCACATGCCGAAGCGGTCGTGGGTCCCGTCGAAGTCCAGCCGTTCGACGTGGATGCTCGGCGGGATGAACAGCGGCCACTGGGTGGTGTCCGCGAGCAGCGCGTAGACCACTCCTGCGGGCGCCGCCACGTCCACCGCGTACGACGTGTGACGCACACGTTCACCTGACATCGGCTCACACCTCTCTCGACCCCCGGCCTCCGACCATCGCGCCGGGTGCCGGAGAGCCGGTCGACGGTGCCTCGAACCGCGGTCGGGCGCCGGCTCGCCGGGCCTACGCGGCGAAGAGGTCGAAGGTGGAGGAGCGGCGCGGGCCGGCGACGACGTCGAGGGCGGGGTCCACGGTCAGCATCGCCTGGTGCAGGCGCTGGAGCTGCGGGCTCGGTTCGACGCCGAGCTCCTCGACGAGGCGGGCGCGCAGCCGGCGGTACACGTCGAGGGCGGTGGCCTGGCGGCCGGAGCGGTAGAGGGCGACCATCGCCTGGGAGTGCAGGCCCTCGTGCTGCGGGTGACGGGCGATCAGCCCGGTCAGCTCCACGATGAGTTCGGCGTGCCGGCCCAGGCGCAGGTCGACGTCGATGCGCCGCTCCAGCGTGACGAGCCGGCTCTCTTCCAGCCGCAGCACCTCGATGCCGAGGATGGGGCCCACGTGTACGTCGACCAGCGCCGGGCCCTGCCACAGGGCGAGGGCCTCGCGCAGCCGGGCAGCGGCGGCCGCGTCGTCACCGGCGTCGAAGGCCTGCTGGCCGGCGCGCACGAGGCTCTCGTAGGTGTGGACGTCGACGGCCTCGGGGGCGATCTGGAGCAGGTACCCGCCGTGCCGGGTGGCGATGACGTCCTTCGCGCCGGTGCCGGCGCCCGGACCCATGGCCGTGCCCAGGCGCCGGCGCAGCTGGAGGATGTACGTCTGCAGGGTGGTCAGGGCGCTCTGCGGGAGTTCCGTCCGCCAGAGCTCCTCCATGAGGGTGGGGACGGGGACCACCCGTCCCGGATACAGGGACAGGAGCGCCAGTATCTGGCGTGGTTTTCCGGCCGTCGGAACGATCGAGCCCCCGTTGACCTCCGCACTCAACGGACCCAGAACCTGAATCTTCACGGTTGCCTCCGCAGCTGGTCGTATTCCGTCGGTTTTCGGCCTTGACAGTCGAACGGTAGCGAAGCGTGGGGCCGCTTCCCCGAATGGTCCAGCACCTTTCCAGGGATTCTCGACCCCGACCTCGGTAAGCGATCACACCAGCTATGACCTGCGAGATCATCGAGTGTTTCCTCAGGTGTTCCGCTCCACCGGGGAACCGGCCGACGGGCATGTCAATTCTTCCGCCGGTTTTCTCCGGGTTGTGAAAAGTGACCGGCGGGGGGTCCGGAAACGCCCTTACCCTGTCCGGAACCGTCCCCTCTATTTCGCAAGGGAATTCACGTGGACGAGATCGTCAATGCCCTGCTCTCCGAGACCGCGACGCCGGCCGACTTCGCCGCGCTGGCGCTGCCGGACTCGTACCGCGGGAACGTCGTGCGCCGGGACGAGACGGACATGTTCGAGGGGATGGCCTCGGCGGACAAGGATCCGCGCAAGTCCCTGCGGCTCCAGGACGTCCCGACGCCGCAGCCCGGGCCGGGCGAGGCGCTGGTCGCGGTGATGGCCAGTGCCGTCAACTACAACACGGTGTGGTCCTCGATCTTCGAGCCGTTGCCGACGTTCGGGTTCCTGGAGCGCTACGGGCGCCTGTCGGAGCTGACCAGGCGCCATGACCTGCCCTACCACGTGCTCGGTTCGGACCTGGCGGGCGTGGTGCTGCGTACGGGCCCGGGCGTCAACCGGTGGAAGGCGGGCGACCGCGTCGTGGCGCACTGCCTGTCGGTGGAGCTGGAGTCCGCCGACGGGCACGGTGACACGATGCTCGATCCGGAGCAGCGGATCTGGGGCTTCGAGACGAACTTCGGCGGTCTGGCGGAGCTGGCGCTCGTCAAGTCGAACCAGCTGATGCCCAAGCCCGAGCACCTGACGTGGGAGGAGGCCGCAGCTCCCGGTCTGGTGAACTCCACCGCCTACCGCCAGCTGGTCTCGCGCAACGGCGCCGGCATGAAGCAGGGTGACAACGTCCTGATCTGGGGCGCCAGCGGCGGCCTCGGCTCGTACGCCACCCAGCTGGCGCTGGCCGGGGGCGCCAACCCGATCTGCGTGGTGTCCAGCCCGGAGAAGGCGGACATCTGCCGTGCCATGGGGGCGGAGGCGGTCATCGACCGCAGCGCGGAGGGCTACACGTTCTGGAAGGACGAGCAGACGCAGGATCCGCGGGAGTGGAAGCGCTTCGGCAAGCGCATCCGCGAGCTGACCGGCGGCGAGGACGTGGACATCGTCTTCGAGCACCCGGGCCGCGAGACCTTCGGCGCCTCGGTGTACGTGACCCGCAAGGGCGGCACCATCGTCACCTGCGCCTCCACCTCCGGGTTCCGGCACGAGTACGACAACCGCTACCTGTGGATGTCCCTCAAGCGCATCATCGGCTCGCACTTCGCGAACTACCGCGAGGCCTGGGAAGCCAACCGCCTCATCATCAAGGGAAAGATCCACCCCACCCTTTCGAAGGTGTACGCGCTGGAGGACACCGGCCAGGCCGCCTACGACGTCCACCGCAACCTCCACCAGGGCAAGGTCGGCGTCCTCGCCCTGGCCCCGGAAGAAGGCCTGGGCGTACGCGACCACGAGATGCGGGCCAAGCACCTGGACGCCATCAACCGCTTCCGCCCGCAACCGGCTTAGCGGCCGCCCCGGTTCAGCCGACGCGGACGAGCCGCTCGTCGGGGTTCTGGACGGCCGCCGCGGACACGGCGGATGCCGCGGGCTGGGCGGCCGCCGCGGCGCCGGCCGCGGCCTCCGGGCCGGCCATGAGGATCGAGCGCTGGAGCCTGCGCAGCGCCACCGACGGCTCGATGCCCAGTTCGCGCACCAGGGTGCCCCGCAAGCGCTGGTACACGTCGAGGGCCTCACCGCGGCGTCCGGAGCGGTGCAGGGCCAGCATGAACTGGCCGTGGAGGTTCTCGTGGGTGCGGTAGCGGCTGGCGAGGACGGTGAGTTCGGCGAGCAGCTCCCGGTGGCGGCCGAGCCGCAGGTCGGCGTCGATGCGCTGGTCGAGCGCGCACAGCCGGGTCTCCTCCAGGCGGCGGCACTCCATGTCCAGTTGCACGCCGCCCGCCACGTCGGCGAACGCGGGCCCGGACCACAGGGCCAGCGCCTCGCGCAGCAGACGGGCTGCGCCGGGGTGGTCACCGGCGTCCATGGCGCGGTAGCCGAGGCCCGCGAGCCGGTCGAACTCGCGGACGTCGCTGGTGCCGCCGTTGCTGTCGAGCAGGTAGCCGCCGGGCAGGGTGACGAGGACGTCCTTGGCCGTGCGCGTGCCGTCGCCGCCCTGTTCGAGGGCGGTGGTGATGAGCGAGCGGAGCTGGAGCACGTACGTCTGCAGGGTGGTACGGGCGCTGCGCGGCGGTTCACCGGCCCACAGCTCCTCGATGAGGGCCGACACGGGCACGACCTGGTCGGCGTGCAGGGCCAGGAGCGCCAGGACCTGCCGCGGCTTGAGGGCGGTCGGCGTGATGGAGACTCCGTGCTCCCGCACCGCCAGTGTGCCAAGTACTTCGATGTCCACGCGTACTCCCCTGTCCGTGGATGAGCCTGCCTCAGTAAAAAACAGGCCCCACGGTTTGTCAATATCAAACCAACTGCGCCGTTTTCATCAGGGGTAACCTCACGGAACGCCGCCCCACACTCGCCGTCCACCCGTACCGCGCTCCACAACGGCCCCAACCTGTACCCGGATCCGACCTGACGCCCACTCAAAAACAGACCAAGGAGTCTGTATTCTGGGGTGTTCCTGGCACGCGAAAGGGCGACGGGGCACCCCCGCCGCCCTTTTCCGGCACCTCACCCGCCGCCGGTCACGGCCGGTCGGCGGCCTCCTTCGCGACCGGCGCGTCCGCGGGGGCGGGGCGTGTGCCGCGCGTCCGGGAGACCGCCACACCGCCGAGGCAGATGGCACCGCCCAGCAGGGTCAGCCAGCCGGGCACCTCGTCCAGGAGGATCCAGGCGATCAGCACCACCACGGCGGGCACCGCGTACGTGGTCGCGCCCATCTTCCCGGCCGTGGTGCGCGACAGCGCGTACGTCCAGGTGGTGAAGGCCAGGGCGGTCGGGAAGAGGCCCAGGTAGACCATGTTGAGCGTGGCGCCCAGCGGCGCCTCGGGCAGCTGCGCGAACAGCTGCCCGGCGAACGGCAGGGTGACCGCCGTACCGACGAAACAGCCGTACGTGGTCACCTGGAGCGGACTCGCGTGCCGCAGCGCCGGCTTCTGCGAGACCACCCCGGCCCCGTAGGTGAGCGCCGCCAGCAGGCAGAGCAGCACACCGGTCAGGGAGGAGCCGCCGCCCTTGGAGGTGGACAGCCCCACGACGGCCGCGCCCACGAAGGAGACGGCCATGCCCGCCAGCAGCATCGGCGGGAAACCCTCCTTGAGGATCCAGCCGCTCAGTAGGGCGATGACGATGGGACCGATGTTGACGACCATCGCCGCGGTGCCGGCGTCGACGCCCTGCTCCCCCCAGTTCAGGGCCACCATGTAGAGCCCGAACCACAGCACACCGGAGGCGAGGATCCCCGGCCAGGCCTGCCGCGACGGCGGCGGCACCCGCTTGACCAGCAGCACCACGCCGAGTGCGAGCGAAGCGGTCAGGAGCCGGCCCAGAGCCAGGGCGCCGGGCCCGAAGTGCTGGGCCGACGCGCGGATGGAGACGAATGCGGAGGCCCACATGACGACGGTGACTGAGGCCGCTAAGAGGGCACGGTGATCGGTTCTGGGAGCGCCAGCCGTTTGATCCATGCGAGCAACGTACCCACGCCCGTCCGCCCTGCCCAGATCGTTGCTCCCGATCCGGCCACCCGCCTACCGCCCCGGCCGCCCGGGTCAACCGGCCGGTGCGGGACGGCCCGTGAAGGCCGCCAGGTCCTCGATGACGGCCCGGGTCACCGCCTCGCGCTGCTCATTGAGGTAGAAGTGCCCGCCGGGGAAGGAGCGGAAGGTGAACGCTCCCCCGGTCAGCTCCCGCCAGGCCATGGCCTCGGGCACGCCGACGCGCGGGTCCGACTCCCCGGTCAGCACGCTGACGGGCGTGCGCAGCGCAGGGCCCGGTCGGTGCCGGTAGGTCTCGACCGCCTTGTAGTCGCCGCGCAGCGCCGGGAGGATCAGCTCCCGCAACGCCGGGTCGGCCAGCAGCCGGGCGTCGGTCCCGGCGAGGGCGGTCAGCGTCGCGATCAGCGCGTCGTCGCCCTGGAGGTGGACGTCCTCCTCCCGGTCCAGGAGCGCCGAGCGGCGCCCGGAGACGATCAGCCCGCGCGGGGGTACGCCGGCGCGCTCCAGGCTGCGCGTCAGCTCGTAGCCGACCAGCGCGCCCATGCTGTGCCCGAACACGGTCAACGGCCGCCCCCGCCAGGGCCGCAGCGCCTCTTCCACGCCGTCGGCCAGGGCGGCGATGCTCCCCGGGACCGGCTCGTCGATCCGCTCCTGACGCCCGGGGTACTGGGCGATGAGCACCTCGGCGTGGGCGGACAGCGCCGGGGAGAACGGGCGGTAGTAGGCGGCGCTGCCGCCCGCGTGCGGGAGCACCAGCAGGACGGGTGCGTCCGGTGAGTGCGGTCCGGCGTCGAAGCGGCGCAGCCAGGGACTGCCGGTGGTGCGCATGGCGCGGTCGAGCCCGTTCACCGCCGCTCCCCCGTGAGGCCGTCGGGTCCGTCCGTGAGCAGCAGCCTCTTCTGCGGCTTGCCCATGGCGTTGCGCGGCAGCGACGCGACGAAGCGCACCTCGCGGGGGCGCTTGTGCACCGACAGGTGCGAGGCGACGAAGTCGGTGAGTTCGGCGCCGGTGACGCCCTCGGCCACGACGAACGCCACGATGCGCTGCCCGAGGTCGGTGTCCGGGACGCCGACCACGGCCGCCTCGCTGACCTTGGGATGGTCGAGCAGGGCGTTCTCGATCTCGCCCGCGCCGATCCGGTAGCCACCCGACTTGATCATGTCGATGGAGGCCCGGCCCACGATGCGGTGCACGCCGTCCTCGTCGACGGCGGCGATGTCACCCGTACGGAACCACCCGTCCTCGGTGTACGCGGCCGCGCTGGCCTCCGGCCGGCCCAGGTATCCGGCGAACAGGGTCGGCCCGGTGAGCTGGAGTTCGCCGATCTCCGCGCCGGGTTCGGCGGCGATACGGGTCCGTACGCCGCGCAGCGGGGTGCCGACCGTACCGGGGTGGACCTCGCCGCCCGCGCGGCCGCTGACGGTGATCAGGGTCTCGGTCATGCCGTACCGCTCGACGGGCCGGTGGCCGGTCAGGGCTTCCAGGTCCCGGAACACGGGCGCGGGCAGGGCGGCGCTGCCCGAGACGAGCAGCCGGGCCCCGGAGAGGGCGGCGGCCGCCCGGGGTTCGGCGGCGACGCGGGACCAGACGGTCGGCACCCCGAAGTACAGGCTGCCGCCGGCCGCGGCGTACGCCTCGGGAGTGGGCCGGCCGGTGTGCACGAGGCGGCTGCCGGTGCGCAGGGCGCCGAGCACGCCGAGGACGAGGCCGTGTACGTGGAACAGGGGCAGGCCGTGTACGAGGGTGTCCTCGGCGGTCCACTGCCAGGCCTCGGCGAGGGCGTCGAGGTCGGCGGCGATGGCGGCCGCCGTGAGCACCACCCCCTTGGGCGGACCGGTGGTCCCGGAGGTGTAGAGGATCAGCGCGGGTTCCCCGTCGGCGGCGGGCCGGTGTCCGCGGTCGGGGCCCTTGCGCGCGAAGTCGACGTCGATCTCGACCGCCCCGGAGTCGCGCAGGATGTGCTCCCGCTCGGCCGGCCCGGCGTCGGGCGGCAGCGGTACCAGCGGCACCCCGGCCAGCAGCGCGCCGACGGCGGCGGCGACGGTCTCCAGCGACGCGGTCGCGGTGACGGCGAAGGCGGGGGCCCCGGTGTCGGTGGCATCGGCCGCCACCGCCCTGGCGGCGCCCAGCAGTTGCTCGTACGAGCAGACCCGTCCGGCGACGCTGACCGCGTCGGCCCGATCCCCGTACACCCCGTTCAGTGCGGTAAGCACGCGCGACTCCTCGTTAGTGGTCCCCCCAGGCTACGACCCGGCCCCGACCCCACCCCCCGGAGCCGGCCCCCGCCGGCGTTCGAGGCGTGCGGGGCGGAGCCACGCACAGCAGCAGTGACCGGGCGACCCGACGTGATCTTGCTCGGGAGATCGTTCTGTCGGAGGCTGAGGCATGCAGAATTCACCGACGTTCATATTCGTGCACGGGGCCTTCGCGAACTCGTTCTCGTTCGCTCCGCTACAGGCCGAACTCGCCCTGCACGGGCACCGCTCGCTCGCCGTCGACCTCCCGGGGCACGGTTTCGAGGCCACTTTCCCCGCGGCCTACCAGGCTCCCCAGGACCCGGACGCACTCGCCGCGGAACCGGGCGGCATCAAAGGGGTCGCGCTCGCCGACAACGCGGCCCGCGTGATCGAGGTCCTCGAACGGGCCAAGCGGAACGGGCCCACCGTCCTCGTCGCGCACAGCAGGGGCGGCGTCACGGCCACCGCCGTCGCCAACGCCCGGCCCGAGCTGATCGACCGGATCGTCTACGTCTCCGCCTGGTGCCCCGTCGATCTGGCGGTGGGCGACTACTACGCCCAACCGGAGATGGCGGACGTCGACGCGACGGCCTTCGCCTCCACGTTGGTCGGCAACCCGGCCGAACTCGGTCTGCTGCGGGTCAACTTCCGTACCGCCGACCCGGCGGCGCTCGCCGCGTTCAAGGCGGCGTTCGCCGCCGACCTCACCGATGACGAGTTCCGGACCGTCCTGAACACCTTTCAGCCCGACGAGAACCTCGACGTCGGTACGTCCGCCGACCGCGCGCGGGCCGCGACCTGGGGCCGGGTTCCCAAGACCTATGTGCGCCTGGCCGACGACGCCAGCATCCCGCCCGCCGCCCAGGACCGCATGATCCGCGAAGCCGACGCGCTCACCCCCGACAACCCCTTCGAGGTCCGGACGCTCCCGGGGAGCCACCTGAGCTGGCTCGTCCACCCGGAGCCCGCGGCGAAGCTGCTCGCCGACCTCGTGGCGCACTGACACCCGCCCGCCCCGCAACCCCCGGACGGTCCGGAGGTGCCCGGGGTGGGCGCCCCGGCCGGGCCCGCGCGTCGGACGGCGTCGCGAACGGGCCCGGCCGGGCGCTCAAGGCCTGCGGGCGAGGGTCAGATCACGCCCTGCGCCAGCATCGCGTCGGCGACCCGCTCGAAGCCGGCGATGTTCGCGCCCGTCACGTAGTCCCCCGGCGCTCCGTACCGCTCGGCGGTCTCGTACGACACGGCGTGGATCGACCGCATGATGCCGGCCAGTTCCTCCTCCACCCGCTCGCGCCCCCACGCCACGCGCCCCGCGTTCTGCGCCATCTCCAGCGCGCTGACCGCGACACCGCCCGCGTTCGCCGCCTTGCCGGGGCCGAACGCGACGCCCGCCTCCTGCAGCACCCGTACCGCCTCCGGCGTCGTCGGCATGTTCGCGCCCTCCGACACCGCCTTGACCCCGCCCGCGACCAGCGTCCGCGCGTCCTGCGCGCCGAGCTCGTTCTGCGTGGCCGACGGGAAGGCCACGTCCGCCGGGACCTCCCAGACCCGTCCGCCCTGCACGAAGCGGGCCGACGACCCGCGCCGGGCGGCGTACTCGCTGATGCGGCCGCGCTCGACCTCCTTGATCTGCTTCAGCAGCGCGAGGTCGATGCCCTTGTCGTCGACCACGTAGCCGGAGGAGTCGGAGGCCGTCAGCGGGTTGGCGCCCAGCTGCTGGAGCTTCTCGATCGTGTAGAGGGCGACGTTGCCGGAGCCCGAGACCACCGCGCTCAGGCCGTCCAGGGACTCGCCCCGCACCGCCAGCATCTCCGCGGCGAACAGCACCGAGCCGTAGCCGGTGGCCTCCGGGCGGATCGCGGAACCGCCCCAGCCCTGGCCCTTGCCGGTGAGGACGCCGGCCTCCCAGCGGTTGGTGATGCGCCGGTACTGGCCGAACAGGTAGCCGATCTCACGTCCGCCGACGCCGATGTCACCGGCCGGGACGTCGGTGTGCTCGCCGATGTGCCGCGACAGCTCCGTCATGAACGACTGGCAGAAGCGCATGACCTCGGCGTCGGACTTGCCGTGCGGGTCGAAGTCGCTGCCGCCCTTGCCGCCGCCGATACCGAGGCCGGTGAGGGCGTTCTTGAAGATCTGCTCGAAGCCGAGGAACTTCACCACGCCGATGTCCACGGACGGGTGGAAACGCAGGCCGCCCTTGTACGGGCCGAGCGCGCTGTTGAACTCGACCCGGTAGCCGCGGTTGACCTGCACCCGGCCCCGGTCGTCGGTCCACGGCACGCGGAAGAGGATCTGCCGCTCCGGCTCGGTGATCCGCTCGACCAGCGCCACGGCCGGGTCGGCGTACTCGGGGCGGGCGGCGAACACCGGGGCGAGGCTGTCCAGGACTTCCCTTACCGCCTGGTGGAACTCCGGCTGCGCGGGGTTGCGGCGCTCGATGTCGGCCCGGAGGGCGTCCAGCCTGTCCTTGGGGTCCTTCACGGTGTGTTTCCTCTCGGAGGGTGGCAGGCGGGCGTGCGGGCCCAGGCGGGAGAGTACCGTGCGCCGCCACGACCGGGAGAGGGCTTCCGTCCCCTGGACCGCCCCTACACCGACCCCAGGAACCATTCCTCGAACCTGCCCTGAGTCCCGCTGGAGCCGTGCGCTCCGGCGTGCGTTCGCCGCCTGCCGCGGCGCGAGGGGCCCGTAGGATCGGCGGGACGCAAGGGGCCGGTCGACCGGGGGAGAGCACCCGTATGGAAATGGCACGTTCGGCGTCACTCGTCGCCGCGACGATCACGATGGGTCTGGTCAGCGGCCTCTTCTACGGCTTCGCCGTGTCGGTGATGCCCGCCCTGCGGCGCACCGACGACCGGACCGTCATCGAGGTGATGCAGCGCATCAACGTCGCCATCCTCAACGGCTGGTTCGTCCTCGGCTACATCGGCGCCCTGCTCTTCACCGGCCTCGCGCTGGTCCTGCACGCCTTGTCCGCCCGCACCGCCGTGCTCGGGCCGCTGGCGGGGGCGTTCGTGTGCTACCTCGTCGCGATGGGTGTCACGGCCCGCGTCAACATCCCGCTGAACAACGCCCTGGAGAAGGCCGGTCCGCCCGCCCGGATCGCCGACGCGGCCGCAGTCCGCCGCGGCTTCGAGGGGCCGTGGGTACGGGCCAACGTCTGGCGCACGCTGCTGTGCACGGCGGCCACCGGTCTGCTCGCCTGGGCGCTGGTCCTGACGCCCTGAGCCGGCCCGCGCGGTGCCGCCGCGCGCGGCTCGGGCGTGGACGTGCAGCGGCTCCGCGGCCGGAGCGTGGACGACGTGCCCGCGCTCCACGGCGCCGCCGGTCTCCTCGTATCCGAGGCGGGTGGGGACCAGTCCGGGAACCGGGCGTGATCGCAGGAGAGGACGCGGTCGCCATCGACGGCCGGGCCGGGCAGCGACCGGCTGCGCGCTAGGCGCGCGAGGGACTCACCCCGGTCGAGGGCGGGAGTCTCGTCTCTCCCACCTTCGTCGAAGTCGCCGGGGTGCGGGGTGGCACGAGGGCCGGCGCATCGCCCTCCCGACGGGCGTGCCCGGGACCCCGCGGTACGCGTCCGCCTCGGCGGCGTCCTCGCCCCCGGAGATCGCCTTCGCGCCGAAGGGCCCGCCGTGGCACGGCGCGTCGGCCGTCTCGCCCGCGGGCAGCAGGGGCCTCCCCGTCGGTACGCGGCCGTAGCGCAGGCAGGTGCCGCCCGGCTCGGCCTTCTCGACGGTCCTCGTGTCCCGGGGCCCCCGGACGGTCTTCGGGGCCCCCGGGTCCGTCACCAGGCGGCCGTCAGGCGGCGCGTACCACCACGGCCGCGTTGAAGCCGCCGCGGCCGCGGGCCAGGACCAGGGCGGTACGCAGCCGGTCGGGCCGGCGTACCTCGGTGACCAGGTCGACCGGGCAGTCCGCGGCCGGCGGCCCCGCGTTGACGGTCGGCGGGATCACCCCGTCCCGCAGGCAGAGCAGGGCGGCCGCCAGGTCCAGGGAGGCGCCGCCCGCGGCGAGCCGGCCCGTCATGGTCTTCGGCGCGGTCACGGGGACGCCGTACGCGCCGAACAGGGCGGCGAGGGCGCCGGCCTCCTCGCGGTCGGCGGTGCGCCGGCCGGCGGCGTCGGCGAAGACCACGTCGACGTCGGCGGCCTCCAGCCCGGCGTCCCGCAGGGCGAGCCGGGCGGCGGCGCCCAGGCGCGGGGTGCCGCCCGAGCCGGGCGGCGGGTCGAAGGTGGCGGCGTACCCGGCGACGGCCCCGTACAGGGCGGCGCCCCGCTCGCGTGCGTGGTCCGCGTCCTCCAGGACGAGCAGGGCGCCGCCCTCGCCCGCGACGTGGCCGTCCGCGTCGGCGGAGAACGGCAGGTACGCCCGGTCCGGGTCCTCGGCGGTGCTCAGTTCGCCTCCGGCGAGGTGCGCCGCCCAGCCCCACGGGCACAGGGAGGAGTCCACCCCGCCGGTCACCAGCAGCCGTACGCCGCTCTTGCGGAGCTGGCGGCGGGCGTGGGCGACCGCGTCGAGGCCGCCGGCCTGCTCGGTGACCAGGACGCCGCTGGGGCCGCGCAGCCCGTTCCTGATGGAGATCTGGCCGGTGTTGACGGCGTAGAACCAGGCGAAGGACTGGTAGGCGCTGACGTACTGGCCGCCCTTGCTCCACAGTTCCTGGAGTTCCTTCTGGCCGAACGCGTAGCCGCCCGCGGAGGCCGCGGTGATGACCCCGGCGCAGAAGTCGGGCAGGGCGGACACGTCGACGGCCGCGTCGGCGAGGGCCTCGTCGGCGGCGGTGAGGGCGAGCCGGGTCATGTGGTCGGTCTGGGGCAGCAGCCGGCTCGGGATGTGGTCGGCCGCGTCGAAGCCCGGCACCTCCCCGGCGAGGCGGGCGGGGTACTGCCCGGCGTCGAACCGGCCGACCGGGCGGATGCCGCTCTCGCCGCGCAGCACGGCCCCCCACCACGCTTCGGTGCCCAGGCCGTTCGGCGCGGCCACGCCGATGCCGGTGACGACCGGCGCGGTGGAACCGGTGGCGGGGCGGGCGGAGTCGGGGGCGGGGGCGGTGGTCATGCGGCATCTCCCAGGCGCGGGCGGGTCAGGACGATGGCGCTCTGGAAGCCGCCGAAACCGCTGCCGACGCTGAGCACGGTGTCGGTGCGCTGCTCGCGCGCGACGAGCGGGGTGTAGTCCAGGTCGCAGGTGGGGTCGGGGGTGTGCAGGTTCGCGGTGGGCGGCACGGTGTTGTGCTCGATGGCCAGGGCGCAGGCGGCCACCTCCAGCGAGCCGATCGCTCCGAGCGAGTGCCCGATCATCGACTTGATGGAGCTGACGGGCACCTCGTAGGCGTGCTGCCCGAGGCTCCGCTTGAAGGCGGCGGTCTCGTGGCGGTCGTTCTGCTTGGTGCCGGAGCCGTGGGCGTTGATGTAGTCGACGGCGCCGGCGTCCAGCCGGGCCTCGTCCAGGGCGCTGTCGATGGCGGCGGCCATCTCCGCGCCGTCGGAGCGCAGTCCGGTCATGTGGTACGCGTTGCAGCGGCCGGCGAACCCGGCGATCTCGGCGTAGACGTGGGCGCCGCGGCGGCGGGCGCTCTCCAGCTCCTCCAGGACCAGCACGGCCGAGCCCTCGCCGAGGACGAAGCCGTTGCGGGTGGCGTCGAAGGGCCGCGAGGCGGTCCGCGGGTCGTCGTTGCGCGGCGAGGTCGCCTTGATGGCGTCGAAGCAGGCCACGCTGATCGGGGAGATGGGTGCCTCCGTGGCGCCGGTGACCATCACGTCGGCGCTGCCCTCGCGGATCAGCTCGGCGGCGTGGCCGATGGAGTCCAGGCCCGAGGTGCAGCCGGTGGAGACCATGGACACGGGTCCCTGGGCGCCGACCCGCCAGGCCACTTCGGCCGCCATCGAGCTGGGGACGAAGTAGTCGAACAGGTGCGGGGCGGCCAGGGTGTGGTCCACCTGCCAGGTGCTGCCGCCCAGGCTCACCGCGTTGTACTGGTCGTCGAGGCCCATGGTGCAGCCGACCGCGCTGCCTAGGGTGACCCCGGTGCGCTCCGGATCCGCGTCCGCCCCGTCCAGGCCGCTGTCGCGCAGCGCCTCGCCGGCCGCGACCAGCGCGAACTGCGCCGCCCGGTCGAGGCGGTGGGCCTCTTCGGCGGTGAATCCGTGGGCGAGGGGGTCGAAGTCGACCTCGGCGGCGATGCGGGAGCGGTACCCGGTGGCGTCGAAGAGGCTGATGGGCCGGGTGGCGGTCGTCCCGGAAGTGAGCAGGGACCAGTACTCCTTGGTGCCCACTCCCCCGGGCGCGACCACGCCGATTCCGGTGATGACGACGCGTCGGCTCATTGGGTGTTCCTTCACGGGTGAGTCCTATGGGTGGTGAGCTTGGCCAGCTCCGCTCGACGGCAGGTCGAGCGCGGGTGGTGGGCGCACCCGCAGGCGCCCGTGGCCCCCGGCGTGCGGGGGCCACGGACGGCTCGCCACGGACTCGGCGCTCCCCGTGCTGCTCAGCGCGGGGCGGCGAGCAGGGGCCGGGCGGCGGCGCTCGGCGAGCCGAGGATGTTGCGGTGGATCTCCAGGGTCGCCGTGGAGCGGTTGAGGGTGATGTAGTGCAGGCCGGGGGCTCCTTCCGCCAGCAGCCGCTGCGCCATGGCGGTGGCGTACTCCACGCCGATGCGGTGCCCTTCCTCCGGGTCGTCGCGCGCTGCTTCCAGGCGCTGCGCGAGGGACGGCGGGAACGCGGCGCTGCTGAGCTCGGCGAAGCGCCGGATCTGGCGCACGTCGGTGGCGGGCATGATCTCCGGGATGATCGGGGTGTCGCAGCCCGCCGCGGTGACCCGGTCGCGCAGCCGCAGGTAGTCCTCGGCGTGGAAGAACATCTGCGTGACGGCGTAGTCGGCGCCGGCCCGGCACTTGGCCACGAAGTGCCGGATGTCGCTGTCCCAGTCCGGCGAGCGGGGGTGCCGCTCCGGGAAGGCCGCGACGCCCACGCTGAACTCCCCGGCCCTCCGGACCAGCGAGACCAGCTCGTGGGCGTGGTGGAAGCCCTCCGGGTGCGCTGTCCAGGGCGCGTTCGGATCGCCCGGCGGGTCGCCGCGCAGGGCCAGGACGTCGAGGACGCCCGCGTCCGCGTACTGGCCGAGGATGTGGCGCAGTTCGGCGACGGAGTGGCCGACGGCGGTGAGGTGGGCGACGGGCCGCAGGGTCGTCTCTGCGGCGATCCGCTTGGTGACCTCGACCGTCCGGTCCCGGGAGGAGCCGCCGGCCCCGTAGGTGACCGATACGAAGGACGGTGAGAGGGGTTCGATCCGACGGATCGCGTCCCACAGCACGCGGGTTCCCGCGTCGGTCTTCGGCGGGAAGAACTCGAAGGAGTACGAGGGCCTCCCGCTGCGCAGCATCTCGCGCAGTACGGTCATCTGCGCCCTCCCGCCCGGCCCGGCGTCCCGCCCGTGGGCGCGCGGCCCCCGGGCGTCCCGCTCCCGCACTTCCCCCTCATGCGCGCCCCGCCAGACCCGGCTCGATCTCCCGCGCCGCGGCGCTGCCGTAGACGCGGTCGATACGGGACAGCAGCTCGGAGGGGAGCAGCTTGTACTCCTGCGTGCCGACCGATTCGAGGACCACCGTGGCCAGCGCGCAGCCCAGTTGGGCGGCCCGCTCGTACGGCAGGCCCCAGGACACGGCGGCGAGGAAGCCGGCGCGCAGGGCGTCGCCCACGCCGGTCGGGTCGGCCGCGGCGTCGGTGAGGACGGCGGGGACGTCCGTACGGGAGGCGCCGGCCGTCAGGATCGAGACCCCGTCGGCGGCGCGGGTCACGACCCAGGTGCCGACCCGCTCCAGCACCTGCTCCTCGTCCCAGCCGGTGCGTTCGCGCAGCAGTGCGCTCTCGTACTCGTTGGTGAACAGCAGGTCCGCCCCGTCCACCAGCAGCCGGGTCTGCTCGGTGTCGAGCCGGGCGAGCTGCTGCGAGGGGTCGGCGGCGACGGGGATGCCGAGTGCGTGTGCCGCAGCGGTGTGGCGCAGCATCGCGGCGGGGTCGTCGGCGCCCACGAGGACGAGGTCGAGGCCGCCCACGCGCTCGTGGGTCTCGGCGAGGTCGATCCTTCCCGCCTCGGCCATGGCACCCGCGTAGAAGGTGGCGATCTGGTTCTGGTCGTCGTCCGTGGTGCACACGAAGCGTGCCGTGTGCAGGGTCTCGCTGACGCGGACGGAGGTGGTGTCGACGCCCGCTTCGCGCAGCCGGGCGCCGTATTCGGTGAAGTCGAGGCCCGCGGCCCCGATGAGCAGGGGCCGCAGGCCCAGCCGGCCGAGACCGACGGTGATGTTGGCCCCGACGCCGCCGTGGCGGACTTCGAGGCGGTCGGCGAGGAAGGACAGCGAGACCCGGTCCATCTGTTCGCTGATCAGCTGGTCGGCGAAGCGTCCGGGGAAGACCATGAGGTGGTCGGTGGCGATGGAGCCGGCCACGGCGATACGCACAACGATTCTCCTTGGAGTGTGGCGGGGCCAGTTGGCGCGGACCGGCGTCTACCGCAGGCCGGCGGCGGCGCGCAGGGCGTCGACGCGGTCGGTGCGCTCCCAGGTGAAGTCGGGCAGTTCGCGGCCGAAGTGGCCGTAGGCGGCGGTCTGGGCGTAGATGGGCCGCAGCAGGTCCAGGTCGCGGATGACGGCGGCCGGGCGCAGGTCGAAGACCTCGCCGATGGCTTCCTCGATCTTCGAGGTCTCCACCTTCGCGGTGCCGAAGGTCTCCACGAACAGGCCGACGGGCTCGGCCTTGCCGATGGCGTACGCGACCTGCACCTCGCAGCGCGAGGCCAGACCGGCGGCGACCACGTTCTTGGCGACCCAGCGCATCGCGTACGCGGCCGAGCGGTCCACCTTGGACGGGTCCTTGCCGGAGAACGCGCCGCCGCCGTGGCGGGCCATGCCGCCGTACGTGTCGATGATGATCTTGCGGCCGGTCAGGCCCGCGTCACCCATCGGGCCGCCGATCTCGAACCGGCCCGTCGGGTTGACCAGCAGCCGGTAGCCCTCGGTGTCCAGCTTGATCCCGTCCTGCGCCAGCCGGTTCAGGACGTAGTCGACCACGTGCTCGCGGATGTCGGGGGTCAGCCGCGCGTCGAGGTCGACGTCGGCGGCGTGCTGCGAGGACACCACCACGGTGTCGAGGCGGACGGCCTTGTCGCCGTCGTACTCGATGGTGACCTGGGTCTTGCCGTCGGGCCGCAGATAGGGGACGGTGCCGTCCTTGCGGACCTCGGACAGCCGGCGGGAGAGCCGGTGCGCGATGTGGATCGGGAGCGGCATCAGCTCGGGGGTCTCGTCGCAGGCGTAGCCGAACATCAGGCCCTGGTCGCCGGCGCCCTGCTTGTCCAGCTCGTCGCCGTCGCCTTCGACACGCTGCTCGTAGGCGGTGTCGACGCCCTGGGCGATGTCGGGGGACTGCGCGCCGATGGACACCGACACGCCGCAGGAGGCGCCGTCGAAGCCCTTCTTCGAGGAGTCGTAGCCGATCTCCAGGATCTTCGCGCGGACGAGCTGCGCGATCGGCGCGTACGCCTTCGTCGTCACCTCTCCCGCGATGTGCACGAGACCGGTGGTGATCAGCGTCTCGACCGCCACGCGCGAGGTCGGGTCCTCGGTGAGGAGCGCGTCGAGGATCGTGTCGCTGATCTGGTCAGCGATCTTGTCGGGGTGGCCCTCGGTCACGGACTCCGAGGTGAACAGGCGACGGGACACGGGCGGATTCCTTCTGTGGTGTGGGCGGGAGGCGACAGTCTCCGACCCCTCTGGAGATCCGCTCGAGGACCGGAAGCGGCCCTGCCCAGCAGCGGTGTGGCCCGCCTCACCAGGCGAGGCCCCCGTTGACCTCCAGGACGTGCCCGTTGACGTAGGCCCCGGCGTCGCCCGCCAGGTAGACGGCGGCCCCGGCGATCTCGCGGCCGGTGCCCATGCGGCCCAGCGCCACCTTCGGCGCGTACGTGCTCCACACCGCCTGGTTCTGCTTCAGCAGCCGCCCCATGCCCTCGTCGATGAAGCCGGGGGCCAGGCAGTTGACGACGATGCCCTTCGGCGCGAGTTCCAGGGCGATGACCTTGCTGAACATCTCCACAGCCGCCTTGGTCGCGCAGTACGCGGACGCTCCCGGGGCGGGCCGGCTGCCCAGCGCCGAGGACATCGTGATGATGCGGCCGCTACCGCTCCGCTCCAGGTACGGCACGGCCGCCTGCACGCAGTGGAAGAGGCCGTTCACGTTCGTGTCGACGACCTCCGCCCAGTCCGCGCCGGCCAGCCCCGCCGCGGGCCCCGGCCGGCTCAGACCGGCGTTGGCCATCAGGATGTCGACCCCTGCGAACCGGTCCGCCGTCGCCTCCATCAGCGCGCGCACCGATTCCGGGTCGCGTACGTCGGTCTGCCGGAAGACGGCGCGGCCGTCCAGGTGCGCCAGGGCCCCCTCCGCCCCGGCCTCGCCGCGCGCGGCGACGACGACGCGCGCGCCCTCCGCGACGAACGCCTCGGTGATCTTGAGGCCGAGGCCCTTCGTCCCGCCGGTCACCACGGCGACCCGGCCCTCCAGTGCCCCCATCAGGTACCGGACCGCACCGCGAACCGCTCGCCGCCGGCCCGGGGGGCCGCGGCGCCGGGCGGTCCGGGGACGCGCCCGGGGACGCGCCTGGGGGCGGGGCTCAGCAGCCGGGCCTGGAGCTGCCTGAGTTCCGGCGAGGGTTCCATGCCCAGCTCGTCGGCGAGGATCCGGCGGACGTTCTGGTAGGCCCGCATGGCTTCCGCGCGCCGGCCGGCGCCCACCAGGGCCGCGATGAGCCGGCTGTGGAACCACTCGTTGAGCGGGTAGTCGTTGGTGAGCTTGCGCAGTTCCGGGATGGATTCGCGGTTCAGACCCAGCTGCTCCTGCGCCTCGATCCGGATCTCGAAGGCCCGTACGCGCAGCTCCTCCAGGTGCACGAGGTGGCCGGTGAGCACATCGCCGACGGGGTGGTTCGACAGCGCGGGCCCGCGCCACAGGTCGAGCGCCTGCCGGACGCTGCGCAGCGCCGCGCCCGGGTGTCCGCCGCCGAGTTCGGTACGGGCCTGGGCGACGAGCCGTTCGAAGACGCGGATGTCGATCTCGGTGTCGTCGGCGAGGATCCGGTAGCCGGGCGGGCTGGTGACGATCAGGGAGCGCCCGGCCGGCACCAGGTCCTCGCTGACCAGCATCCGGCGGGCGTGGTACACGTACGTCTGGAGAGTGGTGACGGCGCTGCGCGGCGGTGTGTCGCCCCACAGCTCATGGATGAGCGCTTCCGCCGTGACGATCTCATGGGGCCGGGTGAGCAGCAGCGCCAGTGTCTGGCAGACCTTGGGGGTCCCCGGCCGGTACACCCGTCCGTCGTCGGAGACGATCTCGAACGGGCCGATGAGATTGAAACGCATGGGAGATGGCTCCTCGTCAACAAGACGGCGGCGGCCGGACGGCCGTCGACGGACGGGGCCGCCCCGCCGGATCGCTCCGGCGGGGCGGCCGTCACCGCGTGGTCCGCGCCGTCACTCCTCGCCGAGCAGGTAGCGGATGTGCTTGACCAGCTCGCCGATGTCCTCGCGCAGCAGGCTGTAGTGGTCGGCGTCGAGGTCGATCACCGTCGGCGGCTCGGCCGAGTAACCGCTGCTGTTCTCCAGGAACGAGTAGTCGTCGCCCACGGCCTTGAAGATGCTGATCGGCGCCTGGAGGGTGCGCTCGGCCAGCTCGTGGAAGGAGTACTCGAACTCGTAGGTCTGGCCCACGACCGAGATGATCCGCCGGGCGAGTTCGACGTCGATGCCCTTGAGCTCGCTGATGAACTCGGCGAAGGACGCCTCGTCCGTCACGGTCTCCAGGCACTTGTCCAGGTCCGGACCGGAGATGGTGCCGGTGAAGACGGAGAAGAGGATGGTGGTGTAGCCGCGGTTGGCGAAGGACGCCTCGCGGCCCCACACCTTGCCGTTCTCGGCGCGCACCTTCGGGGAGCCCGGCGCGATCAGGAACAGGTTGTCCACCTTCTCGCCGGCCTGCTCCAGCTGGTAGGCGGTCTCGAAGGCCACGCGGGCGCCGAAGGAGTAGCCCCACAGGGTGTAGGGGCCGGTCGGCTGGAGCTCCTTGATGGCCTCGATGTCCGCCTTGGCCATCTCGACGATGGTCTCGTACGGGCTCTCGCCCTCGTTGATGCCGTGCGACTGGACACCGTAGAAGGAGCGGCCGAGGCCGATCTCGCCGGCCAGGGAGCGCAGGTTCATCGGGTAGCCGCCGAGGCCCGGCCAGCAGATCACGGGCTTGGCCTTGCCGGTCTCCGCGTGCAGGCGCACCAGGCGCGAGGACTCCTGGGCGACCTCCCGCTCCAGGCGCCGGGCGAGCTTCTCGACGGTCGGGGACTCCAGGACGCTCTGCAGCGGCAGGGAGACGCCGAGCCGGGAGTTGAGCTCGCGGATGAGACCGACGGCGATCAGCGAGTTGCCGCCGGACTCGAAGAAGTCGTCCTGGACGGAGACGCTCTCGCGCCGCAGGGACTTCGCCCAGATCGCGCTGATCTCCTTCTCGGTCTCCGTGCGCGGGGCGACGAAGGGGCGTTCGACGAGTTCGGCGTTGACCTGCTCGGAGGCGGCCAGTGCCTTGACGTCGACCTTGCCGTTGGCGGACAGCGGCATCCGCTCGAACACCACGACCCGGTTCGGGATCATGTAGTCGGGCAGGAAGCTGACGAGGTCGTCGCGGATGAGCTCGGCCGGACCGCGCATGTGGACGCTGTCCTCGCGCATGCCCTCGTGGCCGACCTGCTCGTCGCTGATGCGGCCGCCGACGAAGAAGTACATCGGGCCGCCCTCGACGCCGTTCGCGGCGAGGACGGAGTCCATGCGGCGCGAGGCGGGCAGCGGGTTGCCGGTCTTGGAGCTGTAGCCGGAGGACATGAAGCCCAGGTTCAGCCCGTTCATCATCAGGTGCTGGAGCTTCTTGCCCAGCTCGATGTAGTGCATCCACGCCTGGGGGGCGCGGCTGTAGACGCTGATGCCGAAGCTGGCGGCCTGGTACACCGACTGGTTGATCGCGATGACGTGCTTCTTGAGGACGATGTCGTCCGAGAAGCGGGTCAGCTCGCCGTCCTCGTAGCGGTACAGGGCCTCGGGCAGGCCGGCGATCTTGCTGCCGTGCGTCTGGACGTAGACCTCGGCGTGGTCCTCGCGCGGGCCCGCGTGCGGGACGAGCTCGAAGGTGCCCAGGTAGTAGTCCTCGTCGGCGACGTCGAGCAGTTCCCGCACGGCCGGCTCGTAGGCGCGGTCGTGGATGTCGAGGCCGTAGGACGGCAGGATCTGCTCGAAGAGGCCGACCATGTGGCCGGTCTCGATCTCCAGCACTTCGAGGATGTTGTTCTTGTAGACCGGCTCGATACCGCTCTTCTTGCCGATGAAGTGGATCTGCGCGGTGGGCTTGCCGGTGGCCTCGCGCTCGCTGATCAGCACGAGCTGGTGGCGGACCGGCTGGTAGTAGTAGTAACCCGGCCGCAGCCCGCCGACGCCCTCCAGCTCGAAGTACATCTGCGTCGCGTACAGGGCGCCCGGGGAGGCGTACCCGTACTTCGGCAGGAGCCGCTCCTCGCTGACGAACTGGCCGAACCAGCGCAGGATCTGCCCCAGTTCGGCGGGGGCCAGGTCGGCCGCCTTGCGCGAGTAGCCCGCGGTGACCTTGGCGCCGAGCAGGTCGAGCAGGTCGGCCCGGGTGACCTCGCCGCCCTCGTAGAAGCGGTAGGTCTTGCGGGCGAAGACGCGGGCGCGCTGCTCGGGGGTGGCTTCGGCGCCCGGCAGGTCGTAGGCGGTGCGGGCGGCGAGCTCGGCGTCGTCGCGCAGGCCCGGGTTGGACAGCTGCGCCTTGACCTGGAGCTTGCTCTTCTTCGAGGCGTGGTGGGAGCCGTGGTTGCCCTGGTCCATCAGGGCGGCTTCCTTCTCGCTCAGCTCGACGCAGGCGATCAGGTTCTGGAAGCCGGTACGGCTGTCGTTCTTGACGATGACGGCCGCGTTGCGGACCCACTCGTGGTTCTCGATCGCGAGGGAGATCTCGTCGAGTTCGACGCGGTAGCCGCGCAGCTTGACCTGGTTGTCGGCGCGGCCGGCGAACTGCACGGTGCCGTCCGGGTTCCACTGGCCCAGGTCGCCCGTCTTGTAGAGGCGGGTGGGGGTGTCGCCGTCGCCGAGGGGGATCTCCAGGAAGCGGTCGGCGGTCAGGTCGGGGCGGTGCAGGTAGCCGCGGGCCAGCTGGACGCCGCCGATGTAGAGCTCACCGATCTCGCCGACGCCGACGGGCCGCAGGTCCTTGTCGAGGATGTGGTACTCGGTGCGGTGGACCGGGCTGCCGATCGAGATCGACTGGGGGCCCTCGTCCAGGGCCTCGGGGTCGACGGTGTACGAGGAGGAGTTGATGGTGCACTCCGTCGGCCCGTACAGGTTGATCAGGGAGCGGCCCGGCATCTCGCGGGTGACCTGGATCGCGAGGTTGCGCGAGAGCGCCTCGCCGCCGCTGAATATCTGCTCCAGGGAGGAGCAGGCGTCGAACTTCTCGGTGTCGATGAGCGCCTGGAGCAGCGTCGGGACGCACTGCAGGGTGGTGACGCCGTGCTTGTGGATGGTCTCGATGAGGCCCTCGGGGTCGGCGTAGACGCCGGGGGCGCCCATGACGACGGTGGCGCCGTTGGCCGGGGAGAGGATCTCCCACTGGGCGGCGTCGAAGCTCATCGGGGTCTTCTGCAGGACGACCTTGCTGCGGTCGATGCCGTGCGTCTCGCGCAGCCAGCCGAGCTGGTTGACGACGCTGCGGTGCTCGATCATCACGCCCTTGGGCTTGCCGGTGCTGCCCGAGGTGTAGATGACGTAGGCGAGGCTGTCGGGGCGGGCGCCTTCGGCGGCGGGCGCCGGCGCGCCCGCACCGGGCAGGACGAAGGCGTCGGAGTCGCGCAGGGTGACGACGGTGACGTCCTTGGGCGCGAGTTCGCGCAGCCGGGACACCAGGCGCTGCTGGGCCAGGATGATCTTCGCCTGGCTGTTCTCGATCATGTAGCGGAGCCGGTCCTCGGGGTACTCCGGGGACAGCGGCAGGTAGGCGCCGCCGGCGGACAGGATGCCCCAGGCGCCGATCATCAGGTCGAGCGACGGCTCGACGAAGAGGCCGACGCAGTCGTCCGCCGAGACGCCGAGATGTCTGAGGTACTCGGCCAGGGCCGAGCTTCTGGCCGCCAGTTCGCGATACGTGAGGCTCTGGTCACGGTAGACGACGGCGGTCGCCTCCGGGTGCTCCGCGACCCGCTCGGCGAGCAGGTCCGGCAACGCCTTGGTTCCCAGAAGGGTGGGATCGAGCACGCTGGTCTCCTGAAAGGTCATTTCTCGCTTCCTTACTTCCTTCGTGGAACAGCGGGCGTGCTCGACGCCCGCGCGACCGGGCCGCGCTCCTTGCGGCAGACCGGTCTGCAGCGGCTCACCGCGGTGCGGACGGCACCCGCGGGCCGGGGAACACCGCGGGGGTGAGCCGGAAGAGCCGGGCGGCGGCCCGGAGTGAAGAAACCGACGGACAGGGGACCAGGACCGCTCCCCCGGTAGGGCTGCCGGGACGGCGCGCCGCGCGCACCGCCCCGGGGTACGGGCGGGCCCCCTCGGCCCGCCCGTCCCGGCCTACCGGTCCTGGAGCAACCGGGTCACCGATCCGTTCTCGAACACCTCACGGGCGGCACCCGCGATGAGCGGGGCGATCGACAGGACGGTGACCTTGTCCAGTCCGAGCGCCCCGGGCACCGGCAGGGTGTCCGTGAAGACGAACTCGCTGACCCGCGAGTTCTTGAGGCGGTCCGCGGCGGGGCCGGACAGCACCCCGTGCGTGGCCGCCACGATGACGTCCCGCGCGCCCTGTGCGAAGAGGGCGTCGGCGGCGGCGCAGATCGTGCCGCCGGTGTCGATCATGTCGTCGACGAGGACGCAGTCCCGGCCCTCGACGTCACCGACCACCTCGTGGGCGGTGACCTGGTGGGCCACGTCCTTGTCGCGCCGCTTGTGGACGATGGCCAGCGGCGCGCCCAGCCGGTCGCACCACCCGTCCGCGACCCGGACGCGGCCGGCGTCGGGCGAGACGACCGTCAGGTTGTCGCGGTCGGCCTTGGCGCCGATGTGGTCCGCGAGGACCGGCATCGCGAACAGGTGGTCCACCGGCCCGTCGAAGAAGCCCTGGATCTGGTCGGCGTGCAGGTCCACCGTCAGGATCCGGTCCGCTCCGGCCGTCTTGAGCAGGTCCGCAACCAGACGGGCCGAGATGGGCTCGCGGCCGCTGTGCTTGCGGTCCTGGCGGGCGTATCCGTAGAACGGCAGGATCACCGTGATGCTGCGGGCCGAGGCCCGCTTCAACGCGTCGATCATGATGAGCTGTTCCATGATCGCCTTGTTGATCGGTGCGGTGTGGCTCTGGATGACGAAGCAGTCCGCGCCGCGCACGGAGGCGTGGTAGCGGATGTAGATCTCGCCGTTGGCGAAGTCGATCGCCTTCGTCGGGACCAGCGTCGTACCCAGTTCGGCTGCCACGGCCTGCGCCAGCTCGGGGTGTGCGCGCCCCGAGAAGAGCAGCATCTGGCCCGGGCTGCTCACGCGGAACCGGCCTCGGCCAGCGTCGGGTAGTCGGTGTAGCCCCGGTGGTCGCCACCGTAGAAGGTGGTGGTGTCCAGTGCGTTGAACGGGCCGCCGGCGCGGACGCGCTCCGGCAGGTCCGGGTTGGCGAGGAACGCCGCGCCGAACGCGACGGCGCAGGCGACGCCGGCCTCCAGTGCCTCGGTGGCGATCTCGGCCGTGACCGGGACGCCCAGGTTCTCCGGGTGCGGGCACAGGATGATGGTGCCGGTCCACTGGGCGCGCAGCGCCTCGGTCTGGCCGCGGTTGCCGCCCTCCAGGACGTGCAGGAACGCCACCGGCGGCAGGGCCGCGACGAGCGCCTCGTACAGGGCGGCGGTGTCGCCCTCGACGATGTCGTTGTACGGGTTGGCGGGCGAGATGCGCACGCCGACGCGGTCCGCGCCGATGCGCTCGGACACCGCCTCGATCACCTCGACGGCGAAGCGGATGCGGTTCTCGATGGAGCCGCCGTACCGGTCGGTGCGCCGGTTGGTGTTCTCCGCGAGGAACTGGTGGAGCAGGAAGCCGTTGCCCGCGTGGACCTCGACGCCGTCGAAGCCGGCCTCGATGGCGTTCTGCGCGGCGTCCGCGAACTCCTTGACGGTGTCAGCGATCTCCTCGACCGTCAGCTCGTGCGGCTCCTGGTACTCCAGCGGGCCCTCGGGGCCGAAGCACTGGCCGGCCGCGGTGACGGCCGACGGCGCGACGGACTGGTGGGCGCTCGGGTACAGGGAGGGGTGGCCGATGCGGCCGCAGTGCATGAGCTGGGCGGCGATCAGCCCGCCGGCGCGGTGCACGGCGGAGGTGACCTGCTTCCAGGATTCGGTCTGCTCCTGGGAGTACAGGCCGGGGCTGTTCATGAACCCCTGGCCGACGACGTTGGGCTGGATGCCCTCGGTGATGATGAGGCCGGCGCCCGCCCGCTGGGCGTAGTAGGTGGCCATCAGCTCGGTGGCGAGGCCGTCGGGGGTGGCGCGGTTGCGGCTCATGGGCGCCATGACCAGGCGGTTGCCCAGGGACAGCTTGCCCAGGGTGACCGGCTCGAACAGCTTCTCGGACATCGTGTGTCTCCTCATTGAGGTCATGTCGTGGTGCGGACGTACGGCGGCGTGGCGCGGTGGCCGGGACGGAGCCCGGGCCGGACGGGGGCCGGCGGCCCGCGCGTTCGGGGCTAGCGGCCCGCGCGTTCGGCGAGGTGCGCGGCGTGGGCCACGGCCAGGCGGCCCGCGGCCTCGGCGCAGGAGGCGAGGACGGCCATGTTGGCGCGCGCCGAACGCCCGTCGGTGGCCGCGTCCACGGCCCGCATCAGGTACTTGGTGATGCCCTGGCCGGAGACCCCGTCGGCGGTGGCCCGGGCGACGGCGGCGCGGATGGCCGTGTCGACCTCGGTGGAGTCGATGGCGTCCTCTTCCCTGACCGGGGTGGTGATCAGGAAGGAACTGTTGTTGCCCAGCGCCCAGTGCGCCTCGATGGCGCGGGCGATGACCTGCTCGTCGTCCAGGCGGTGGGGCGCCCGGTGACCGCTGGTGCGGCAGTAGAAGGCGGGGAAGTCGTCCGAGCGGTAGGCGACGACCGGGACGCACTGCGTCTCCAGGTACTCCAGCGTCAGCCCGAGGTCGAGGATCATCTTCGCTCCGGCGCAGACGACCGCGACCTTGGAGCGGGTGAACTGGATGAGGTCGGAGGAGACGTCCCAGGTCTCCTGCGCGCCGCGGTGCACGCCGCCGATGCCCGCGGAGGAGAAGAAGGGGATGCCCGCGAGCTCGGCCGCCACGACGGAGGACGCCACGGTGGTGGCGCCGAGGCCGCCCTTGGCCAGCACCAGGGGCATGTCCCGGCTGGAGACCTTGGGGATGTCCGGCAGGGAGGCGAAGCGCTCGATGTCCGAGTCCGACATGCCGACGCGGATCTCGCCCGCCTCGATGCAGATCGTCGCGGGTACGGCACCGCCGGCCCGTACGGCGTCCTCCACCTTGCGGGCGGTGGCCGCGTTGTCGGGGTAAGGCAGGCCGTGCGTGATGACGTTGCTCTCCAGGGCGACGACGGCCGCGCCGTCGTGGAGGGCCTCACGGACTTCCTCGGTGTAGACGACGGGGATGCCGCTGCTTGCGCTCATCGAAGGTCTCTCACTTCTCGTTCCAGTAGCCGGGCGGTTTGACCAGCAGGTCCCGGCGGGCCGCTATCTCGGTGAGGACGTGGGCGTCCCAGTCCTCGGGTTCGACCGGCTCCAGCGAGATCGAGACGGTCTCTTCGCCGGTGGCGAAGGTCCGCATCACCGCGGAGGTGACCGCGTCGTCGATCGCCCGGAGCTGTTCGGCCGTGAAGTCTCTCGGGTAGTGCCGGACGTGGATGTGGGGCACGGGACTCGGTTCCTCTCCTGATCGGTGGCGGACGGGTGGCACACCGAGGACGGGGGAGACCTCGGTGTGCCACCACCTCTCCCGGCCCCCACCAGGGGGGTTTCGGCGGGGCCGGGAGTTCGGGAGGAGCTCCGGCGCGTCAGGCGTCGACGGGCTCCCGCGCACTGGCCCTGGCCGCCTGCCTCCTGGCCCGGCCCGGACGCGGCTGGGCCAGGATCACGGCGGCGACCACGGTGAGGGCACCGACGAGCTGGAGCGGCGACAGGGCCTGGCCGAGGACGAAGTAGCCGAGCAGGGTGGCCGCGAGCGGCGAGGCGAAGCTCAGGAACGACACGGCGAGCGCGGGCAGCCGTTCCATGCCGCGGAACCAGATCGCGTAGGCGAACAGGGCGCCGATGATGCCGAGGTAGGCGAAGCCGGCGAGGTTCTTGCCGGTGATCGTGTCGGGCAGGCCCTCGCCGATCAGTGCGACCGGCAGGAGCACGAGTCCGCCGACGGTCAGCTGCCAGCCCGTGAAGGTCAGCAGGCCCACCCCTTCGGGGCGGCCCCAGCGCTTGGTCAGCACGATGCCGGAGGCCATGCTGAGCGCGCCCAGCAGACCGGCGATGACCCCGGTGGCGTTCAGGCCGGCGTTCGGCTGGAGGACCAGCAGGGCCACACCGGCGGCGCCGAGCGCACAGGCGACCAGGTGGATCTGCTTGATCTTCTCCTTGAGCAGCAGGGCCCCCAGCAGGAGCACGATCATCGGCTGGATGGACATCACCAGCGCCGCGACCCCGCCCGGCAGGTGGTACGCCGCGACGAACAGCAGGTAGAAGAAGGCGCCGATGTTCAAGACGCCCAGGACCAGCGCACGCCACCACCAGATGCCGCGGGGCAGCGTCCGGCCGATGAGTACGAGGATCAGGCCGGCGGGCAGGGCCCGCAGCAGGGACGCCAGCAGCGGGCGGCCCTCCGGGAGCAGCTCGGTGGTGACCAGGTACGTCGAACCCCAGATGGCGGGTGCGAGCGCGGTCAGCGCCGAGTCGGACAGCGCGCGGCTCTTCATCGGACCACGGCCGAGTCGGTCGTGCCGAAGAAGCGGTCGCCGAAGTCACCGATGCCGGGGATCATGAACGCGTTCTCGTTCAGCCGCTCTTCGACCGACGAGGTGACGATCTTGACGGCGGGGTGCTTGGCGTGGACCGCCTCGATGCCCTCGGGCGCGGCGAGGAAGTTGACGAACACGATGTTCTCCTCGCGCACGCCCGCGTCGAGCAGCAGGCCGATGGCGGCGTTGGCGCTGCCGCCGGTGGCGAGCATCGGCTCCAGCAGCAGTACCTGCCGGTGCGCGATGTCGTCCGGGAGGTTCTGGTAGAGGTACTGCGGGAGCTTGGTGGTCTTGTCGCGCTGGATGAGTATCTTGCCGACGCGGATGTTGGGAACCAGGGCGCGCAGCTCGTCCACCATCGAGTCCCCGGCCCGGATCACGGGCACGGCGCACAGGTCCGGCGTGAACTTCAACCCCTCGAAGGTCTCGCCGACCGGCGTGGTCACCTTCTGCTTGTCGAACGGCAGCAGATCCAGCGCCGATTCGAGCAGGAGGCGGATGATGCGCCGGGAGTAGAAGACGAAGTCCGCGCGCGAGGCGTCACGGTCTCGGATGATGGTGTGCATCGCCCGCAGCTGGTTGGTCTGCGGAAGCGGGTGGACGTTGTGGTGGCCGGTCGCCATGAGAACCTGCTATCTCGTCGGTCGGTGGAGACGGGCTGCGGCCGGGCCCGGTGGGGGTGCCCCGGGGCGGCCGCAACCACGGGGTCGGGCGGTGCCGTCGGCGTCAGGCGCTCTCGGCCGCGATCTCGGCGAACGCCTTGCGCGACTCGGCCACGAACTTGGCGACCTTGGCGCGGTCCTTGCGGCCGTCGGCGCCTTCGAGGCCCGTGTGGGCGTCGACGGCGGCCGGCTTGACGAAGCGGATCGCGTCGGCGACGTTCTCCGCGTTCAGGCCGCCGGCCATCATCAGGGGCTTGGGGGAGCGGCGCACGAGCTCGGCGCTGACGTTCCAGTCGTGGGTGAGGCCGGTGGCGCCCTTGGCACCGGTGGCCGGGTTGAAGGTGTCGGTGATGAACATGTCCACCGAGTCGGCGACGTCGTCGACGAGCTGGAGCAGCTCCTCGGCGTTGTCCTCCTTCACGACCAGGCTCTTGAGCACGTACAGGTCGGGACGGTTGGCCTTGAGCTTGCGCAGCTGTTCCGGCTCCACGTCACCGTGCAGCTGGACGGCCTTGACGCCGAGCTGAGTGGTGAAGGCGCTGATCTCGTCGGCGTCCGTCATGTAGCTGATGAGGACGCCCTCCTGGGGGGCCTTCAGGCTGCCGATGATCTCCGTCGCCGCCACCTCGGAGATGTCGTCCTTGCCCGACGGGAGGCGGAGCGGGAACCCGAACCAGTCGACGCCCTCCTCGGCCAGCAGAGCGGCCTCTTCGGCGTCGATGATCCCGGCGACCTGCACCAGATCCTTCACGTCACTCATGTGTATTCCTCTTCAGGGTGAAACCGAATGAACAGAACACTTGCGGGCAGTACTACGGAGGGACGTGCCCCGGTATGACGGTTTTCGGTACACGTCGCGGGATGCTCTCCAAAAGCCTCGTTGGTACCGATCCGTGGGTCAACGGGGTCTATGTCAGATCCGTGTCAACCTTCCTCACGTCCGTGTCAGAGACGGTCAGGGACCGGGTAACTCACCCCATCCGCAAGGGCGTTGGGGGAAGCTGGGCGCGAGAACGGTCAGCGGCCGCGGCGGGCGGCGCGCCCCCGGACGAGGGCGATCCCCCAGGCGGCCCGGCGGCGCAGCAGCGTGGACAGGGGCGGCCCGGGGTGGCACGGCGCGGGGTACACCAGCTCGGGGAACCAGAGCGCGGCGCGCTGGCGCGCGTGGTCGCGTACGGGTTCCCGTACCGGTTCACGGCGTGCGGGGACGAGGTAGCCGGTGATCCCGGTGCTCACCACTGCACCCCGGTCAGCTCGGGCAGGCGGTCCCCGGCGTCCCACACGACGTGGAAGGAGACGTGGCTCAGCCGCCAGCCGGCCGCCGTGCGCACGGCGCGGGCCCGGCAGTACCCGCCCACCTCGAAGGGTGCCGAGGGCTGCTCGCCGGGCCGCCCGTCGCCGGCTCCGTGGAGGTGCCGGGTGAGCTGCTGGACCCGCAGCGTGGCCCGGTCGCCGTCGAGGCGGATGTCGTGGTTGGCGCTGATGTGGTGGGTGCGCGACCAGCGCGCCCCCGCATCCCGGCGCAGCACGGCGAAGCCCTCGACGCCGGTGCACGTGCCGACGGGGAAGGCGAAGACGGCGTCCTCGGTGAAGAGCTCGTCGAACGCCACCGCCCCGGGGTCGGTGTGGTCCCCGGTGTCGAGGGCGCCGACGTAGCGGTCGAAGAGGTCCCGCAGCTCGGCTCGGTCGCGCAGGACCCGTACTTGCGCGGACAGATCCGCGATCTCGTCGTGGATCGATGGCATGGCCGCTCCTGTTCGGGAATCGTCGGTCGATTCGGTCATGTCCGGGACTGCACGAACTCCTTGACGGACGCGACGACGTAGTCGAGCATCTCGTCGGTCAGCGCCGGGTAGACCCCGACCCAGAAGGTCTGGTCGGTGACGATGTCGCTGTTCGTGAGGTCGCCGACCACGCGGTGCGGTTCGCCGATGTAGGCCGGGTGCCGGGTCAGGTTCCCGGCGAACAGGCGCCGCGTGCCGATCTTGCGGTCCTCCAGGAAGTCCACGAGGGCCGCCCGCGTGTAGGGCGCCGCGGGGTCCACGGTGAGGGCGAAGCCGAACCAGCTCGGGTCGCTGCGCGGGGTGGCCTCGGGCAGGATCAGGTGGGGCACGCCGTCGAGGCCCTCGCGCAGCCGGCGCCAGTTGCGGCGGCGGGCCTCGCAGAAGTCGTCCAGCTTGTCGAGCTGGGTGAGACCGAGTGCCGCCTGGATGTCGGTGGCCTTCAAGTTGTAGCCGACGTGCGAGAAGATGTACTTGTGGTCGTAGCCCTCGGGGAGGGTGCCCATCTGGTACTTGAAGCGCTTGAGGCACTTGTTGGTCTCGCCCGGCTCGCACCAGCAGTCCCGGCCCCAGTCGCGCAGCGATTCCACGATCCGCGCGAGCGCCAGGTTCGAGGTCAGCACGCAGCCGCCCTCGCCCATGGTCAGGTGGTGGGCCGGGTAGAAGCTGACCGTCGTCATGTCGCCGAACGTCCCGGTGAGCTGCCCGTCGTACGTGGAGCCCACCGCGTCGCAGTTGTCCTCGATGAGGAACAGGTCGTGGTCGGCGGCGAGCCGGGCGATCTCCGCGACCTCGAACGGGTTGCCCAGGGCGTGCGCGATCATGATGGCGCGGGTCTTGGGGCCGATCGCCTGCGCGACCCGGTCCGCCGTCGTGTTGTAGGTGCCCAGCTCGATGTCGACGAAGACCGGGACGAGTCCGTTCTGGATGATCGGGTTGACGGTGGTGGGGAAGCCCGCGGCGACGGTGATGACCTCGTCGCCCCGCCTCAGGCGCCGGTCCTCGAGCAGGTGCGAGGTGAAGGCCGTCATGGCCAGCAGGTTGGCGGAGGAACCGGAGTTGGTCAGGTGTGCCTTGCGGTGCCCCAGCTTGCGGGCGAAGCGCGACTCGAACCGGCGCGAGCTGGGTCCGGCGGCGATCCGCATCTCCAGGGCCGCCTCGACCAGCGCCGTGCGGTCGCGCTCGTCCAGTACCGCGCCGGCGGGCCAGATTTCGGTGGTGCCGGGGACGAAGGGCCGGTCGGCCTGGGTGTCCTGATGGAACTTCACGGTCTCGTCCAGTACGAGGCCCTTGTGGATGTTCATGACGTGATCCCTTCCCGGCGCTCACCTGTCGCCGGTCGTACGAAGCCTCGGTCGGTCTAGGCCGTCTCTTTCGGATCTTGCCGGTCAAGCCCGCGTCGTCCGGCGCCGTGCCTCGCAAGGCGGAGGGGCGCCGGTGTACTGGACGTACTCCGGCGCCCCGACAACGCGGCGAGGTGCGGTGCCGGGCGGCGCGGGTCAGGCAAGATCCGGAAGAGACGGCCCTAGGCCGGCCGCGGGGCGGCGGGGTCTTCCCGCCAGGTGTGGGCGCGGCCGGCGGTGCGGTCGCGCCGGAGCCGGTGCCGGTTCGCGGGGGCGGGCCCGGCGCCCGCCGTGCCGCCGTACTGGCCCTCGTGGGCCGCGGCCCGGGCGAGGACGACGGCGGTCAGGGCCGCGAGTTCGTCGGTGTCGGGCCGGCCCTCCACCTCGCGGACGAACCGGCCGGGATCGTGTCTTGTCACAGGGTGCTCCTCGTCTCGACGGCCCCGCGGGGCCGCTGGTCAGACCGCGGTGTCGCTCGGCGCGTCCGGCGCCGCGGCCACCGACGGGGCGGCGGTCCGCGTCGTGTGGACGCGGGCGTCCGGCAGGATGCGCCGGACCAGGCCGCCCAGCACCCGGCCCGGGCCCACCTCCACGAACCGGTCGGCGCCCGCGTCGGCGAGCGTCGCGACGGCTTCCGTCCACCGCACGGGCCGGGTCAGCTGGCCACGCAGCGCGACGACGGCCTCGGCGGCGGTCTCGATGCGCCCCCCGGTGACGCTGGAGGCCAGCGGCAGCCGCGGGTCACGGAAGTCGGTGGCGATCAGGGTCTCGGTGAACTCCGCCTCCACCTCGCGCAACAGGCTGGAGTGGAAGGGGCCGCCGGTCCGCAGCGGCCGCACCCGTGCCCCGGCCGCGCGGGCGGCCTCGGTGAGGTGGGACACCGCCCCGGCCTCCCCGGACACCACCGTCTGGCGGGGTTCGTTGTCCCCGGCCACCTCGACGACCTGGTCCGTCGCCGCACGGGACTCGGCGCACAGCCTCACCAGGTCCCGGCGGCTGAGGCCGATGACGGCCGCGGTGGCGCTGCCGACCCGGTCGCCGACGGTGGCGACGAGTTCGCTGCGCAGCCGGACCAGCCACAGCGCGTCGGTCCACTCCAGGACCCCGGCGGCGACCAGCGCCATGTACTCGCCGAGGCTGTGCCCGGCTACCGCGTGCGGCTCCAGGCCTTCGCCGCGCAGCACCTCCAGGGCCGCCAGGCTCGTCAGGAACACGGCCGGCTGCGCGACGACCGGGTCCTCCAGGTCCCGGTCGGATCCGTCCCGGCAGATCCTGGCCAGCGGGATCCCGAGGAGGTCGTCGGCGGCGCGGAAGTAGGTGTCGGCGAGCTGCGGACGCCGGGCGAGCAGCTCCCTGCCCATGCCGGCGCATTCGGAGCCCTGCCCGGGAAATACGAAGGCGGTACGGGTCATCCGGTCACGTCCTTAATCTGCGGTCAACTGGCGAGTGCCGTGCGGTCCGGCCAGGGGGCGGACGCACCGCACACGGAACCTCCGGCGGCCAGCCAGCTGTCGGGGACCCAGCGGACGTCGACCACCGCGGGGGCGGTCCCGGCCACCGCCACGGCGGCGGCGTGGGAGGTGTCGGCGGGGATGCCGACCATGGTCCAGTCGTCCGGGTGCCGGTCGTGGTCGGTGCCGAGGTAGTCCTCGGCGGGTGAGCGGCTCAACCCTGTCCCGAGTCCCTTGAGAAACGCTTCTTTTCGAGTCCAGATCTGGCCGAAGAGCTGTCGTCGGGCCTCGCCGGCGGCGGCCCGGGCGATCTCCAGCTGCTCGTCCGGGTGCAGCGCCTTCGAGCAGATGTCGACGGTCTCCACTCCGGGCAGCTTCTCCACGTCGACGCCGAGCGGCACCGTGCCGACGCCGACCAGGGCCACTCCCCCGCTGTGCGAGAGGGAGTAGTGCAGCGGTGGCGGGGGCGGGGACAGCGCGGGGCGGCCGTGCGGTTCGCCGCACCCCGGGCAGGGCTCGCGCATGAAGCGCACGTCCTGCGGCAGCGTCGCCGTGTAGCGGCCGAGCAGCCGGCGCACCGCGACGTGGGCGGCCGCGTAGAGCATTCCGTCGGAGCGCCTGATGAAGGCGTCCGTGCGCTTGCGCTCCTGCGCGTCCAGTTCCGCGACGGCCAGCGCTTCGGCGTCGGCCCCGGTGGGGCGGCGCACCAGCCACAGGTCGACCCGGTCCGGGGAGAGGGTGAAGTCGGCGTCGGGCAGGTCGAGGTGGTTGACGGTCGGGCGGGTGGCCGGCCGCAGGGTGGTCGTCGTCATGCCGGCACCGCTGCCCCGTGCAGGTGCGACTCCGGGCCGAACTGGCCGACGAGGCATTCGATGAGCTCCTGCGCGCTGTTCGCCGTCAGCAGCCGCTGGAGGTTGAGGTCGACGCCCAGCACCGCCTCCATCCGGTACTGCAGTTCGATTCCGGAGATCGAGCCGATGCCCAGGCAGCCCATCGGGCGGCCCGTGGTGTCGACGCGGTGCGGCTCGATGCCGAGGATGCGGCCGAGCTCCTCGCGTACGTACTGCTCCAGCATCCGGGTGCGCTCGTGCCTGCCGACGGTGTGCAGCAGGGTGACGTCGGGCGGGCTGATGTGGACCGGCCCGCTGTCCGTTTCATAGGTGTGCGACATGTGAAGTGTGGTCATGATGCTTTCCGTTCAGGGCGTACGGGTGTCCCCGTACGCCCGGGGGCGGGGAGGTGGGGAAGTCGGTTGCGGCCGGCCAGGGCGCTGAGTGCGACGCCCGCGCCGGTCAGGCCGACGGCCGTGACCAGGGCGAGCGCCGCGCCCCGGTCCGCCGGGTACAGCGCGGCCACGGGGACGGCCGTCAGGGCGGCGCCCAGCTGGACGCAGGTCTGGTAGAGCGCGCCGGCCGGCTGCCGGTGCCCGGGCGGGAGCCCGCCGGTCGCCTGGAGGTGCAGCGCGGTGAAGGCGAGGACGAAGGCGGCGCCGACGCAGCCCGTCGCGGGCAGCAGGTCGGCGAAGCCCGGGCCGACGGGGCCGGCCCGCGGGTAGAGCGCGTAGCCGAGCGGCGCCGCGACGGCGCCCGCCGCGACCGCCCGGGCGGGTCCGAGCCACAGCGCGATCCGGGCCGAGTACAGGGCGCTCACCGCGAGCGGGGCGCCGGCCGGCAGGAAGGCGAGCGCGGTCTGCCAGGGGGTCGCGCCGGCCCGGTGCAGGTCCAGCGCGGCCACCAGCAGGAAGGCCACGTAGGAGCCGTTGAGGGTGGCCGCCCCGATCGCGGAACGCACCAGCGGTGCGTGCCGCAGCAGCCCGGCGGCGACCAGTGGGCGCGGGGAGGCCCGTTCGGCCGCTACGAAAACGGTCCCGGCCAGCAGCGCCCCGGCGAAGGCGGCGCCCGCGCGGGCGGGTTCGCGCCCGGCGCCCACGGCGCAGGAGAGCCCGTACAGCAGCAGCGTCACCGCGGCGCCGAGGGCGAGGCCCGCCACCAGCGCGCGGCGGGTGGCGCCCGCCGCGGGCCGCGGGGCGGGTCCGTCGCGTGGGACGAGCCGCAGGCCCGCGGCGAGCAGCAGCAGTGCGACGGGGGCCGGGAAGGCCAGGGTCCAGCGCCAGCCGACGCCGGTGAGCAGGCCCGACAGCAGCAGGCCCGCGCAGAACCCGGCGGCGCCGAAGAAGGAGTAGAGGGAGACCGCCCGGCGGCGGGCGGGGCCCTCGGGGACGGCGGAGACGAGGATGGCGAGTCCGGTGGGAGCGGTGAGCGCGACGCAGCCGCCTTTGACGGCCCGGGTGGCGATGAGCACCGCCGCGCTGTCGGTGAGTGCGCCGGCCAGCGAGACCGCCGCGAAGAGGAGGAGGGCGGCGAGGTAGACCCGGCGCCGGCCCAGGCGTTCGACGAGCCGGTCGCCGAGGAGCACCAGCGCGCCGAACCCGGCGGCGAAGGCGCTGACGATCCACTGGAGCCCGGGCACCGCCAGCCCGAGGCCGTCGCCGATCCGCGGCAGCGCCACGACGGTCGCGGACACCTCCAGGGCGTCGATCAGCATGTTCGCGGAGAGTACGGAGACCAGGGCCCAGCGGGTCCCGCTCCGCCCGGCCCCGGCCGGGGAGGTGGTCGAGGAGTGCATGCTCCCGCTTCGACGTGGGGTGTGGGGAACGTGAAGGGCGGCCCGGCCGGGGAGGGTTCCCCGGCCGGGCCGCCCGTCGCCGGCGTGGCGTGGGTGTTTCACGCCGGCGGCCTCGGGGGGCGGTACGCGGCGGCGGTCAGCCGAGCAGCGTGCCGCCGGTGGCGTCGACGAACGAGCCGGTGATCCAGCGGGCTTCGTCGGTCGCGAGGAAAGCCACCACATCGGCGATGTCCTCCGGTTCTCCGACCCGGTTGAAGGCGGACAGCGCCGCCATCTGTTCGACGGCCTCGGGGATGTCGAAGACCGGGTTCCCGTTGCGGGTGATGCCGGGGGCCACGGAGTTGATGGTGATGTTCCGCGGGCCCAGGGACTTCGCGAAGTGCAGGGCGAGCTGTTCGAGTGCGCCCTTGCTCATCGCGTACGCGATCTCGTCCGGGTTCGCGAAGCGGGTGAGGCCGGAGGAGATGTTGATGATCCGTCCCCCGTCGGGCATGTTCCGCAGTGCCCGCCGGATCAGGAAGAACGGGGCCTTGGCGTTGACCGCGAAGATCCGGTCGAAGTGCTCGGGGGTGATCTCGGCGGCGCTGGTGCCGCCCATCACCCCCGCGTTGTTGACCAGGATGTGCAGGTCGGTGCTGCCCGTCCGGTCCAGCAGCCCCTCCTCCAGGTCGGCGAAGAGGCCCTCGACGTCGCCGTCGACGCCCAGTTCGGCGCGGATGGCGAAGGCCCGGCCGCCGTCCCGCTCGACGCAGGCGACGACCTCGTGGGCGGCGGCCTCGTCGGTGGCGTAGTGGACGGCGACGAGCGCGCCCTCCTCCGCGAGCCGCCCCGCCACGGCGCGGCCCATGCCCCGGCTGGATCCGGTGACCAGCGCGGTACGGCCGCTGAGCCGTTCCGTGCCGTTCCTCCTCTTGCCCGCCGTCGAGGTCGCGGCCGTCGTCGAGGTCGCGGCCTTCGTCCGCCGCTCCTGCGGCCGGTGCGCCGGAGCCGACGAGGGCTCGGGCAGGGCGGCCGGGCGTGTGGTACGGGGTGACGCGGGCCCGAACCACCGTTCCAGGGCGGCCGTGAGTCCCGCCTCCCCGGGGCCGTCGGACCAGACGACGTGGCCGTCCGGCCGGATCAGCAGGGTGCCGGCGGTGGCGTCCGCGCCGGCCGCGCCGGCCGGTCCTTCGGCGGGCAGCGCCGTCGCCAGGCGCACCCGGTCCGTCCAGGGCTTCGCCAGGGCGCGCAGTTCCTCCCGTCGGGCCTCGTCGCCCGCCGGGAGGAGCAGCAGCCCCTGCCCCGAGCGCAGCAGCGCGAAGGTGGTGGTCGTGCCGTCGCCGGTGACCGCTGCGCACCGGGGGGCGCGCAGGCCCAGCACCGGGCCGTCGCCGGGGCCCGCTTCGTAGCGCACGTCGAGGCCCGAGACGGCCGCGGCGAGGTGGGTGCGTACGTCCTCGTGCCCGGTGAGTTCCGCGAAGACCTCCCGGACGGCGTCGACCTCGGGGCCGCCGAGCAGCAGCAGCGCCTGGGTCCGGACGTTGCTCTGGACCGCCTGTCCGACGGCGTGCCGCTCCTCGTGGTAGCTGTCGAGCAGCTCCTCGCCGCCGTGTCCGTCCAGCAGCGCGGCCAGCTTCCAGCCCAGGTTGAAGGCGTCCTGGAGGCCGAGGTTGAGGGCCTGGCCGCCGATGGGCATCTGCTGGTGCGCGGCGTCCCCGGCGAGCAGGAGCCGGCCGCGGCGGTAGTGCGCGGCCTGGCGGGAGGCGTCGCCGAAGGAGTTGACCCACAGCGGGGTGCCGGAGCCGATGTCCTCGCCGGTGATGCGCTTCCAGGTGTCGGCGACGTCCTGGAAGGAGGGCGCTCCGGCGCGGGGTGCGCTCCCGAATTCGTGGACCATGACGCGGGTGACCCCGTCGGGGCGCCGGGCGGCGATGACCAGGCCCTGCTCCAGGCGTTCGAAGCGGCGGGCCGGTATGTCGATGCCCTCGACGTCGGCGCGCAGCAGTTCCCGGCCGGCGTCGGTGCCGGGGAACTCGAAGCCGCCGAGGCGCCGTACGGCGCTGTTCTCGCCGTCGCAGCCGACGGCGTACGCGCCCCGTACGGTCAGCCGGGTGCCGTCGTCGGTGCGGACGTCGGCGACGACCCCGTCCGCGGTGGCGGTCAGCCCGGTCAGTTCGTGGCCGCGCCAGATGTCGGCGCCGAGGTCGGCGGCCCACTGCCCGAGCACTTCTTCCAGGCGGGTCTGCGGGACCTTCCACTGGCCCGGGTAGGGCGTGGGGAGGCTGAGGTCGAGGGGGATCCCGCCGAAGTGGCCGACGGGGTCGTGCGGGACGTCGTCCAGCCGTTCCAGCAGGCCGCGGGTGTCGAGGATCTCCATGGTGCGGGCGTGCAGGGTGGAGGCCCGTGATGCGGTGGTCGGCGCGGTGAGCTTTTCGAGGACCACCACGTCCGCGCCCGCCAGCCGCAGTTCCCCGGCGAGCAGCAGCCCCACCGGTCCTGCGCCCACCACGATCACCTGGGTGTCGGTGTAGTCCCCAGCCATGATCAGTCCCTGTTCTTCTCGGCGTACGCCTTGGCGTGTCCCAGCGTGGCCAGGCTGTTGGTGCTCAGCGCGGTGCGCACGTACTGCCGGGCGTCTTCGACCGTCGCCCCCTCGCCGAGCACCGCGGCGATGTTCGCGGTGTTCAGGGTCACGGTGTGCTGCGAGGACGCGGCCACGCCCCCGTCGTTCTCGGCGAAGGTCCAGTACCCGGTGTGCAGGGTCATCAGCGCCGGGAGGGTGGTCTGCTTGTAGGCGATCCGGGTGTGCGGGAAGGTGACCCGGTAGGACTTGGTGGTGTGCAGCGACCCGTCCTTCGCCCGGGTGTCCATCTCCAGTTCCTGCAGTCCGGGGGTGTCCTCGGTCAGCCGTACGCTCGCCACGTGCGGCAGCCGCTCGGGCCACAGGGCGGCCTCGTTGACGAAGTCGTAGACGTCCTTGGCGGAGCCGGCGACCTGGACCGTGTCCTCGAAGGAGAACGTCAGGTCCTCGGTGGCGTGGGCCAGCTCCAGGTTGGTCTTGAGCGCGGCGAGTTCGGAGCGGGAGTTGCGGTCGACGGCCTCGTCGATCCAGGCGAGGTGCGCGGGGTCGTCGTCGACGGCCCGGTAGTCGTGCAGCAGCCTGACCCGCGACTCGCCGGCGGAGAGCTCCTCGATGACCCAGGCGCCGCCCATCGCGGCGACCGGCGGGGCCGGCAGTTCCTGGCGGAAGGTGATGCGCAGGGCCGCCGGGTCCAGGGTGCGGCGGGAGGTCCAGTTCTTGGCCTCGCCGTTGGCGGTGGCCCAGATGCGGATGTGCTCCTCGCCGGCGCCTTCGGCGATGTGGTCGACGTAGAGGGTCGGAGGGAAGATCCGGGGCCAGTTCCGGACCTCGGCGATCAACCGGTAGACGGCGGTGGCCGGGGCCGAGACCGTGATCTCGTGCTCGACTTCGCGCAGGCCGGGCTGCGACATGTTGACGGCTCCTTGAGGCTCGGGACGGTTGGGGCGGTTCGGGATCAGAAGTTGCCGAGGCCGCCGCAGACGTTGAGGGCCTGCGAGGTGATGGAGGCGGCGTTGTCGGAGGCCAGGTAGCCGACGAGGCCGGCCACCTCCTCGGGGGTGGAGTACCGGCCCAGGGGGATCTTGGCCTGGAACTTTTCGAGGATGGCGTCCTCGGTGGAGCCGTAGGCGGCGGCGTACCCCTGCCGCACCCGCTGTGCCATCGGCGTCTCCACGTACCCCGGGCAGACGGCGTTGACCGTGATGCCGGTGGGGGCGAGCTCGTTGCCGAGCGCCTTGGTGAAGCCGACCACGCCGTGCTTGGAGGCGGAGTAGGGGGCGCCGAGCACGACGCCCTGCTTGCCGGCGGTGGAGGCGATGTTGATGATGCGGCCGCGGTTCTTCTCGCGCAGGCCGCCGGTGGTCAGCGCCTCGCGGGTGACGCGGAAGACGCTGTTGAGGTTGGTGTCGATGACGTCGTGCCACAGTTCGTCGTCGATGTCGGCGGTGACTCCGCCGCCGGAGCGGCCCGCGTTGTTGACGACGACGTCGATGGGTCCGAAGCGGTCGACGGCGGCGCGGATCCAGGCGCGGACCTCGTCGGTGGAGCGGACGTCGACCACGGCCCCGCAGACGTCGAGGCCCTCGTCCTGGAGCAGCTTGACGGTCGCGGCGACGTTGTCGGCGCTGCGGGCACCGATGAACACCTGGTGGTCCTGGGTGGCCAGCAGCCGTGCGACGGCCAGGCCTATCCCGCTGGTGGCACCGGTGACGACGGCGACCTTCTTGCGGTCCTGATCCGACATGTGTCTGTTCTCCAAAATGAGCTGGGTGGATCGGGGTGGGGGCGGCGGCCGCCGCGGGACGGATGCGGTCGGCCGCCGTGCCTGCACTGGCCCTGCGCTTCCTACGCGTCCACGAGGGCGGCGGCCCGCAGGGTCTCGTTGACGGCCGCGATCAGCGCGCGGGGCGTGCTGTTGTCGCTGAAGACGTCGTCGTCCAGGGTGATCGCGAACTCGCGCTCGATCCGGCCGCCGGTCTCCAGCAGCGCCAGCGACTCGTAGCCCAGGGATTCGAAGTCGGTGTCGAGGATGTCGCCGTCGAGGTCGATCTCCTCGTCGGCGCCGGCGCCGTCCAGGAGGATGCGCTTGAGGTCGTCGAAGGTGAATTCGGTCTTGGACAAGGTGGGTCCCTTCGTGGGTGGACGGCGGTATCCGACGGATCCGCCGGGGTGGCCGGGTGGTGGCGTGGGGGAGCGGCCGCCGCCGTCGGGGGCGGTGACGGGGGCGGCCGCCGGCTCGGGGGCCGTCAGTCGACGGCGCGGACGATGACCGCGGAGTTGAAGCCGCCGCGGCCGCGGGCGAGGACCACGGCGGTGCGCACCGAGGCGGTCCTCGGGCGTACGGCGACCAGGTCGAGGTCGTAGGCGGGCGACAGCTCCACGTTGGTGGTGGGCGGGATCAGGCCCTCCCGCATGGAGAGCACCGCCGAGACGACGTCCACGGGCGCCGCGCCCGCGCCCAGCCGTCCGGTCGTCGTCTTGGGCGCGGTGACCGGCACGCCGCGCGGGCCGAACACACGGGTGATGGCCTCGGCTTCCTCGCGGTCGAGCCGCTTGGTGCCCGCGGCGTCGGCGAAGACCACGTCGACCTCGGCGGGGTGGCAGCCGGCGTCGCTGAGCGCGGTGTCGATGGCCCGGCGCAGGCCCGGCTCGCGTCCGCTGCCGGGCCGGGGGTCGAAGGTCGCCCCGTATCCGGCGAGTTCGCCGTAGACGGTGCGGGCGCCGCGGGCGCGGGCGCTGTCCTCGTCCTCCAGGACGAGCAGGGCGCCGCCCTCCCCCGGTACGTAGCCGGCCGCGTCCTCGTCGAAGGGCAGGTAGGCGCGCTCGGGTTCGGCGCCGGTCGACATCAGGCCGCCGGCGAGCTGGGCCGCCCAGCCCCAGGGGCAGACGGGGGCGTCGAAGCCGCCGGTGGCGGTCAGCCTGCCGCCGGCGCGGATCTGGCGCCGGGCGTGCGCGAGGGCGTCGAGGCCGCCGGCGTGGTCGCTGACGACCACTCCCGAGGGCCCGGACAGGCCGTGGCGGATGGAGATCTGCCCGCTGTTGGCGGCGTGGAACCAGGCGAAGGACTGGTAGGCGCTGACGTGCTTCGCGCCCTGGCCCCACAGCTTGCGCAGCTCGTTGCCGCCGAACTCGACGCCGCCGGACCCGGCCGCGGTGACCACGCCCATGCCGTACGGGTCGATGCCCCCCGGCGCCACTCCCGCGTCCGCGAAGGCGTGGTCGGCGGCGGCCAGGGCCAGCTGGGTGACCCGGTCGGTCTGCGGTACGAGCCGCCCGGGCAGGTGCTCCTTGGCGTCGAAGCCGTGGATCTCACCCGCCAGGCGGGAGGGGTAGGAGGAGGCGTCGAAGCGGGTGACGGGGCCGATCGCGTTCTTCCCGACCCGGGTCGCCGCCCAGAAGTCCTCCACGCCGAGTCCGCTCGGGGCGGCCACCCCGATGCCGGTGACCAGGGTCCTGGCACTCATGCGGTCCTCCTGTCGGGGCGGGTCAGCACCATCGCGCTGTGGAACCCGCCGAATCCGCTGCCCACGGTGAGGACGGCGTCGGTGCGGTGCTCCCGCGCGTGGAGCGGGACGTAGTCGAGGTCGCACTCGGGGTCGGGAGTGCGCAGGTTGGCGGTGGGCGGCACCACGTGGTGCCTCATCGCGAGGACGGAGGCGGCGATCTCCATCGATCCGACCGACCCGAGCGAGTGCCCGATCATCGACTTGATGGAGCTCATCGGGATCCGGCGGGCGTGCTCGCCGAGCGCCAGCTTGTACGCGGCCGTCTCGTGGAGGTCGTTCTGCCGGGTGCCCGAGCCGTGCGCGCTGACGTAGTCGATCTCGGCGGGGTGCAGGCGCGCGGCGTCCAGGGCGACCGTGACGGCCTCGGCCAGCTCGCGCCCGTCGGGGCGCAGCCCGGTCATGTGGAAGGCGCTGGAGCGGGCGGCGTGTCCGGCGATCTCCGCGTACACGTGCGCGCCGCGCCGGCGTGCGGCCGTCAGCTCCTCCAGGACGAACACGGCGGCGCCCTCGCCCAGTACGAAGCCCTTGCGGGAGACGTCGAAGGGGCGGGAGGCGGTGCCCGGCTGGTCGTTGTACGGGGTCGTCGCCTTGATGGCGTCGAAGCAGGCCAGGGTGATCGGGGTGATCGGCGCGTCCGTGGCGCCGGTGACCATCACGTCGGCGCTGCCGTCGCGGATCAGGTCCGCGGCGTACGCCACCGAGTCGATCCCCGAGGTGCAGCCGGTGGAGACGGTGGTGACGGGGCCCTCGGCGCCGACGGCCCAGGCCACCTCGGCGGCGAAGGAACTCGGCACGAAGTGGTCGTAGAGGTCGGGCGAGGCGTAGGTGTGGTCGACCGCCTCGAGCCGGCCGTCGTGGCTGACGGCGCGGTACTCGCGGTCGAGCGCGCCGGGGGCGCCGACGCCGGTGCCCAGGGCGACACCGGTGCGGTGGGGGTCGAGCCCGGTGAGGGCCAGCCCGCTGTCGGCGAACGCCTCGCGCGCCGCCACCACGGCGAACTGTGCGGCGCGGTCCATGCGGCAGATCTCCCGCGGGGTCAGCCCGTGCGCCCGCGGGTCGAAGTCGGCCTCGGCCGCCACCCGGGAGCGGAACGGCGAGGCGTCGAAGAGGGTGATCTCCCGCGTCGCGGTGCGCCCTTCGCTCAGCAGGCGCCAGAAGGCCCCGGTGCCCGTGCCTCCCGGCGCCAGCACTCCGACCCCCGTGATCACTACCCGGCGAGCCACCGGTACGGCCCTCCCCTCGTGTCGGTGTGGCGGCCGCTCACTCGGACGCCGTCCAGTCGTAGAAGCGCGTGGCCATGGCGTCGGCGGGGGTGCGCCAGGTCGCCGGGTCGTACGGCTGGATGAACGGCAGCAGGTCGTGGCTGATCTTCATGAAGCGGGGGTCGTTGCGGGACTCCTGGATGCGCCGGCCGCCGTCGTCCTCCGCGAAGTCCTGGAGGTGGAAGTAGAGGCCCTTGTACATGAACAGCCGGCGGCGCAGGGTGCCCATCCGCTGGGGCATGTCGGTCTGGTCGAACTCGGTGAAGAGACGGGCCACTTGCTCGCTGGACATGCTGTCCATCCGGGCCACGATCAGGTTGCTGTGCGTCATCTGGTCTCTCTCTTCCGTGCGTCGGGGAGCGGTTCAGGGGTGGTACAGGCGGATGAAGTCCGCGACGCCGTCGGCGATGAGCGCGTCGGCCTCGGCGCGCGGCACGGGCAGGGCGCCGAGGAAGGAGCGCTGCACGACACCGGAGGGGACCAGCAGGATGAAACGTTCCGCCGCCTGGTCGGCGTCGGGGATGTCGAGCAGTCCGCGGGCCGCGACGCCCCGCAGCCTGCGGGCCAGCTCGCGGCGTGCCTGGCGGGGGCCGGCCGCCTGCCACTTCTCGACGGCTTCGACCGGCAGCCGGGTCACCTCGGCGCTGACGTGGCGCACGATCGCGAAGTGCTCGCGGAACGCCTCCAGCGGCGCCAGCCAGGCCCGGCCCAGCGCGATGAGGTCCTGCTCCAGGTCGGTGATCTCCGCCAGGCAGCTCCCGGCGACCGCCGCGAGGGCGGCCGCGACGGAGACGGAGCTGTCCAGCAGCACGCCCACCAGCAGCTGTTCGTGGTCGGGGAAGCACCGCCGTACGGTGTCCAGCGGTACGCCCGCCTCGGCGGCCGTGGCCTCGGCGGTGCAGCGTCTCCAGCCCTCGCGGGCCAGCACGGTGCGGGCCGCCCTGACGATGGCGCGGCGGTCGTCGGCCGCTTCGTCCGACGGCCGGGGGGTGCGCTCAAGGGTGGCCGACGTCGCTCGCGGCAGTGCCATGTCCGGTTTCCTTTTCGTGACGTGCTCGTCCGGCCGGCGGGTGCGCCGGCCGGCAGGTGGTGCGGGCGTCGTCAGGGAGTGCCGAACCAGCGTTCCAGCGCCATGGGCAGGTCGTGGTGGCTGCCGGGCGCCGCCCAGGCCACGTACCCGTCGGGGCGGATCAGCAGGGCCGTGGTGTCGCGCAGTTCCCCGTCCTGCGGGTTGCCGCGCGGCCTGGCGGTGACGATGTCGACCCGGTCGGCCCAGGCCGTGGCGCGCTGACGCAGCCGCGGGTTGTCCGCGAGGTCGAGGAGCACCCCGCGGGCGGGGTGCAGCAGCTGCGTGCTGGAGGTGGCGGGGCCCGGGCCGGCCAGCTCCAGGTGCGGCATGCGCCGGCCCAGCAGCGGGTGGGTGCCCTTGCCGACGTCGTAGGCGATCTCCAGACCGCTGACCATGGCGGCGAGGTGGCGCGCCACGTCCTCGTACGCCATGAGTTCCCCGAGGGTGTCGCGCAGCGGCTGCACCTCGGCGCCGCTGAGGAACAGCAGTCCCTGGGCGCGGGTGTTCATCAGCAGCCGGCGGCCGACGGGGTGCCGCTCGTCGTGGTAGGTGTCGAGCAGGGCGGCCGGGGCGTCGCCGCGGGCCACGGCGGCGAGTTTCCAGCCCAGGTTCACGGCGTCCTGGATGCCGGTGTTCATGCCCTGACCGCCGGCGGGGAGGTGGATGTGCGCCGCGTCGCCGGCCAGCAGTACGCGGCCGCGCCGGTACTCGCTCGCCTGCCGGGCGGCGTCGCCGAAGGCGCTCACCCACACCGGCTCGGCGGCGGAGATGTCCTCGCCGGTGAGCCGCTGCCAGGCGGCCGCGACCTCCGCGAAGGGCGGCGGGCCCTCGCGCCGGCGCGGCGGTGTGCCGCGTTCGCAGACGATGATCCGGGTGACGCCGCCGGGCAGCGGTCCCACCATCACCATGCCGCCGGGCAGGGTCTCGCCGATCATGCGCGGCTTGAGCTCGACGCCCTTGACGTCGGCGAGGTACATCTCCATCGTCGCCGCCGTGCCGGGGAAGTCGAACCCGGCCGCCTTGCGCACGGTGCTGCGCCCGCCGTCGCATCCCACCAGGTAGGCGGCGCGCAGGGGGTGCGTCCCGGCGGGGCCGCGCACCTCCACCTCGACGCCGTCGCCGTCGTCGCGTACGGAGAGCACCTCGTGGCCGCGCCGGAGGTCGGCCCCGAGGCCGGTGGCCCATTCCTCCAGGCGGCTCTCCGTGACCGACTGCGGCACCGTTTTGGCGGCGCGGCACGTCGTTTCGCCGAGCACGCCGAAGTCCAGGGGCAGGCCGCCGAAGTGGCCGAGCGTGCTGGTCTCGATCTCGCCGAACCGGGCGAGGAGGCCGCGCTGGTCGAAGGTCTCCAGGGTGCGGGCGGTGAAGCCGAGGCCGCGCGATTCCCCGGTGCGCCGCTCCAGCCGCTCCAGAACGACGACGTCGACCCCCGCGAGCCGCAGTTCGCCGGCGAGCATCATTCCCGTGGGTCCGGCGCCGACGACGATGACCGGTGCGTCCATCACGTCTCCTTGAATTCGCCTCCGGAGACAGTGCACCGGATCTTGACTACAAGGTTCTTCGGATGCGAACGGGCATTCAATGGCGCTGGATTCAGGACTCGGTCAGGTTCCACAAGAGCCGGTCCGCAGCCTCGGAGGACGGCCAAGAGCATGTCAAGGCAAGGTCAGGGGCACGGCCCCGGACCCTGCGCGGGCGGGTGGGGTCAGCGGCGGGCGGCGCGGCGGCTGAAGCAGGAGCGGACGTCGCTCTCGTTGTAGTACGTGCGCCCGGCGCGGTTGCGGCGGCGCCAGCGCTCCTCGCTCGCCAGCCGGTAGACCGTGCCCATCGGCACCTGCCACAGCTGCGCGATGTCGGCGCCGGCCAGCCAGCGTTCGGCGGGCGGGGCGCCGCCCGCCGGCCGTTCGGAGTCGGCGCCGTCCAGGCAGTCGCTCAGCTCGCTCCACCGGTCGCTGGTCCAGCGGTGGGCCGGATCGGCGTCGCACACGATCGCCCGGCCGGCGTCCCGCTCGCCCCCGCGGGCGGCGAGGGCGAGGGCTCCGGCGCACTCCGGTTCCGGGCAGGCGCCCAGCCGGATGCGGCGGGCGGGGTCGGGGAAGGCGGCGCGGCGCCCGGCCCGTACCAGGCGGGCCACCTCCTCGCTGGCCTCGGCCGCGGCCGGGTGCGCGGCGAGCCAGTCCGTGTGGCGGAGCAGGAAGGAGGTGAGGGCGGTGGCGGTACGGGGCGGCGCGGCCAGCCCGCGCTGCTGGGCGACCAGGCCGCTCCACGAGCCGAGGACGGAGACGATGCGCGCCCGTACGTCGGCGGCGGCGCCGTTGAACGGCAGGCCGGGGAGGTCACCGCCGGTGGTGCGTTCGCGCAGGCTGCCGGGGGCGCCGCCGCCGAGCATCCGGCCGCACTCCTCGTAGAGGTGCGCCAGTTCGGCGAGTCCCGCGGCGAGGTGGTCCCGGCACTGGCGGCACAGCCGGGTGCCCGCGGACGTGCGCCGCCGCGTGTGGCCGCCGCGGCAGCCCTCGCCGTGGCACAGAGCCGTCACCGTCATGTCGTTCCCCCTTCTGCTGGCGCGCCGGGTCCGGGTGCTGTCGTGGACCTGTTTCAGCCGTGGCCGAACCGGAAGCCGACGCCGCGGACCGTGATGATCCAGCCGGCGCCGATCTTGTTGCGCAACGTGCTGACGTGCGTGTCGACGGTCCGGCGCGACCAGGAATCGCCCCAGACCTGCTCCATGAGGAGCTTGCGCGGAATGACGGTGCCGGGGTGGGAGGCCAGGAGGTAGAGCATGTCGAACTCCTTGCGGGTGGTCTCGACGGGCTCCCCGTCCAAGGTGACCTCCCGGGTCCCCGCGTCGATCCGCAGCGGTCCGGCGGTGATGGCCGCGGCCACGGGACGCGGCGGGCGGGCCCGGCGCATGACGGCTTCCATCCGGGCCATCAGCTCGCGGAACCCGTAGGGCTTGACCAGGTAGTCGTCCGCGCCGGCCTGGAGGCCGAGTACGCGGTCCAGTTCGCTGCCCCGGGCGGTCACCGCGATCACGGCGATCTCGTGGGCGGAACGGATGCCCCGGCAGACCTCCAGCCCGTCCAGGTCCGGCAGTTCCAGGTCGAGCAGGACGAGGTCGGCGTCGGTGTAGCTGCGCAGCGCCTCGCTGCCGGTGGCGACGATGTCGACCTCGTGCCCGTGGCGCCGCAGGCCGCGCGCCAGGGTCTCGGCCTCGACGGCGTTGCTCTCGACGATGAGAATGCGCCACAGCGCCGACTGGGCGGGGCCGCTCGCCTGCGTCCTCAAACCCTCCGCGAGGGAGAGCCCTCCGTTCACTTGCGCAGCGACCGTGTGAGGTTCCAGCACAGCCATGGAACGCTGGTTCATCTGCCCCCCGTCCTCAAGCTCAGTTGAGTCAACGTCAACGAACATACAAACCGCTTCGTCGGTTTGTCAAAGATCTGATTACCCCTCAAACCCTGTCGAGATATGCAGGAAACGGGTCAAAGAGGGAGGGCGACGCAGGCAGACTTCCACGCGCCTCTCGGGTAATCCACCCACCTTGCCGGAGCACACGGTGCTGGACAATACCAACGAGACGGTTTAATAAGGGAGTAACTGTCATAGGAGCAAGCGTGATGAAACAGGAGCGCGCCCTCCGGACCCGCCAGGCCCTGATCAAGTCAGCGGCCACGGTGTTCGGACGGCGCGGATACGCGGAGGCGACGCTGAACATGATCAGCGCGGGAGCGGGAGTGACCCCGGGCGCCTTGCACTTCCACTTCGAGAACAAGGCGGCGGTCGCGGCGGCCGTCGAGGCCGCGGCGGCCGGCTCCCTGCGCACCGTGGCCCACGAGGTGTACGCGCGCCGGACCTCGGCCCTCCAGGCCCTCGCTGAAAGCTCACTGGCGCTCGCCCACGCGCTCCTGTCCGACGTGGTGGCCCGGGCGGGCTTCCAGCTCGGCCACGAGGTCCTGTACCCGACGGTGTACGACCTGCGCGAGGAGTGGCACGCCTACGTGCACCGGCTGCTCAAGGAAGCGGACGCCGAGGACGCGCTGCTGCCCGGCCTGTGCCGGCGGCACGCCGCGGCGATGGTGGTGGCGGCGACCGTCGGCTTCGAGGTGCTGGGCCGGGACGACCCGAAGTGGCTCTCCCGGCGCACCCTGACCGGCTTCTGGCAGGTGGTACTGCCCTGCCTGGCGGACCCGGGGGCGCTGCGCGAGCTGGACCTCTGAAAGCGCCTCGGGGCATCCGTACGGGGCCGCCGCAAGCCCGGTCTCACACCGAGCGCAGGGTGCGGGACGCCCCGCCCGCCGGCTGCCCCGCGGGACCCAGGACGGCCGCGCTCTGGCGCCCGAGCAGCTCGCGCACGTGGCGGCGCGCCGACGCCAGGTCCGCGCCCGGCCCCAGCACCTGCTCCACCGCCCGGCCGTCCAGCAGGACGGAGTGCCGGGACACCACCGTGCACCCGGCCACCGGATCGGGCAGCACCGACCACTCGCCGGTGTGAGCGGCCAGCAGCGGGTGCGGCCGGGTCTGCTTGTGGACGATGCGTCCGGCCGCCGGGAAGCACACCCGCACCGACTCCGTGGTGTACGCGGAGCCGCTGCCGTCCAGCTGGACCAGGGCGGCGCGCTGTACGCCGGGCCGCTCCTCGGTAACGTCGGCGCGCACGACGTGCGGGACCCGGCCGGGCCAGGAGCCCACGCCGTACAGGAACTCCAGGAGCTGTCCGCCCGGTCCGGGCACCCGTACGCGGTCCTCGAAGGTCATCAGCAGCCCGTCGAGGGCCGTCCAGCGCCCGGCCGCCGCCCCGAGTCCGTCCAGTGCGGCGCGGGCGGCGCGCCCGGCGGCCGCGAGCGCCCGCTCCGTGGCCGCCGTCCGGGCCCCGGACAGGGTGCTCTCCTGCGCCAGCGTCAGTCTCGACCAGCCCGGCGCCAGTTCGCTCACCTCCAGCCCACCGGAGACGGAGGTGAAGGGGGCCTGCGGATCCTCCTGGTGGAAGCCGGCCCGCAGCGCGCCCGCGTCGAGGGTCCGGAGCCAGCGCGAGGACGTCACGGCGCTCCCCCCGGGGACGGCGGACCACAGGCAGAACCTGTCGCGGTCGCCGTCGGCGTCCAGCGGCTCGACGTGCAGGGCGTGTGGCAGGAACAGCGGCCAGTGGGTGGTGTCGGCGACCAGCGCGTACAGGACACCGGCCGGGGCGGCGGCATCGACCGCACACGACGTCCGGTGCTGCGCCGGCCCCGAAGGCCGTACCGGCTTCAAAGACATCGGACACCTCCTCCAACGCTTGACGCAGACCTTGTCCGAAGCCGCTGGAGCTTCGCATGAGCCCCGCTGGAGGGTCAGACGGCGGCGCGGGCGCCCAGCACGCTGTTGACGAGGGCGAGGTAGCGCCTGGGGGTGTCGGCGAGTTCGAGCAGCTCGCCGTCGAGGAGGAGGTCGAACTTCCGCTCGATGTAGCCGGTGGTCTGCAGGACCGAGAGACAGTCGTAGCCGAGTTCCACCCAGTAGAGGTCGAGGGCGTCCTCGTTCAGCTCGACGCCTTCCTCCTCGCCTCCCCAGAACCGCAGGATGCGGGTCAGGTCGGTGAGTTCGAGCCGGTCCATGGCCTACCTTCCTCCTCCTGCGGGAGCGGCCTCCCCGCCCCCTCGGCCCTGACACGGCGTGCCGGGCCGAGCAGAGTCTGGGCGCGCGCGGTCGAGCCCTCCTCGAGCGCCCGTGCCGCGCCGCTCGAGCACCGCCGCCCGTGCGGCGGCCGTCCGGCTTACGCCGCGTACAGGTCGAAGGTCGAGCTGCGGCGCGGGCCCGCCGCCACGTCCAGGGCGGGGTCCACCCGCAGCATCGCCTGGTGCAGGCGCTGGAGCTGGTGCGAGGGCTCCACCCCGAGGTCGTCGATCAGCCGGGTGCGCAGCCTGCGGTAGACGTCCAGTGCGGTGGCCTGCCGGCCCGAGCGGTAGAGCGCCACCATGGCCTGGGAGTGCAGGCCCTCGTGCTGGGGGTGGCGGGCCATCAGCTCCGTCAGCTCGGCCAGCAGTTCGGTGTGCCGCCCGAGTCTCAGGTCCACGTCGATGCGCCGCTCGGTGGTCACCAGCCGGCTCTCCGCCAGCCGCAGCACCTCGATCTCCAGGACCGGTCCGACCCGTACGTCGACCAGCGCCGGCCCCTCCCACAGCGCGAGCGCCTTGCGCAGCAGGCCGGCGGCGCGTTCGTCGTCCCCGGCTTCGAAGGCGCCCTGGCCGTCGGCCACGAGCCGCTCGTACTCGTGGACGTCGACGCTCTCCGGCGGGATCTGGAGCAGGTAGCCGCCGTGCCGGGTGGTGAGCACGTCCTTGGCGGAGCCGGGGGCTCCGGGACCCATGGCCGTCCCGAGCCGCCGGCGCAGCTGGAGGATGTACGTCTGCAAGGTGGTGAGCGCGCTCTGCGGCGGTTCGCTGCCCCAGATCTCTTCCATGAGGGTGGGGATCGGCGCCACCCGGCCGGGGTGGAGCGCGAGGAGCGCCAGGATCTGGCGCGGCTTGCCCGCCGTAGGAACGATCGATCCCCCGTTGACTTCTGCGTTCAACGGTCCCAGAACCTGAATCTTCACGGTCTCCCGTCTCCCCTCCGGAATGGGTCGAGATGCTCACGGCTGTCAGCATTCGACGCGAGCACGGTAGCGGCGCGGTGTGCGATGTCCCCGAAATCTCCAGCCGCTGTCGAGCGGCGCTCCGAGGGCGCTGGGGCGGACCGTCGGCCCGGAGGGGCCGTCGCTCCGCCGGCCGTCAGCCCGTAGGGGCCCTCGTCCCGCGGGCCGTCAGCCCGCGGGGACCAGCCGCTTGCGCGCCGGGCGCGCCGTCTCCTCCTGCGCGTCGGCGGCGTTCTCGGGGTCGGCCAGCAGGATCGAGCGCTGGAGCGCGCGCAGGGCGCCCGAGGGTTCGATGCCCAGCTCCTCGACGAGGTTGGTGCGCAGCCGCTGGTAGGCGGTGAGCGCCTCGCCGCGGCGTCCCGAGCGGTGCAGGGCCAGCATGAACTGGCCGTGGAGGTTCTCGTGGGTGCGGTAACGGCTGGCCAGGACGGTGAGTTCGGCGAGCAGCTCCCGGTGGCGGCCGAGCCGCAGGTCCGCCTCGATGCGCCGGTCCAGGGCGCACAGCCGGGTCTCCTCCAGCCGCCAGGTCTCCATGTCCAGCTGTACGCCGCCCGCCACGTCGGCGAACGCGGGCCCGGACCACAGGGCCAGCGCCTCGCGCAGCAGCCGCGCCGCGGTGCGGTGGTCACCGGCGTCCATGGCGCGGTAGCCGAGGCCCGCGAGCCGGTCGAACTCGCGGACGTCGCTGGTGCCGCCGCCGCTGTTCAGCTGGTAGCCGCCGGGCAGGGTGACGAGGACGTCCTTGGCCGTGCGCGTGCCCTCGCCGCCCCGTTCGAGGGCGGTGGTGATGAGCGAGCGGAGCTGGAGCACGTACGTCTGCAAGGTGGTGCGGGCGCTGCGCGGCGGTTCGCCGCCCCACAGCTCCTCTATCAGCGCGGACACCGGGACCACGCGGTCGGCGTGCAGGGCCAGCAGCGCGAGCACCTGCCGGGGCTTGGCGGCGGTCGGGGTGATGGAGACGCCGTTCTCCCGTACCACCAGTGCGCCCAGTACTTCGATGTCCACGACGTGCTCCCCCTGCTTTGGTCCTGGATGAGTCCTTGAGTCCCGCTGGAATGAGGAAAAAACAGCATCGCCGGTTTGTCAATACCAGACCGTTCGTACTGTTTCGAACCGGACACTGTCCGGAATGCTTCCTCTAGGGCTCTGACCTGCTCGTTCACGCCTCTGGGGCCCTCTCGGCGCCGGCGCGGCCCATGAAAAATCCCTTCGGGGAGAATCCCGAAGGGAGGGCGAAACGGGCCGGAACCCGACCGCGCGGTCCGGTCACGGGCTCCGGTCGCCCGGAGCGGTGCGCCGCGTCGGGGCGGGTGTCGTGCGGCCGTTGGGGCCCGTGGGACAGGTGGGGCCCCAACGGCCCGCACGGCCCGAGTGACCCCGAGCGGCCGGTGCCGGCCTCAAGAGGCCTTGGCGGACCGGGCGCCGGACGAAGTGCCCGACCCTCCTGCCAGTACGTCGCCGAGCCGGTGGGGGGCCACCAGCTGGGGCAGCATCAGGTTCCAGTACCGGGTGAGCGAGGAACGGGAGGACCACTCGCGCCGGTCGGCCCCGAGCACTTCGAAGCCGACGATCGCCGCCACGACGGCCGCGGCCGCGTCCTGCGGCGACACCCTGTCGGCCAGCAGCCCTTCGGCCGCCGCTTCGCGGAACATGGTCTCGACCCACCGCTGCCACTGCCGGCGCACCGCCCAGCCGCGCTCGCGGCCCACCGCCGACCGGGCGCCGTTGCCCGCGACCAGTCCGAACGCCGCGCTGACGACGGCGTCCCGGGCCAGCAGGGCCACCAGGTCATGGGTCGAGTCGATCAGCAACTGGAGGGAGTTGGATCCGGCGACCCGTGACACGGTGATCGTCCGCAGGGACTCCGCGGCCCGTTCGACCACCGCGTCGGCCAGGGCGGTCTTGCTCCCGAAATGGAAGTGCAGCCCGCCCGTGCTGACCCCGGCCCGCTTGCTGATGGTGGCGATGGAGGCGGTTTCGTACCCCTCCTCCGCGAACACCTCTGCTGCCGCGCGGACCAGACCTTCGCGCGTACGGGCCGCGCGCTCCTGCTTCACCATGACATCTCCACAAACCGTACCAGCGGTTTGCCCCAGGGAACGTGTGGATCATGATGGTCGGCCGGGCCGGACGAGCCGGCCCGGAGTCCCGCTCGACCGGCTCAGGAGGCCAACGATTCCCTGACCGGGGCCTGGTCCACCTCCACCTCTTCCCCGAGGGCCAGTTCCAACGCCCGGATCTCCGCCACGACCCGGTCCCCGCGGTCGGCCGCCATGTCCAGGCGGGCGAGCACGGCGGGCGTCGCGATGCTGGGGTAGAGGTGCTGGTAGAACGAGGCCACCCGGTATTCGAGGTCGGCCCGGCCGGTCAGCGTCTGGGAGTACAGCTGCACGCCGGCCCAGCCGGCGGAGATGATCCAGGCGGCTTCGGCGGGTTCCACGTGCGGGAGCAGTTCGCCCTGTGCCTTCGCCTGCGTCAGCCGGTCCTCGGTGACCTCGATCCAGGCGGGCACCGATCCCCCGCCGAAGATCTCCCTCATGTCGGGCCCCAGGGACAGCCGGGCGCCGGCACTGAGCATGGGGTGGCGCCGCATCCGGTGACCGAGCACCATGCCGACGTCGAACAGTTCCTGGAGCTTGCTCTCACGCGGGGGGACACCGCCTTCGGCCATCTGCTCGTCGAGGACGCCCTGGGCCAGCTCCTGCTTGGAGGAGAAGTGGAAGTACAGGGCGCCCTTGGTGACGCCCGCCCGGGCGAGGATGTCCGCGATCGTCGCCGCCTCGTAGCCCCGCTCGTCGAAGACGGCGGCGGCCGCCTCCAAGATTGCGCGCCGCGTGCGGACCGCACGCTCTTGCCGTGCCACGATGCCTCCGGTGATGTTGGGAAACCGACCAAGGGGCCCTCTCTGGAGATGCCCCGCCCCCCCACCATAAAAAGAACCAGAAGGTCCGTATTTTATCAACCCCAGCTAGGTAACAACCTGGAGTTCGAGGCGCTTTCATCGACGCGCCTCCTGCCTGTCGCCTCGCTCCACACGAGAACCGGGCACCCTCTTCCGGCGGGAACCCCTTCCCCGACCGTTGAAGACGTTACTAAACCGCTTGATCGGTTTGTTAGTCGCCCAAGAGTCGCGACCGAAGCGCTCCCGAACATGCCCGTCACGACCACTCTCCGCAGGCGGCAGGGGGTGCGGACTTTTGGCGCGATCACGTCCCGCAGCGGCGCCCGAGGAGCGGAATACCCCCTCCCACTTGGGACGGGACCTCCCGGTCCCACGCAGTGCGATCAGTTCGTAACGTGCCTGGTAGGGGTCGGGTTGGGGTGCTCCCACCCCTCGGTGGGAGGACCCCCGCGACACCGCCCATGTAACAACTGGGCGTACGAAGTACCTTGCAAACAAAACCGGAGAGTACGTATCTTGCGTGACCAGGAGCACCCCAACCGTCGTTACGACTCTGTGGAGAGGTCAATGACCCTGCTGACGTTCCAGACCGACGCCCAGGTGCAACCCCTGTCTGGAACAGGAGCACCTTGGGCGCGCTGCAACGACCTTCCAGAGCTCACGAGCACGGTACCGAGGGAATACGTCCACCGGAGTTCCGTCGCGGAGGTGTTCCTGACCGGTTACCGTCGCATCGGGGACGACCTCTTCCTGCTCAACGGCCAGTGGCCCCGCGCCCACACCTTCTTCACCACCGCCGACGGCACCAGCCACGACCCCGTACAGGCCGGCGAGACCATCCGCCAGGCCGGGCTCCTGCTGTGCCACGCCGAGTACGGCGTACCGCTCGGGCACAACGCCCTGCTCTGGAACCTCGGCTTCAAGGCGGATCCCGAGGAGCTCTTCATAGGAACCCGCCCCACCGACCTGGAACTGATCGCCTCGTGCCGCGACTTCGCCTGGAAGGGCAACCGGTTCTCCGGCTTCCTCGAAGTGAGCATCCGCCGCGACGGCCGGGTGACGGCCACCGGCACGGCGTTCTTCAGCTTCGTCCCGCCCGCGGTCTACAGACGGTTGCGCGGCGAGTGCACCAGCAGTGCCAACGCGCCGGTGGTCCGGGCGACGCCGATCCCGGCGGTCGAGGCCGGCCGGCTGCTTCCGGTCGACGTCGTACTCGCCCCGTCCGGGGAATCGGGCCGCTGGCTGCTCAGCCCGCACCTGAGCCACCCGATCCTCTTCGAGCACGCCAATGACCACCACCCCGCGATGGTCCTGATCGAGGCGGCCCGGCAGGCCGCGTACAGCACCTTCGCCGCCGACTCGTTCACCGTCACGGGGATCGAGTCGTCCTTCCTCAACTACGCCGAGCTCGACGCCCCGTGCTGGATCGAGGCCGAGGTGGCCCCTTCAACGGACCCCTCCGTCCGCAGCGTGCAGGTGATCGGTCGTCAGGGCGACGTCAAGGTCTTCGAGGCGCTGGTGAGCGGTACGGTGTCCGCCGCCGGGTCCGCGCCCGTCAGCCTGTCCTCGGTCGGCCTGCCCGCCGGCGTCACCGCGGCGCCCGTCGACGTGGCGCCCCTCGCCGTCCCGGCGCTCGCCGCCCTCTGATCCCGGTACCAGGAGGCGTACCTCCCGAACGCCTCCCCCAGTCCCGGGCCCGGTCCGGTCCCCAGCAGCCTCCACAGCCGCCCGCTGTCGTACCAGTGGTCGACCGTGAGCAGGGACAGCCTGCGGCGCACCACGGGGTCGTCCGCGCCGCCCAGCAGCTCCAGCGCCTCCTCCGGGGTGACCTCGCCCTGCGGTAGCGGCACCTCCAGCGCCCGGGCCACGGCGGTGATCAGCTCACGGCAGGTGACCGGCTCCGGGTGGGAGGCGTGCAGCACCTGCCCGGCGGGCAGTCCGGGCAGCCGGGCCAGGTCCGCGACCGCCCCGGCCAGCGCGTCCACCGAGATCATCGACATCCGCGCGCGGCCGCCGTCCACCCAGTGCGGGAGCCGCACCATCAGGTCCGCGACCGCGGGGATCACCCAGGTGTCTCCGCGGCCGTAGACCAGATGCGGCCGCAGGACGGTACCCCCTGCCTCGAGCACCAGCCGCTCGCCGGCCAGCCGTGTGACGCTGGTCGGCGAGGAGGGCTCCTCGGCCAACACCCCCTCGGCTTCACCCCGGTGCGGTTCGTCCCGGTACACGGCGGCGGTGCCGAGGTGCACGAAGCGGCGTACGCCCGCCCGCGCGGCCTCGGCCAGCAGGGCGCGGGTGCCTTCGGTGTTGACCGCCCGGCACTGCTCCTGGGTGCCTCCGATGCGGGTCGCGAGGTGGACGACGGTGGTGACGCCGTCGCAGACCCCCCGCAGCGAGGCCGGGTCGGTGAGATCGCCGGTCACGGTCTCGACGGTCCGTGCACCGGCCCCGGAGCCGTCGCCGGGGCTGGGGCGGCGGTGGGTGAACAGCCGCAGCACGGGGGCGTCCGGGCCGGCGGTGCGCAGCCTCTGTGTCACGTGGGAGCCGACGAAGCCGGTGCCGCCCGTCACGAGGATCCGTTCGGGTATCAACGACAGCCTTTCGCCGGGGGGGTGGTGGGCGTGAACCGGGGTCCGGGACGTGCCCTCGTCCTGTCATACCCCATGCCGTGCCCGCTGATCACACCGCCGTAGGAAAGTAGGCTGAGAATATGACCAGCTCAACTCCCCGTCTGGCGCCGGTGACCCCCGACAACTTCGACGCCGTGTGCGCGATCCGGCTCCATCCGCATCAGGAGGGCTTCGTCTCCCCTGTCCTGAAATCGCTTGCCGAGGCGTACGTCTACGGGCCGCTCGCCTGGCCCCGGGCCATCGTCGACGGGGACGAAGTGGTGGGGTTCGTCATGGCGTTCCTGGACTTCGCCTGGGACGGGAACCCCGCCGACCGGCGCTCGGGACTGTGGCGCCTGAACATCTCCGCCCGGCACCAGGGCAAGGGCTACGGCCGCTTCGCGGTCGGGGCCGTCGCCGAGGAGGTCCGCCGCGCGGGCGGCTCGCGCCTGTACGTCACCTGGCACGCCGGTGAGCGCGGCCCCGAACCCTTCTACCTCGGCCTCGGCTTCCGCACCACGGGCGAACTCAGCGGCGCCCAACGCGTCGGCGTCCTAGACCTCCCGCCGTCCTCAGGGCCGGCCTAGGGCCCTGTCCGGGCGACCTCCTCGGGCCCGCACAGGGCCTTAGACGCCGCCGGCCAGGTGGTGGGCCACGAGGGCGTTGGCGTGGCCGTGTCCCAGCCCGTGCTCGGTCTTGAGCCAGGAGACCAGCTCCATGTGCTTCGTCAGCGGGGAGGTCCGCAGGAGCTCCTGCCACTCCGCGATCGGGCGGCCGTACTTGCGCTCGATGGACGGGAAGTAGCTCGCGGGTCCCTTCACCGGGGCGCTCATGCCGTCACCGGCCGGTAGGTGCAGACGTTCACGCCCGTGGAGCCGGTGACCACGGAGACCAGTTCCAGGGTGCGCAGGCCTCCGTCGTCCGGGAAGATCGACTTCCCGCCGCCGAGCAGCACCGGCATGACGACGAGCCGCAGTTCGTCGACCAGGCCCTCGCCGAGCAGGCTGCGCACGAGCGTGGGGCTGCCCATGACGAGCAGGTCGCCGCCGTCGGTGGCGCGCAGCTTCCCGATCCGGGCGACGGCCTCGGCGGCGGGGATGAGCCGGGTGTGCTCCCAGGTCAGGTCGGCTTCGCCGAGGGTGGCGGACACCACGTACTTGGGCAGGGAGTTCATCCGGTCCGCGAAGGGGTCCCCGGCCCGCTCGGGCCACGCCGCGGCCATCGTCTGCCACGTCCGGCGTCCGAACAGCAGCGCTTCGGCGCCGGCCACGGTGTCGGTGAAGGCGCCGCCGACCACTTCGGGGTCGAAGAACGGGTTCGACCAGCCGCCGTGGCCGAAGCCGCCGTCGCGGTCCTCGTCGGGGCCGCCCGGGGCCTGGACGACCCCGTCGAGGCTGATGAACTCGCTGATGACGATGCGCATGAGGGCAGTACTTCCGTTTCTCGGGATCTGAGTGGGTCTCACGAACGGTGGGTGCGCTACCGGGCCACGCCGTCCCCGGCGAGCCGGACGCACACGGCGGTCAGCCATGCCAGTCCGAGCACGGCGCCGGTGGTGAAGGCCAGGACGGTGACGGCGGAGGCCAGGAATCCGCCCGCCACCGCCACCGGTACGAGACGTGAGGCCACGGCCCAGCCACTCCGGCCGCGGGCGGTGAAGGTACGGCCCAGGACGACGAACGCGGCGCACAGCGCGAGGTAGCCCACCATGCCGCTGAGCATGTGAACGGCCCCGTGTCCGCTGAGCGTTGCGGCGGCCGCCTCCGGCGTCCCGGCGGGGAATCCGGCTCCGGGGTCGGCGTCGAAGGCCGCCGCGGCGAGGAACGAGGCGCCGAACACCCCGAGCAGGACGGGCACCCAGCGCTCCCCGGGCCCTGCGTGCAGCGCCCGCCGGGCACCCACCGCACCGGCGAGGACGAGCGCCCCGGTCAGCAGGAAGCCGGCCACCTGGACCCAGCCGAGGTCGCCGAGGCTGAGCTGGCTGAGGGCGTTCCGCCGGAAGTCGAAGCCCGGGCGGGTCAGCCCCTGGGCGACGCCCACGGTGACGAACAGCGGCCCGCCGGCGGCCCCGCAGGCCAGCAGGGCGCGCGTCCTGCGCTCCGAGGCCACGTCGTGCGTCCGCCTCGTGACCGCAGGGCGCGCGTCGTCGAGTGTCCCGCTCATCCTTGACTCCCCCTTCTACAATGTGGACGCCGTCCACATCCAGACAGCGGGAAGCCTACAAACAAATGTGCACGCTGTCCACATTGAATGTCCCGCTGCTCACAGGGATGGACCCGGCTCCCGCCCGAAACTCATCGGTCCGCGGTGAACAGGCCTAACCACCCCGCACTTCGGTGTTCTGGCAGGCGGTCAGCAGCCAACGCCCGTCGCCCTGCCGGGTCATCACGTACAGGGGCGCCCCCTCACTGCCGGCGCCCTCCGCCGGTGCGTACACCTGACGGACCTTCACGGCGGCCACGTCCGGCCGCAGGAACGCGGTGTGCGCCACCTCGTACGTCACCCGGCCGTCCCAGCTCGCGTTCGGGAGCACGGTGCGCGTGAACGCGGCGATCTCCTCGAAGCCGATCAGCACCTTGCCGTGGGCGGTGGTCCATATCGCGTCGGGGTGGAAGAGTGCGAGGAACCCCTCGGCGTCCTTCGCCCGCTGGGTGCGTTCGACGGTGGCGACGACCTCCGCGATGGCCTTGACCGCTGCGTTCCGCTCTTCGTTGTCGATGTCCATGACGCACACCCTGGACCCTCAAGCATGGTTGAGGTCAAGAAATATGATCACATGGCGGTATGACGAGGACTCTGCACCTGCTCTGCTCAGCCGCCCCGCCCGTCTTCGACGTGGCGCACGTCATCGAGGACGCCCAGTCGCGCGGCTGGGACGTGTGCCTCGGGCTCAGCCCGACGGCCGCGCACTGGGTGGCCGGAAGCCTCGACGGACTGGCCGCGCTCACCGGAAACCCCGTGCGGTGGCAGTACCCGCTGCCCGGTGAACCCGACCCGTGGCCGCCCGCCGACGCCGTGCTGTTCGCCCCCGCCACCTTCAACTCGCTCAACGCCTGGGCCCTCGGGCTCACCGACCGGTTCGTCGCCGGGGTCGCCGCCGAAGCCATCGGCCGGGGCACCCCGACGGTGGCCGTGCCCTGCCTGAGCCCCGCCCTCGCGGCGCATCCCCGCTTCGAGCTGTCCCTGAGCGTGCTGCGGGGCGCGGGCGTCGAGCTCCTGTACGGCGAGACCGCCCCCGTCCCGCCCGCCGAGGGCACCCCCGCCTTCCCCTGGGCCCCGGCCCTGGACGCGGTGGACCGGGCCACGACCCGCCCGGCCCCGTAACCGGCCACCGGATCACGGATCACGGATCACGGAGCCGGGGTCACCGGATCACGGGGCCACGGGGGCTACGGGGCTGGGCCGCCGGGCTACTCCCCCGTGGCCCCATCGATCACCTCGCGCAAAAGGTCCGCGTGCCCGTTGTGCCGGGCGTACTCCTCGATCATGTGGGCCAGCACGTAGCGCAGGGAGTACGTCTCCTCCCCGAAGTGCCCCTGCACGTCGAACGACCCGGCCGCCTCCACGATGGCCCGCGACCGCGCGCAGGTCTCCTCCCAGATCCGGAACGACTCGGCCGGGTCCGCGTCCTCGACGTGGAACTCCGTCCGCTCCCCGGCCGCGTTCTGCGGGAAGTAGCCCCGTACGTCCTCGCCGTTCAGGACGTTGCGGAACCAGCCCCGCTCGACCTCCGCGAGGTGGCGCACCAGCCCCAGCAGGCTCAGCTGCGAGGGGGCGACGGCCCTGCGCCGCAGCTGCTCGTGCGTCAGGCCCGCGCACTTCATCATCAGGGTGTCGCGCTGCCACTGCAGCACGCTGGTCAGCGTGGCCCGTTCATCGCCGTCCAGTTCGGGCGGTGTCCTCTTCTCGTCATTCACCGCCCCATGATCACAGCACGCCGCGGAAGAAGGCACCTACGATCCCGACCGGCAACTCCGGCACCCCGGTGGCCGGGCAGTGCCCGCCCGGTCGTACGAGGTCCACCGCCCGACGCGCGCGGTGGGCGTTGGTGCGTGGGGAGGAGCTGCGGGCGGCGGACCGCCCGTTTCCCGTGACCGGTACGGCATCACGTCGGTGAGCATCCGGTCGCGGTCGACCGGGCCCAGCGGATCGCTCCACTCCCCGCGCTTCTCCGGATCCGGGTGAGCGGCCCGAGCGGTGAAATCGTTCAGCGCCTCGGCGAGGCCCTGCGGCCGGGTCGCCCGGATGTCGGCGTACCCCTGCCGCTCCCCGGGCCGGATCCTGCCTGGCTCCCGCGAGGCGGCGGCCCACGGTCGCCGCCCTGGACCCCGTACGTCTGGTCATCCCGGGAGGTACGGCAGCGCGACCTCGAAGGCGCTCCTGGGGTCTCCCCGGTACGCCCCGCGGATCGATGGGCGGCCCCACGTCCAACCGCCCCCACAGGCCGTCCTGCTGCGCCCGCCCCGATGTCGGCCCGGGACCGCCGCAGCCCGCCCGCGCCGCCCTCAGTGCCGCCTGCGGACGCGCCGTCCGGGCGCGGCCCTCACCCCACCGCGCCGAGCGGACCCGCCCCGGCGCCGGCCGTCTCGGTGTCCACGTGCGCCATCCCGCCCGTCCGGTACTCGCCCACCCGTGTCGCGCCCACCAGGCTCGGCAGCAGCAACCCCCACAGCGCCGCGACCTTGCGCCGCAACTCCTCGTAGGACAACCCCGTCCCGGACAGCACCTCGATGCCCGACAGGGCGGCGGCGACCAACGACTCCGCCTCCTCCCACCGCCCCGCGCCGAACTCCCCGTCCCCATCGAACCCGGCGCCCCCGGCAAAACCGGCGTCGTCACCGAACTCCCCGGCCCCGACGAAGCCCGCCGCCGCCAACTCGCCCGCGTCCCGCGCCATCCGCAGCAACCCGCACACCGACGCCAACCACGCCCCGTGGAAGTCCATCACCGCCGGCTGCTGCCCCGCACACTCCTTGGTGATCCGGAAGCTCGCCGGGACCGCCGCGTCCTCGTGCAGCGTCCGCGCCAGCCAGTGCGTCGTGTCGATCAGCACCTGCAACGGCGAGGCCCCGCCCTCCCGCAGCCCGCGTACCGCCTCGTGCAACAACCGGCACCCCTGCCGCTGCACGGCGTCGGCCAGGTCGTCCTTCGACGCGAAGTGGAAGTACAGCGCTCCCTTGGTGACGCCCGCCGCACGCGCGATGTCCCCCAGCGTCGCGTTGGCGTAGCCGTGGCGGTGGAACAACTCGGCCCCGGCGAAGACCAACCGCCTACGTGTCCGCTCCGACCTCTCCTGCACCGTTCGTCTCCTCTCGCCCGCGCCGCCACGCACGCACCACATCGCCCCGACCCGCACGTCGGGCCGTCCTCCGGGGCCCGCACATCAGCCCCTTACCCCCAACCCGCACATCAAGCCCGTACGAGCCGCTCCCGCACATCCGTCACGCCCGCACCGGCAGTCGCGCCCGCGCCGACGACCCGCCCCGCGGCCACCCCGTCCGGCCCGGCCATCAGGATCGACCGCTGCAACCGCCGCAACGCGGCCGACGGCTCCAGCCCCAAGTCCCGTACCAGCGTGGTCCGCAGCCGCTGGTACACGTCCAGCGCCTCCCCGCGCCGCCCCGACCGGTGCAGCGCGAGCATGAACTGCCCGTGCAGGTTCTCGTGCGTCCGGTACCGGCTCACCAGCACCGTCAGCTCCGCCAGCAGCTCCCGGTGCCGACCCAGCCGCAGGTCCGCCTCGATCCGCTGGTCCAGCGCGCACAGCCGGGTCTCCTCCAGCCGCCGCGCCTCCATGTCCAGCTGCACACCGCCGTGCACGTCGGCGAACGCCGGCCCCGACCACAGCGCCAGCGCCTCCCGCAGCAGCCTCGCCGCCCCCGGGTGGTCACCGGCGTCCATCGCCCGGTAGCCCAGCCCCGAGAGCCGGTCGAACTCCCGTACGTCACTCGTCCCGCCCCCGCTGTTCAGCAGGTACCCGCCCGGCAGGGTGACCAGCACGTCCTTCGCCGTCCGCGAGCCGTCGCCCCCCTCCAGGGCGAGCGCGATGAGCGAGCGCAACTGCAGTACGTACGTCTGCAACGTCGTCCGGGCGCTGCGCGGCGGCAGGCTGCCCCACAGTTCCTCGATCAGCGCCGATACGGGTACCACCTGATCGGCATGGAGGGCCAGGAGGGCCAGGACCTGCCGGGGCTTGGGGGCTGTCGGCGTTATGGAGGTCCCGTTCTCCCGCACGGCCAGTGCGCCCAGTACATCGATGTCCACGTCGTACTCCCCTGTCCTTGGATGAGTCGCAAGAGCCAGTAAAAAACGGGACAGACGGTTTGTCAACCGGGCTCGCACCACCTCTTTTCATGCACCCTGCTCCCCCGCCACCCCCTACCGCGTCGCCTCACCTGCGGGGTTGACGCCTCAGCCCCGGCCGTCGGGCCCACCCCCCTCACCCGATTACCAAACCGTTTGGTCTTATTCCGTTACCTTGTCACGTCGATGCCTGCCCGCCCAGCATGAGCGTCCAGATCCGCGCCAGCGTCTCCGGCCCCACCCACTCGGGCTCGGCGGCACCCATCAGCTCAAGGCCGACCGTCGAAGCCACCACCGCCCGCGCCGCGTCCCGCCGGGAAACGCCCTCGGCCAGGATCCCGCCGCGCTCGGCGGCCTCCAGTAACTCGTCCACCCACAACCGCCAACTTCCCCAGACGTCGACCCGGCCCCCGCGCGAGACATCGGCGGACAGCCCGAAGCCGGCCCGCACCACGACGTCCTCGGCCAGCAGCGTCATCAGCGCGGACGTGGAGTCCAGCAACACCCGCAACGGGTCCGCCGCCACCTCCCCCGCCTCCCTGGCCGCATCGATGATCCGCCGCACCGCCTCCACCGACCGGTCCTCGACGGCTCGCGCGAGCGCGGCCTTGCCGGCGAAGTGGAAGTGGAACCCCCCGGTGGTCACTCCGGCCCGGCGGCTGATCGTCGCGACGGACGCGGCGGCGAACCCCTCCTCGGCGAACACCTCCGCCGCGGCGCGCACGAGTGACTCCCGCGTGCGCGTCGCACGCTCCTGCTTATCCATGGGGGCTCCACAAACCGCATGCGCCGCATGCGCGGTACACCGAAGAAGGTGTGACGAGTTCGGGCGGCCACAGTCCGTGTCGGCAGCCGAGCCCGGGCGGACTCCCACTGGAGCCACAGCTTCCGAGTCCCCGTCGGCCCCTTCGCGCACCCTCCACACAACCCGCCCTCCGGTCCTCTCCCGCCGCCCGTCCCCACCCCCGGTCCGACCGACGAACCTGATCACGTGACGGCCTGGTCCCAACCCGCCTACCCGCTGCTACTGTCAGCCCTCATGAGCGGTGACATCGGTGTTCTCATAGGCAAGTCGGCCCTGATCACGGGTGCCAGCGCAGGCATAGGAGCTGCCGCCGCCCGGGTGTTCTGCCGTGAAGGCGCCGCGGTCACACTGGTCGCCCGCCGTGAGCCGCAACTGGCCGCACTCACCGAGGAACTGCGCGCCGCCGGACACCGGGCCCAGTACGTCGTCGCCGACGTCGCCAAGAGCGAGGACGTGGCCCGCGCCGTCGCCGCGGCCGTGGACACGTACGGCAGGCTGGACGCCGCTTTCAACAACGCGGGGTTCGGCGTCGAGCCGAAGCCCCTGCACCTCCTCGACGAGGACGCGTACGACACCACCATGGACACCAACGTCCGCGGCGTCTGGAACTGCATGCGCCACGAGATCCGCGCGATGCTGCTCACCGGGGGCGGCGCGATCGTGAACAACAGCAGCACCGCCGGCCTGGTGGCCACCCCGGTGTCGGCCCCGTACATCGCCTCCAAGCACGCCGTCATCGGCATGACCAAGGCCGCCGCCACCGAGTACGCGCCCCACGGCATCCGCGTGAACGCCATCGCCCCCGGCTCCACGCGCAGCGAGATGATCGACGGCTGGCTCAAGAGCAACCCGGAGATGGAGGACGTCCTCCTGCAGGCGGCCCCCCTCCCCCGCATCGCGGATCCGGCCGAGATCGCCGAAGCGGCCCTGTGGCTGTGCAGCGACCGCGCCTCCTTCGTGGTCGGCACCACCCTCTCCGTGGACGGCGGCTGGACCACCCGCTGACATCCACGGCGTTAACGCCGTTAACGCCGTTAACGCCCGACGGGCTCACGGGCTGACGACCGGGGAGCGTTAACGCCGTTAACGCTCCGCCGCCGCGCCGGCGTTAACGCCGTTAACGCCCTGCGGCGCCCCCTCGCCCCACCCGCTCACCGTCAACGGCGTTAACGCCGTTAACGGTTGCCCCCCACCATCCGCCGGACCACCGGCCCCGTGAGCGCCGTGGTCACCACGGCCATCAGCACCAGCACCGTGAACAGCTCCGGCCCGATCACCCCCAGGCCGAGCCCCACGTTCAGCACCACCAGCTCCGTCACCCCCCGGCAGTTCAGCAGCGCCCCCAGCACCACCGCGTCCCGTACCGGCTGCCCCGCCACCAAAGCGGCCCCCGCACCTCCGCCCCACTTCGCGGCGACCGCCACCACCAGCACCGCCCCGGCCCACAGCCACGCCCCCGCGTCACCGCCCAGCCGCCCGACGTCCGTCCGCAGCCCGCTCCCGACGAAGAACAACGGCAGGAGCACCGGCACCACCACCTCCCCCATCCGCCGGGCCGCCCCCTCCACCGGGGCCCAGTCCCGCGGCACCACCGCACCGCACACGAACGCCCCGAACAGCGCGTGCACCCCGAGGGCGTCCGTCGCGTACGCCGTCCCGCACAGCCCGGCGAACAGCCCGACCACTCCCCCACCGGCGTCGGCCCACCGCTTCGCACACCGGGCCAGCACCGGCCGTACTCCCCACCACATCCCGGCGAGGAACGCGCCGGCCAGTACCCCGGTGACCGCCGCCCCGGCGACCCCACCCCCGCCCGCCACCGCCACGACCACCGCCAGCAGGCACCACGCCACCACGTCCGCGACCGCCGCGCTCGCCAACGCCACCGCCCCGACCGGCGTCCCGTTCAGCCCCTGCTCCGTCAGGATCCGCGCCAGCACCGGGAACGCCGTCACGCTCATCGCCACGGCCACGAACAGGACGAACTCGCCCCGGCCCACCCCGTCCGGCGCGAAGGACCCGTACATCCCCGCCGCCAGCAGTCCGCCGAGCGCCAGCGGTACGACGACGCTCGCCTGGCCCACCACCGCCACGACCCGCCCGCGCCCGCGCAACAGCCCGAGGTCGAGCTCGAATCCGACGAGGAACATGAAGACGACCAGGCCCAGGTTTCCCAGCACCCCCAGGTACGGGAGCACCCCCGCCGGCAGCAACCACCCCTGCCCCTGCGGCCAGACCCACCCCAGCAGCGAGGGCCCGAGCAGGATCCCGACGGCGATCTCCCCGACCACCGCCGGCTGCCCGCACCTGCGCATCACCACCGCACCCGCCCCGCACAGCAGCAGGACCACCGGTACCGCGATCAGCACTCCCGTCAGCGGATCACCCGCCACAGGCCCCTCCCGAAGACGGCGTCCCCGGCCCCCTCCCCCCGCACCCCGGCGCGGGAAACGGACCTACGCCGCGACGCCGGGACTTCCGAAGGTCACCGCCGCCCCTCCACCAGCAGCCCGATCCCGTCGAAGATCCGCGCCAGCCCGAACTCCAACGCCTGGTCCTGCCCACCGTGCGCCGCGACCGACGCCAGCGCCGCCGTCAGTGCGGGGTAGCCCTCCCCGTGCTCCCGCATCACTTCGTCCAGCGCCTTGGCGAGGTCCGCGTCCGGCCCGGCGGCGCCGCCGCCCAGCGCCCGCTCCTGTGCGACGATCCCCCGTACGTGGCCCGACACCAGCACCACCGCGTCCATCGCCTCGGCTCCGCTCAGCGCGCACCCGTCCATCGCCGCGAGCGCCCGCTCCATCCACCCCACCTCCCGCGGACCCATGACCCGCGCCCCGACCGTCGCCTCCAGCAGCCACGGGTGCGCCCGGAACCCCGCGCACAACGCCCGCGCCCACACCCCGAGCCGCTCACGCCACCCCTCCCGGGCAGCCATCTGCGTATCCAGCCCGGCCGGATCCGGCAGGGCCGCCTCCACCATCAGCGCGACCAGCTCGGCCTTCCCCGGCACGTACCGGTACAGCGCCATCTTCGTGACCCCGAGTTCGCCGGCCACCAGCTGCATCGACACACCGCCGAGCCCCTGCGCGTCGGCGATGGCCACTCCCGCCTCCGCGATGCCCCCGAGCGTGAGCCCGCGCTTGGGCCCCCTCGCCGGCTCCACCGCCGGCCCCCACAGCAGCCTCACGACCGCGCCCCAGTCCTCGTCCGCCATGGGATCCCCCTCACCTGAGAAAATTGCGTCCACCATACACGTTAACGGCGTTAACGCCTCCGCGCCCCACGGCAAAAGGCCGGCCCCACGCCCGAAGGCGCTGAGCCGACCTCTCTTCCCCACTGCCGTCCGGCGGCCGCCGACTAGTCGGTGCCGAACTCCATGGCCGCGCGGTCCAGCATCTCCTCGTCCTCGGAGACCTCGCCCCGCGAGGCGATGGCCTCGGCCCCGCCCTCCGGCATGCTGCCGATCAGCCCGGTCGCAGCCGCCTGCGCCGCGCCGATCGCGGGGTTGGCGGTGCCGATCAGACCGAGCGCCGCGTACTGCTCCAGCTTGGAGCGCGAGTCGGCGATGTCCAGGTTGCGCATCGTGAGCTGACCGATCCGGTCCACCGGGCCGAAGGCCGAGTCCTCGGTGCGCTCCATGGACAGCTTGTCCGGGTGGTAGCTGAACGCGGGGCCCGAGGTGTCGAGGATCGAGTAGTCCTCACCGCGCCGCAGCCGCAGCGTCACCTCACCGGTGACGGCCGCGCCGACCCAGCGCTGCAGCGACTCCCGCACCATCAGCGCCTGCGGGTCCAGCCAGCGGCCCTCGTACATCAGCCGGCCGAGGCGCCGGCCCTCATTGTGGTACTGGGCGACGGTGTCCTCGTTGTGGATCGCGTTCACCAGGCGCTCGTACGCCGCGTGCAGCAGGGCCATGCCGGGCGCCTCGTAGATGCCGCGGCTCTTGGCCTCGATGATCCGGTTCTCGATCTGGTCCGACATGCCCATGCCGTGACGCCCGCCGATGGCGTTCGCCTCCATCACCAGGGCGACGGGCGAGGCGAACTTCTCCCCGTTGATGGTCACCGGACGGCCCTGGTCGAAGCCGATCGTCACGTCCTCGGTGGCGATCTCGACCGAGGGGTCCCAGAACCGCACGCCCATGATCGGCTCGACGGTCTCCACGCCGGTGTCCAGGTGCTCCAGCGTCTTGGCCTCGTGGGTGGCGCCCCAGATGTTGGCGTCGGTGGAGTACGCCTTCTCCGTGCTGTCCCGGTAGGGCAGGTCGTGGGCCAGGAGCCACTCGGACATCTCCTTGCGGCCGCCCAGCTCGGTCACGAAGTCCGCGTCCAGCCAGGGCTTGTAGATCCGCAGGTGCGGGTTGGCGAGCAGGCCGTACCGGTAGAACCGCTCGATGTCGTTGCCCTTGAAGGTCGAGCCGTCGCCCCAGATCTGTACGTCGTCCTCGAGCATCGCCCGTACCAGGAGCGTGCCCGTGACGGCGCGGCCGAGGGGCGTGGTGTTGAAGTACGCCCGCCCGCCGGAGCGGATGTGGAACGCACCGCACGTGAGCGCGGCCAGACCCTCCTCCACCAGCGCGGCGCGGCAATCGACCAGCCGCGCGATCTCGGCCCCGTACGCCTTCGCCCGGCCGGGCACGGACCCGATGTCGGGCTCGTCGTACTGGCCGATGTCGGCGGTGTAGGTGCAGGGAATCGCACCCTTGTCGCGCATCCACGCGACGGCGACCGACGTGTCGAGACCGCCTGAGAAGGCAATGCCGACGCGCTCGCCGGCCGGAAGGGAGGTGAGGACCTTAGACATAGGAAGAGTATGCACTCCCCCGCATGATCATGCAAAACCCCACCCCACCATTAACGGCGTTAACGCCCGGCCGTACGATCCCGAGCCCCAGCGCGCCCCGCGCCACCGTTAACGGCGTTAACACCGACCCGCCCTCGAAGCCCACACCTCCCCCGCACAACGGCTCGCCCCCCTGCGCCACGGCCCGTTCCACCCCACCGGACTCCCGCCCCCACCGTTAACGCCGTTAACGGTCCCCACCCCAGGCGCGAGCCCGACCCCTCCCCGGGGCGGCAACAAGGACTGTCCCGCCATCCCCGGCACCGACCCTGCGCCCGGGCACCCTCACCCCGCACCATTAACGGCGTTAACGCCCGGCCGCACGATCCCGAACCCCAGCGCGCGCCCCGCGCCACCGTTAACGGCGTTAACGCCTCCCCTCCCCGCCCCGCCCAGGAACGCCGCCCTCACCCAACCCGGCACTCCGCAACGACCCCCGCACGCACACACCGGTGCCCCCACGCACGCCCACCCGCGCCGCTCCCTTCCAAGAGGCCCGGCCACGGCCCCGATGCCAACCAGTTCCGTGGCACCGCCGGGGCCTCACCAAGCCCCCGGGCCGCCGGCCGAGTGGCCCGCCCAACGGCCCTGCGCCGTACGACCGCCCCCGGACTCCCCAGCCACCCCGACCGGCTGACGAAACACCACGGCACCCGCACCACGCCCCCGCAACGCGCCACCCGCACCCACTTCGTTAGCAAAACCCAAGCGTGGCGCCCACATCCACCCCAGAACGTTAGTAAAGTCCCTCCCATGACTTCCCCCTCCTCCCAGAGCGACCGAGAAAAGGTCGTCTCCAAGCTCCCCCCGTGGCTCCGCCAGGAGTTGAAGATCCGCACCGCCCAACTCCGCGTCGACATCCAGGACGCCGTCCACCAGGGCATCGCCCACTGGAGCGCCCTCGCCTCCGCCCCCTCACCCGTCGACACCTCCGGCGCCGAGTCCTTCTCCACTTGGCTGCCCCTCGGCCAGTGGGAGTCGTTCCGGGCCGCCTCCAAGGACCGCGGTGTCTCCCTCATCCAGGGTCTCGCCCAAGCGGTCCACCTCTGGCTGGAGATGAACCCCGCCCCCACCGTCAAGCGGCCCTCCGTCGTACGCCGCATCGTCGTGTGCAACCAGAAGGGCGGCGTCGGCAAGACCGCCATCACCGCCGGCACCGCCGAGGCCCTCGCCGAGGACCCGTCGACCCTCCACCCCGTCCGCGTCGCCCGCCAACTGGCCCGCCTCTCCCCCGGTTCCGACGAACCGAACGGAGAACGCGGAGCCTCCTACCCGGAGACGACGCCGGTCGACCTGGAAGACCTCCCCGGCCTCGGCATGCGCGTCCTGCTGGTCGACTTCGACCCCCAGGGCCACCTCACCAAGCAGCTGGGCCAACAGCCCCTCCCCATCGGCGGCGACAGCCTCACCTGCCACATGGCCGGCGAAGCCAAGGGCCCCCTCACCGACCTGATCGTCCCCATCCCCGACGACCGCTTCGGCGACCGCCTGCACCTCCTCCCCGCCTGCACGGACGCCTTCCTCCTCGACGTCCGCCTCTCCACCGTCCGCGCCCGCGAAGCCGCCCTCGAACGCGCCCTCGCCCCCGTCGAATCCGACTACGACGTCATCCTCATCGACTGCCCGCCCAGCCTCGGGCTCAGCATGGACGCGGCCATCTACTACGGCCGCCGCCGCGACACCGAACAGCCGGGCGCCTCCGGCGCGCTGATCGTCGTACAGGCCGAGGACTCCTCCGCAGACGCCTACGACCTGCTCACCTCCCAAATCAACGATCTGCGCGACGACCTCAGTCTCGACATCGACTACCTCGGCCTCGTCGTGAACCTGTACGACGGCCGCCGCGGCTACATCGCCACTTCCTCCCTCCAGGCCTGGATGGACATAAAGGATCCGCGGGTCGTGGCGATCGTCCCCGACCTCAAGGAACAGCGCGAAGCCGTCCGCGTGAAGCAGCCCCTCTTCGTCTACGCGCCCAAGGGCGACCAGGCCGTAGCCCTCCGCGCCCTCGCCCGGGAGATCTCATGAGCAGCAAGGCCGACAAACTGGGCGTCTCCGCCTCCTTCGCCCGGGCCCAGCCCGTCGGCGTCAGTTCCCGACGCGCGGCGATCGCCGAAGCCACCGGGGCCCCCACCTCCGGCATCGTCCCCCCTTCCGAGGTGCCCATCGAGGCACTCGCCCACAACCCCTTCAACCTCCGCGAGGACCTCACCGAACTCGACGAGCTGGCCCAGTCCCTCCTCTCCCGGGGTCAGCTCCAGCCCCTCGCGGTCGCCACCCGCATGGCCTTCATGGAGGCGCACCCGGGGCAGACCGACGGCCTGGGCCGCGCCCCGTACGTGGTCATCGACGGCAACCGGCGCCTCGCGGCCGCCCAGCTGGCCGGCCTCAAGACCATGCACATCCACGTCAACGACGCGCTGTCCGCGTCCGCCGCCGACATCCTCGAATCGGCCCTGATCGCCAACGTCCACCGCGTCGACGTCGCGCCCATGGACCAGGCCCGCGCCCTCCAGGAACTCGTCGACGTCCACGGCTCCCAGGCCCAGGTCGCCAAGCGGCTCGGCAAGACGGCGGCCTGGGTCTCCCAGCGGCTGGCCCTCCTCAACCTGACACCCACCCTCCAGGAGAAGGTCGACACGGGCGAGCTCAAGGTGGAGCCGGCCCGCCGTATCGGCCGACTGCCCCAAGAGGCACAGGCGGCAGCGGCCGAGGAGACCCTCAACGCCGTCAATCCCCCTCGCCAACGCACGCCCGCCAATGCCGTTAACGCCGTCAGTACCGTTAACGCCGTTAACGCCCCGCCCGCCACACCCGCCCCCAAGACCCCCTCCACCCCACTCTCCTCATCCATCACATCAACGCCCACCCCTCCCCCGCACCCCTCCCCCGCGCCCCGCATCACCATCTCCACGCACTCCCCGGAAACCATCGCGGACGCCCTCACCGCCCACCTCACCCCCGACGACCTCAAGGCCGTCACCGAGCTCCTGCTCTCCCGCATCTGAGGCGGGACCCCGATGGGGCGTTAACGCCGTTAACGCCCCACGTGCGTTTCATGTGCGTTTGGAGGTGCGCTTCACATAGCCTTGCCGCGGAGAGACCCATCCGGACGCGGACGCGACCCAGACCGAGAGACCCGACGAGAGCCATGAGCAACGACCCGGAACAGACGACGCTCTTCGCAGCGGTCGACGCCCTGCTCGAAGAGGCAGCCGCGCAGGACTTCCTGCCGCACCCCGACGAGCGAAAGCGCCTGCGCGAAGCCGCCGGACTGAGCCAGGACCAGATCGCCAAGGCCCTCTCCGTCCGCCGCGAAACGGTCACCTCCTGGGAAACCGGCCGCACCGCCCCGCGCCCGCCCAAGCGCGCGGCCTACGCCCGCCTCCTCCAAGGCCTCTCCACCCTCCACACCCCCACCCCTGCGCACCCCCCGACTCCGGAGGCCGCACCCGGCCTCCCGGCCGAGCCGAGCCAGGAGCTCGCCCCCCGAGACGGCGCCGACGGCATTAACGCCGTTAACACCCCGCCCTCCCCCGCCCCTACCGTTAACGCCGTTAATACCCCTCCCCCCGCTCCCCCCGCGCCCACCGTTAACGCCGTTAATACCGCTCCCCCCACCCGCAAAGCGGCCCCCCTCCCTCCCCGCACCACACCCCCCGCCCCCCACCACATCCCCCTCGCCGTCCTCACCGGCACCCCCCGGGCCCACGCCGCCGGCGGCCTCCTCCTCGACCTCCCCCCCAAGGCCGCCACCGACCTGCCCACCCTCATCGCCTGGGCCCTCTCCCCCGACGCCGATCTCCGCTCCCCCCGCCTCCACCGCAACGGCAAGGACGGCGACCCCCTCCTCGTCCTCACCGCCGCCGCCACCGAGGCACTCGGCCTCCCCCTCACCCTCGAAGACCGCCGCGGCCTGCGCCTCCCCGACAACCACCCCACCCTCAAGCTCCTCGCGAAGCACAAGTGGCAGCTCACCCGCCGCGGCTTCGGCCCCTGGCCCCGCGTCTACCGCCCCGCCACGCCCACCACCGGCCGCCAGTGCGTCCAGCTCGCGGTCCTCCCCTGGGGCGCCCTGGACCCCCGCGCCTGGGGCGAGGACACCGCCGACCTCCCCGCCGCCGAACTCGCCGACCTGCTCACCACCTACGCCACCCGCGTCCTCACCCCCCGCGGCTCCACGGCGGTCACCGGCCTCGAACTCATGACGGCCCTGCGGCCGCCCACCCGCGCCGCCCGCAACCCCGTCACCCAGGCGTGGGAGTCCGCCCCCGTCGCCGGCTCCCTCACCCGCCCCGTCGACCCGGCGCCCCCCGAGGCCCCCGACGAACACCCCGTCGTCGCCGCCCTCTACCCCCGCGCCCACCAGCGCACCCCGGACCAGGTCCTGGACGAAGAGGCGTACGACTGGATCCGCGATCCCCAGCTCCTCACCGACGACGAGTGCACCCTCACCCACGCCGTCGGCATCGACGTGAACATGGCCTTCGCCGCGGCCGCGAACCGCCTCACCGTCGGCCTCGGCCCCGCGACCCACACCACCTCGCCCCGCTTCGACCCCAAGACCCCCGGCTGCTGGCTGGCGGACCTCTCCGCCCTCCCCCAGGACCCCCGCCTCCCCAGCCCCTTCACCCCCCACGGCCGGCCTCCGACCGGCCCGGCCTGGTACGCGACCCCGACCCTCGCCTACGCCCAGGAACTCGGCCACGCCGTCCACCCCACCGAGGCCTGGCTCCGCCCCGACAGCGGCCCCTACCTCGACGCCTGGTACACCCGCCTCCGCGACGCCTACATGGCCACCATGGCCGACCTCGGCATCACCCCGGCCCTCACCGAGGCCGAGTTCCTCAAGGCGATGGCGGAGATGGCCACGACGCCCCACCACCCCACCCTCAAGCCGGTCCTGTCAGCCATCAAGTCCACCGTCAAGGGCGGTATCGGCAAACTCCGCGAACGCCCCCAGGGCGCCGGCTACCGCCACGGCGAACCCTGGCCGGCCCTCGAACGCCCCACCTGGCGCCCCGACATCCGCGCCGCCGTCATCTCCACGGCCCGCGTCAACATGCACCGCAAGATGCACAAGCTCGCCACCGCCGCCGGCCAGTACCCCATCGCGGTCCTCTCCGACTGCGCGCTGTACCTTTCCCCCGGCCCCAGCCCCCTCGACTTCCTCCCCCGCACCCCCGAGGGCAAGCCCCTCCCCGGCGGCTTCCGTCTCGGCGTCAGCCCGGGCATGGTCAAGCACGAGGGCACCCAGTCCCTCCTCTGGGCCGTGGAGATGCTCGACTCACAGCTCAACCCCGCACGCCACATCAAGGGCCACGACGCCGCGGCCGACGGAGAGTAAGCGAGAGTAAGAACCCATGCCCCCCTCCGACATCGACGACAGCCTCATCCGCGCCGACGAGCAGAACTTCACCCGCCCCGTCCCCCGGTCCGCGGGCGCCCAGATGCGCTTCCTCGTCAAGCAGCTCAAGTCGACGCGGGAGACGGCCCGCCTGCTCGGCATCTCCCAGCGCACGGTCGAGCGCTACGTGAAGAACCAGATCCGAACACCGAAACCGGACCTGGCGACCCGTCTGGAGACGGAGGTACGCCGCCGCTGGCAGCCGCTGGTACGCAGGCGCGCCCGCGACCGGGCCGCCCGCACCACCGGCCTCGTCATCGAGACCCGCGCCCGCTTCGGCTTCACCGCGGCCCCCGGCACCACCGACGACGGCCGCATGCGGCGCATCACCCAGCACCTGCCGCCGGAGTACGCGAGCCGCCTCTTCACCGCCCAGGAGGCCGGCGCCACCGAAGCCCAGCTCCGCCAGATCACCGCCGAAGCCCTGCAGGAGATCTACTTCAAGGACAACGGTGCCCGCGCCACCGGCCTCCTGGTCGAGTTCACCGACATCGACTACGTCGACCTGGCCTTCTGAGGGACGACCCGCCGGGGGACCGGCTGAGGGACCGAAGGGACTGCCAGGGACCGAAGGGACTGAAATTCGCCATCAAAGTACGGCGCGTTTCAGCCACCCCACGCGCGCGGCCATCCGGTCGGTCAGGCCACGGTGGGGGCGGAGAGCCCTCGCTGCGAGCGTTCGGTCTTCCTGCCGACCTGCCTGGGCTGGATGGTCCGCGGGTCGACGGCCTCACCCGGCGCGCCTTCCCGGTACAGGCCCTCGGGCTGGGCGTCCCGGTCGTGCGGCAGGAGGTAGAAGACACGCCGCTTCTGCAGCCCGCTGTCGGGGTCCGCTTCCGCCGTGTCGCCGAGCTCGGTGAACCCGATCATCCGCCCGTCACGGTGGTAGCGCGGCTTCCCGCGCCGGCGCGGAGTCTTGTCCAGGGCCTGCCGTACGTAGTCGAGTTCTTCGGGATCCTCCAGCCACACCACTTTGACCTCGTGGGCGAGATCGCTTGCTGTCAGTAGCGAGCTCATGGCCTGGACCCTTCCTCGTGCACGTCGGCCCCGCGGGGCCCCTGGTTTCTCCGCGCCGCGAGCGACGCCGATGCCGGTATGCGACGGAGCCCCGTGGGCTCCCGCCGGCTGGTGGATCCGTTCATCATCCTTGTCCATCGTAGGTGTGCCCGCCCCGGGACTGCAGCACGCATCGACCAGTCACGCCGTAGTTGCCCTGTTCGCGTCACGTGGGACCTACTCTTCATCGGCCAGAAGGGCCAGCCCCGGATAAAACTTCTGCCCGTTCGAACGGAGCATCTCATTGGGCGAGGCCACGCCCACCTCGGCGCGGATGCGCGTGGCGAACGCGCGCGTCGTGGCGGGCCTCAGACCCTCCCCATCAAGGCACCAGGCACTGTAGGCGCGGTAGAGGGCTCCCTGTTCGACCTTGAGGTCGCGTGGATCGGGCAGTTCCGCGCCGGTCGTGCAGCATTCCGCGAGGAAGCGCCCGATGTGGTCCTCGGTCGTCGCGTAGGCCTGGGTGGCGGTGCGTACGACGCTGGGCCCCGTCAGGGGTGGTTTGTCGGCGAGGTAGGCCTTGGCTCCCTGGATCATCCAGTGCAGGATGCCCGGACCCTCCTCCTGTACGAGCGCCTCCGCCAGGTTGTCGATCTTCCGGTGGTCGGGGACGACCTTCTCGAAGGGGATGAGGCGGATCCGGCGCCAGAACGCGTGCCCACCGGTGCCCACTTCCGGGCGGTGGTTGCCCAGGAGCCACAGCTTGTGGGTCGGCTCGAAGCTGAAGAAGTCCTGCCGCATCCGCCGTGCCTTGAGCCGGTCGCCGCCCGTGAGGAGCTTGACGCGGGCCTCGTCGAACTTGTCGTGCGGCTTGAGCTCACTGCAGACGAACAGGCGCCGCCCGTGCAGTTCGGTCAGCTCGGTGGAGTGCTCGTTGAACTTGCCGCGCTCCATCAGGAACCCGGGCGGTGCCACGTCCGCGTAGTCACCGAGGATCTTGATCACGACGTCGAGCAGGGCGGACTTGCCGTTCGCGCCCACGCCGTAGAGGAAGGGCAGGACCTGGCCGCCCACATCACCGGTGATGGAGTAGCCGAGCAGGAGATGAAGAAAATTGATCATCTCCTTGCCTTTGTCGTCATCCCCGAATGTCTGCTTGAGGAAGGTGTGGAACCGCGGGGTGGGCATGGCCTCGGGCGCCAGGTGCGTGGCACGGGAATGCAGGTCGCGCGTCGGATTGGGCTTGTGCAGGTCGCCGGTACGCAGATCCACCACACCGGCGGGGGTGCAGAGCGCGTACTTGTCGCCGTCCAGCGTGTCCGGGTCCAACGCCAGTTCGGGCGACGCCTTCGCTTGCGTCAGCATGGCCTTGACGCCCGAGGTGGACATGGTGCGCTTGCGGTGCTGGGCCAGCTCCCGGTCGGTGAACACCCCGCGCGGATCGTGGGCGGGCAGATCCTCCGCCATGTCACCGGCGGCCCAGATCGCCGCCTTCTCCCCGCCGGTGCGCTTCCACCGGTACTCGTCCCAGACGTACCAGCCCAGACCCTCCACGTGCCGGAACCGGTCGTGGTGCAGGTGCGCGAACAGCTTCGCGTTGCCGCGATCGGTCAGGTTGTTCAACAACCCGGCCTGGATGAAGTCCGCGGCCCCGATGGCCGTGGGCGTTCCGCTCTGCTGGGCGGGCAGGCGTCGGCCCTGCGTCGTGGTGTCCGTCGTGAACGCGGCGAGCTGTTCCGCCGCCGCCTGGGCATTGAACCCCGTGCTTCCGGCGCTGCTCATGGGCGCTCCTTGGGGTGGATCGGCCGATCACTGCCGGCGCGCAACCCTGTGTCGACGATGAGGACGTTTCGGCGTGGCTGGTGGGGTCGCGCCTGGTTCGCGGCGTCGAGGAGCAGTTCCCGGGCCTCTGCCCCGGTGAGGTGGCCGGAGGCTGCCAGACCTCCGGCGGTGAAGGCGGCTCGGTTGAGTTTCTCGCTGAACGCCGTTCCCGCGGGACTGGCGCCGCAGGCACGGACTTCGTCCAGGAGCGAGGCCAGGACCCGCCGGCCGGCCTGCCGGGGGCCCTGGGGGCCCCGGGAGTCCCGGGTCTTCGGTCGCGGCATGGTGGGCTCCGCAGGGGCGGGCTGCTCAACTCTGTGGCCGGTGCGTACGAGTTCGGCGGTGAGCCACATCGGCAGGACCGCCGGCAGCCGGGCCCCGCCCAGCGCCTCGTAGACACCTGCGGCCGTGCGCGTCGTCGGCGCCACGATGTAGCCGCCGACGGCGCGGACGTCGACCTGCCAGGCGAGCGCGACCTTGGAGCTCGAACCACTGGAGCACCGCAGGCTCGGCCCGTCCTGGGGCGTGCGGTACCAGATGTGCATGCCCCCGGAGGGCGTGCGGACGCGCAGGGTCGACTCGTCCTCGCAGGGGTTGGGCACACCCCTGTACGCCGCCAGGAGCGCCAACGTGTCGAAGCCGCTGCTGAGTCCGGTCAGGTCGACGCGCTCGTCGATGGGGATCCCGGGCAGCAGCTTCTGCCGGTCCGGCAGCGGTACGGCGTGGGCGTCGACGTCGATGACCACCAGTCCGGCAGGTCCACAGGCGACACCGATCCCGAAGTCGGGGTTGGCCCCCCACCACTGGCGCACCGTTTCGGGGTCGGTGGTCGCCGCGTGGAAACCGTGGCACCAGCGCCCCCGGGCGTGGCACGGGCAGGCGTGGGGAGGGTGCTGCCCTTCCCGGCATTCGGAACAGTTCGGAGCGGGCGTCTTGGTCCCTGGCGCGAGGGGGTGGACAGGGTAGCCGCGCAGCGCCATCCACGTGGCCACGTCCAGTGCGGTCCCGCCATTCACCTCGTGTGGCGGGCTTTCGTAACGCACGGGCACTGGCTCTTCCTTGACGCGGTGTGAGGGGCGGCTGCTCCCAGCCCCTTGCTGCTCCCTTGAGTGGCCTTCCACCTGCAGCTCAGGGACCAGAGGGACTGAAGATTCACTATTGCGGAGGTTACCTCAGAGGTTGCGGCGGCTCAGGTTCAAATAGCCGCTGTATCGCCAGTTCAGTCCCTTCGGTCCCTCACTACGTGAAGGTATGGCCCGGTTCATCCAGGTAGGTTCCTCTTCTTCAACCGGCTGAGACCCGGGCGTGTCGCACTTTCTGGCCGAGAACTGACCATTGGTCCTCCCGCCCTTGAGGCGGGCTCGACCGGGACCCTGGTCCGACCCTGTCCCAGTCCGGTCCCTCACCCCCCGCCCCGGCGGCCGCCGCGGTCCGACGCACCTCAGGGTCTGAAAGCACCCCGACTCCGGTTCAGTCCCTCCCTGTTCAGTCCCTGGAAGAAACCGCAGGTCAGAAGGGCGAGAAGCGACTGACAGGGACTAAAGGGACTGAGAATCAGCTCTTCCACTTCTCACGTGTGCGTGTGTATGCGCGGGCGTAAGGACAGGTACCTAGATGCTTATGCGGCTCATAACTAGAGATTTGAGTCCCTTCGGTCCCTGTCCACCGGGGGGAGGGCCCCTGACCTGCAGGTTTATGCAGTGACTGAACGGACAGGGACCGAAGCCAGTCCACCGGCGTTCAGTACCTTGTCCTGGGGGGAGCGGGTACCGAGGGAGGGGGCCACCCCACCGGCCCCGGCCCCTCCACCCCCGAGCACCCCGGCCACCCCGGCTTTCGGTCCCTGAGCCCCTGCAACGCCCCCCGGGGCCCCAGACCCTGCCCCGGACCGGCCGGGAGCCCCACACCCCCGCCGAAGCCCCGAGGGGGAGCAGGTGACGGCCGCCCTCGATGCCACGCCCGGTCGTCGGCCGCCCCGGACACCATGCGACGATCAGACGCCCTCCGGCGGTCGCGGTGTCCCCGCCTGGCTGTTGGTTGCGTTCACCCCTGCACAAGGAGCTCCACCGCATGTCCATACCACCGCAGCCCCCGCCGCACCCCGAGCCGTACGGACAGCCGGGACCATACGGGCAGCCGGGGCAACCCGGGCCGTACGGCGGCCCGCAGGGCTGGTACGCGCCGCCGCTGCCGCAGCAGCAGACCAACGTGCTGGCCGTCGTCGCGTTCGTCATGTCGATCGTCTGCGCGCTGCCGCTGGTCCCGCTGATCCTGGGCATCGTCGCCCTCTCCCAGATCCGCACCCGCGGGGAGAAGGGCAAGGGCTTCGCCATCGCGGCGATCGTCATCCACGCACTGACCATCGCGTTCTACGCGATCTTCCTCACCCTGGGATTCTCCGGAGCACTGGACGACAGCCCCGCGCCCAAGCGCGACACGGGTGGCCAGGTCACCGGCTCGGGCTCCAGCAAGGTCAACGACCTCCGCATGGGGGACTGCTTCACCACGAACGGCGACCTGGCGCAGTACAAGGACAAGACCGAGGGCCAGGCCGCCTTCTCGGTGCGCGTCGTGCCCTGCAGCCAGCCGCACGAGGGGGAGGCGTACGCCGTCTTCACCCTGGAGAACGGCCCGTACCCGGGCAAGGAGAAGGTCGCCACGCTGGCCGAGGAGAAGTGCGGCGGTACGGACCTCACCGATTACGTGGGCAAGGACGCCAAGGTCTCGGACAAGCTCGAAGTGTTCTACTACTTCCCGCAGTCCACCACCTGGATCCTCGGCGACCGCAAGGTCACCTGCTTCGTGGGCGACACCAGCGGCACCAGCACCGGCTCGGTCCGCACCACCGGCTCCTGACCCCCCGGCCACCCCCGCCGACGCCCCGACGGCGCGACCGGCCCGGACAGCCGCAGGCGGGGGAGTGGCGCCTGCGTCGCGTCGGCCAGCTCCGGAACCAGTTCCGGGAGCCGGCGCTCTCCCCCTCCTTGACCGTGGCGTTGAAGCCGGAGCCGGTGCTGATGAGGGTCCACAGCGCGGTGATGCTGGTGCCGCGCGAGGACCGGGCACCCCGTGCCGGGCGGTGTCGCAGTCGTGCGAGGACCGGGAGGACCCTGTCAGCCCGCTGGCGCGGGCAGAGGTAGGCCAGGCGGCGTGACCTGTGACAGGTGATCTTGACCGTTTGCCCTGTGCGTTTGACCAGGCGAACAGCTCCGCAGCGGGGCTGGCTATTCTCAGCCTCCATGACCGATGACGCTGACGCGCGCAAGCGCCCTTTCCTCGTTCTGCACGACTACGGCATGGGCGGTTCGTGGTGGTGGGTCCAAGCGCGTTCCGAGCGGGAGGTCCTCGAAACGTTCGCCTGGGTTGAGGTGGTCACCGACCCGGACACTGTGGCTCGGTTCCAGGATGAGGGCCTGGAGGAAGTCGACATCGACGGTCCTCGAATGCCTCCAGGACTGGATGGTCTGCGCGCCGAGCGAGACGCCCAGCGTGAGTGCGAAGGCTTCGGTGTGCTTGCGGAGAGGGACGTCGTGTTCCTGCGGCGTCGCTGGGACGAGGAGAACGATGAAGCAGTCGTATATCTGATGGAAGTGGGGTCCGATGGGCGTCGGATTCGCCAAGTGGAACTCGCCGAGGACGGAACCGCCGTGCGAAGTGGCCCTGACGACTGGCCGTTCAACCCACCGATCGTGGACCTCTTTGACCCTGCGCTCTTGAGACAAGAGATCAGCCGGAGAGAGTTCGAGGAGCACTGGGCGACGGCTCGCCAGGCAGATGCCGGGTCGTAGGGGCAGAACCGGTCGGCTCACCCGGTTCATCGGCGCCGTCCGCGATACGCCACGCCCCGAACGTGGCCTCGACTGGTGAGCTGGCGTCTTCGGGTGTGTCCTCTCCATCCCACGTCAAGAGTCACACCACGTCAGGCCTTGGACTGGCCGTTGACGCGGTACTCCTCGGAAGGCATCGAGTCCCATTCAGTATTCGCGCCGTCGCGCGTCACCATGAACAACGGAGGCGATCGGAGGACCTGCCCGACCAGTTGCCCGCGCATCACGACCCCGGAATCATCCGGCGCTGCGTAGCCCTCGGGTGTGTAGCAAAAGTGCACGTCCATTGCCTCGGCATGCGCGATTGCTTCGCTTTCCAGCTCCGACAGGTCTCTCCCGACCAGCGCAAGACCGTCGTACGCGATCTGAGGTCCGTGCACGGCGTCGGCAGCTATGCAGAACAGCCCCACAGCTCGGCTCACATAGGCCGTGACGGCAGGCGATGAAGGAGCCACCCCGCGACGGTGGACTTCGACCTTCCAAGTCGGCGTGAGGATCGCGTGGTCCCGTGCACAATCGCTGACCTTCGTCTGGCCGAGCATCTCAGCAGCCTCGACTACTTCGGCGACGGTCATACCGAACCGGAGCGGTCCGACGCCGACAGCCGGCGAATAGCACCACTCGTCCCGTTCGGCGACTGCGGTCTTGAACCTCACAGCCGCTCCGTGAGAGACACCTGAGACTTGCCGCCGCCCATCATGCCAATCGCCGACCAGCACACTGCCGGGTGCCGGCGGGCTCGCGCAGATCACTCAGCGCGAGCCCCCTCTGGGCTCGGCCGCGAGTATGCGACACCTGAACATGCGAGCTCACCAGTCTCGCCCCCGACGTCCCCCGCACCCGTACCCAGGGACACCGACCGTCTGACCCACTGCGCCCGGGCCCGCCGCGACCCCTCGTCTAATTCCCGGCTCCACACCGGGGGACCACCGCCACGCCACTCGCTCAGCCGCGCGTCGCCGGTCAGCCCCCGCGAGTCTCCTTTCAGCGCGTACAGCCAAGCCAGGCGCACGCCGTGACTGCGAACTCACCCCTGTCGCCAGTGGACGCGCCGACGGGGCTCGACGGCGACCCGTTCACGACGGACCGTTTCCCTCCACACAGCCCTGGTCCTGCCTGCCGCGCGCACGTCGTTGCCACCCCAGGACGGCATCATGGGCCAGGATGCAGGTATGGGTGATATCTCCCCGCTGGTGCAGCACCTCGGACTGGAGCCGCACGCCGAGGGCGGCTGGTTCCGGCAGACCTGGCAGACCGGACCGCAAGCCGTCCCTGACAAGCGCCGCGGGCTCCGCCCCTACGCGACCGGCATCTACTACCTCCTCCACCCCGGCGAAACCTCCCGCTGGCACCGCGTACGTTCGGACGAACTGTGGCTCTGGCACCGGGGCGGCCCCCTCACCCTGTACCTCGGCGGCACCGCAACAACGCCCGACGAGAGGCCCACCGCCGCAATGCTGGGGCCAGACATCGAAAACGGACAGCAGCCGCAACTCCTCGTGCCGGCCGAGGTCTGGCAGACGGCAACACCAGCCGGCCACGAACCGGCCCTGGTGTCCTGCGTCGTCGCTCCCGGCTTCCACCCCCACGACTTGGACACCCTGTGATCCGCTTACACCCTTCCCCGAACGCCGTACGCGCCCAGGTGCCCTGACAGCCTCATACGACCGAGAGGCGGGCCGGGGCGGGCGTGCGACGGTGGCCGATCTATCAGCGCCAAATCGCGGGCGGTTGCCGGGGCACATCCGGGCGCTCGCGGTCCCGTTCCCCTCTACAAGGTCATGGGGAGGAATGGCAGGACGGCACGGCCCTGTTCTCCGTCATGAGGGTGCCGGAGTTCGAGCTCCCCGGCTGGTCGCACTCCGCCTACGAGAACGACATCCTGGTGGTTCTCACCGGTTTCGCCCTGACTATGATCGCCTGCGACCTGATCTTCCTCTGGAGAGCTCTCGACCGTCTCATCGGCCGGGTCCGCAGCCGGCGAGACCGGACTGCCGAGCCGGCCGCCGCGGCTGAGGAAACCAGGGACAAAGGGGCTGTCCATGAAGCGGAACTGGTCTGATGGGGGTGGAGGCGCGTGCTGACGGCCACCTGCCTGCTGGGCGGCCCGGGAATCACCGACCGGACCACCCACGGCCATGACCCGGACCGCTTCGTCCAACTGGGCTCCCTCAGCAAGGTGATGACGGGAACCGTCATGATGCGGCTGAGGGACCAGGGGGTGATCGACCTCGATGCCCCTCTGCAGGACTACCTCGCCGAAGTACCCCGAGGCACCGGGATCACCCTGCGGCACCTCGCCGAGCACACCTCGGGGCTGCCACGCCTTCCACCCGGCGACACCGGCCCTGCCGACGACCCGTACGCCGGTTTCAGTGATGTCGCACTCAACGAGCTGCTGCACGACCTGGACGGGGTGGCGGTGGAGCCGCCGGGCACCGAAACCTACTCCAACCTCGGGTACGCCGTGCTCGGACGGGCACTGACCGAGGTATCGGGCCGTACGTATCAGCAGCTGGTGGACGAGTGCGTTCTGGAGCCCCTCGGGCTGGAGGCGGGCGCCGTCACGGCGCACCCCCCGGCCGACCGGCGACTGGTGGCACGCACCCTCTTCGGCCGCCCCCGCGCCCCGTGGACCCTGACCGGGCCGATCCTGCCCGCCGGCGGCCTGTGGTCCACCCCGCGGACCGTGGCTTCCGTCGTGGTACGCCTCCTGGTCGAGCACAGACTGGGGCCGCCGGCCCCCACCTGGCGCAGCGGGGGGAACTCCTCGCTGCTGTGGCACAACGGAGCCACGCGCGGGGCGTCCGCCATCGCCGTGGCACACGACGACGGACGCTGGCTCCTTCTCCATCGCCTGAGCGGCAACGGTGCGCGTACCGACCGCATGGCCATCAAGGAGTTCGAGGCGTCGGCCCCTTCCAGGACATGACGCTTCTCCTACCGCCCGCTCGGGTCTCGCCGACGGTCAAGGCCCGCAGCGCTCGGTAATCCTCTTCGTCGAGTGGGACGAGGCGATGCCGGTAGGCGCTCGCCTCCCCCTTTGCCGCCGCCTCGTCCCCTCGTCGCGCTCGCCGATCGGCTCGGGGTTGCTGTTCCCGGTGAACCACCAGCCGGTGTGCTTCGCATTCTTCAGGACGCCTACCTAGCACCTATCGAAGAGGAGAACACCTCCTGATCGGCCTGCTACAGACCGCCGCCCCCAACATGCTGCGGCCCACTGGCGACGCGGGGTCAGTGCTCGGCCGTGTCTGTGCCGGTGCCCAGGGGGCGCCGGCCTCGGGAGCGGTGCGCGGCCACGGGTGTCGTGCCCGGCGCCTCGGCGAGCTCGGCGGCGAGGCGCCGGGGCGGCCGACGGCCGGTTGTGCTAGGAGAGTTACGGGGCGCGGGGCGGTGCCCAGGGTGCGGCTTCGGTCATTTGCCTAGTCCGCCCTTGGCCCCGCACTGCGCCAGCTGCCCGACGGCACCGGCTGGCAGCTCCCCTTCCACCTCCAGGACACCGTCGACGCCGCGAGCCTCGTCCACGGCGACCACTGGAAGCAGTGGCTCACCACCGACTGAACTCGTGATCTACGGCCTGCGCATCAGGACCTCCCCGTCGACCACGCCCAGGCCAGTGCTCCCAGCGCCCGGCACGCTCTACCACTCACTGCGAACCGACCACTTCGTTCAGCAGACCGGACCCCGGGGCTGCACCACTACGGACGGCCAGTTCCTCGCGAGCGTCCGAAGACTGCCCCCGCTGCCTACGAGGCGGAGATCAGGGACTGGCTGGTGACCAGTTCCCGGTACGGGGCGCACTCGTCCATGAGGGCGCCGTGTGTCCCCGCATCCACCGCTGTTCCGGCGGCGAGCATGATGACGTGGTCGGCGTTCTGCACGGTCGAGAGCCGATGGGTCACGACCAGGACGGCCCGGGTCGCGGCCATGTCGTCCACGACCTGGCGGAAGCGCTCCTCGTTGATGCTGTCCATCTGGGAAGTGGGCTCGTCCATCAGGACGATCTCGGCGTCGGTGAGCAGGACGCGGGCAAGGGCCAAGCGCTGTCGCTGCCCGCCGGAGAGGTCGTTTTCCCGGCCCAGTACGGTGTCCAGGCCGTCCGGCAGGGCTTCGATGTCCTCTCGCAGTCCCACGGCGGCCAAGGCCTCGGCCAGTTCGGAGTCGGAGGCCGGACGACCGCACCCGAGCTGCAGGTTGTCGCGGACCGAGCCCTCCAGCAGGGTGAACTGCTGGTCCACGTACGCGATGCGGCGGCGCAGGTCGTCGAGGGGCCAGTCCCCGACGGGATGTCCGAGGACGGATATCCGGCCCCCGTCCGCGTGCACGAAGCGGTCGATGAGGTTGAGGGCTGTCGTCTTTCCCGCTCCGGAGGGCCCCACGAAGGCCGTCAGGCCGGTACGCGGCGCGCTGAATCCGAGGCCGGCGAGGGTGGTCGTACCGGTGTAGGAGAACGACACCGAGTCGAAGACGACTGCCGGTGCCCCTGGTACCGGCTCGGGGCGGGGCGTTCCGGGGGACCTGTCGTCCGATTCCTGTGGCAGGGAGAGCAACTCCTCGAAGCGCACCCGGGCGGCGAGCCCCGCCTGCAGGCGGCCGATACCGGTGGCGACCACTGTGACCGGCCCGACCAGTTGCAGGAGGTAGAGCAGGAACGCCGCGAAGTCCGGGGCGGACAGCTTGCCGTCGGCCATTCGGGCGCCACCGCCGATGATCACCGAGACCAGGGCGATCTGCTGTCCCAGCCCCATGACGGGAGAAATGAATGACTGGAGCCGGGCTCCGGCCAGGGAGGTCGAGGTGAGCTGCCGGGCGTCCTCGCCCAACCGGTCGGCCGCCCCGCGCTCGAAGCGGTAGGCCTTGATGGTGGTGAGCGCGGACAGGTAGGTGGTGAAGCGCTGGGCGAGTTCGCCCATGGCGCCCTGCTGTTCGACGACGTTGCGCTTGACGCGCACCAGGACGAACCCGATGGCGATGCCGGCGACGGCGAAAGACGCGATGCTGATGAGCACCAGCGCCCAGTCCAGGAACGCCATGACCGCCAAGGTGGCGACGACCGTCAGGACGGCGAGCGGCAGCTGTACGACTCCCACGTCTATGACGGCCCGCAGCAGGATGGCGTCCGAAGTGATCCGGGCCACGAGGTTGCCGATGCCCTGGACACGGAGGGTGGCCATGGGCAGCCGCAGCGCGTGCGCCATGACACGGCGGCGCAGTCGCAGGATCATGTGCTCGCCGACCCTGGCCAGGAGGTAGCCCGAGACCGCCAGCGTCACCGCTGCGGCGAGCGCCGCACCCGCCATCATCAGAATGGGGCGCACGATGGGTTCGTCCTTGGCGAACGCGTCGATGACCTCCTTGACGATCAGTGGCACGGCCAGGGTGCCGGCCGTCGAGACCAGGGCCAGCAGCAACGCCACGGCGAGCATGCCCCGGCCCGAGGCGAGGATGTCGGCACCGATGCGAACGTTTGCCCGAGGCCGGCTCGTGGACAGCGGCACCTCAGCGCTCCGCCGCGAGCGTGACCAGAGCGACCGCCTCGCCGAGGCCGAGACTCGGAACGGCCTGGCGAAGCTTCTTGATGGTGCGGGCACTGGTGTCGCCGGCGGGGACGCCGGCTTCGTCGAGGTACTGGCGTGCCCAGCGGACCTTGATGTCGGTGTCGCTGTGTCGGTACTCGTCTAGCAGGGACAGGGCGCGGCGCAGCCCGGGGGCTTCGGACGCGTCCGCGGTCGAGGCGGCCTGCTCGATGGCAGCCCGTACGGGGTCGAGGTCGTGGAGGACGACGAGGTTGATGCCGTGGGTTTTCACAGGAGGCTCCTTCGGGAGGTGGGTGACAAGGACAACGGGGCGGGGGGTGGGGTGACGTGCGGGCCGGCCGGCGCCGGCTCAGACACCACCGTCGAGTGCGGCCAGCCCGTCGGTGTCGATGTAGCGGATCGCGGTCCGCGCGTAGAGTTCCAGCTCGGGGTGCCAGCCCACGTACGAGGCGAAGTCATGGGCGTGGGTGAGCATGCGCAAAGTCGCCGCCCGGCCCGCGACGACCGGGTCGACGGGGACGCCGTAGCCGGCGAGCAGTGCCTTGGGCAGCTCGGAGAGGATCGGTCGTGGTACGACGCGATGGACGGCGGTCATCCGCAGTTCCAGCAATTCGCCGAGCATCCATCCGAGATCGAACCCGGACGGACCGAGGGCCAGTTCCTCCCCGGTGAGCAGGGCCCCGGCGGTCGGAGGCGAGGCGCCCCCGTCGGTGAGTCCCTCCTCGTCCGCGGAGGGCCGGGCCGGCTCCGCTGGGAGCACGAGGGAACCGGTGCTCGGCGCACCGTGCAGGAGCGTCGCGTCCGGACCGGGTAGGGCGAGGTCGCGGCACCAGTCGCGGACCGCGGCCCAGCGTGTCGGGCCGACGCCGTCACGCAGCAGGCGGTGCATCCGGGCGGCGGCGCGGGGGCCGTGCCCGCCGTCCATCCAGGCGGCCAAGCGGGCCGGTCCGACAGGGCCTCCGGTGGCACTACCGGGCGGTGCCGGATAGGAGTGCAGCAGCCTGAGCACCTTGCCGACGGACCGGAAGGCCTCGGCCAAGCGCACGCTGTCGGCCTGTGAGGGCTCCGACCACAGCACCTTCGCTGCCGTGGTCGAGCCCGGGACCGCGTAGCGCAGTACGTCCCCGGACACGGTCGGCAGGCTGAGGGTGAGGAGGCCCGGGCGGGCCAGGGACGCCAAATGGCTCCGGGCCGCAGCGGAGGGCGCGGTGAGGGGCGTCGGCCGGTCCAGGCCGGCGCCGCGCGTCCACAGAAACGTGCCGTCGCCGATCCGGTGAATCGTCGTGCGCTGGAATCCGGTCGCGAACATGTCCACGAGGACGGGCTCTGTCACGGGTTCGGCTCCGTCCGCTCGCTCCGCGGCGTGCCTTCCGTGGCGACCGCGCTGTCCGTGGCCCCGCCCGCGGCGGCGGCCCGCAGCCGCTCCGCGGCCAACAGAACCTCGGGAAGCGGCGCGGCGGTCGCCGCATCGGGCTTGCCGGTGGTGATGCTCACCCCGGGATGGGGCGGGACGACGTGGACGTTGGCCCGCCGTTCGAGGGCCGCCATGTGGCACTCCCATGCGGCTGAGGTCAAGGCTCCGGGCGGCAGGGCCGGAGCCAGCACGATGGGGGCGCGCGTGCACTGCAGCGCGAGCAGTACCGGGGTGTCCGCCACTCCGAGCGCCAGGCGGCTGGTGAAGTGGAACGTGGCGGGATGCACGATGACGGTGTCGGCCCACTCGGCCATCTCGACGTGGGCTGCGGACTCCTCGGGTTCCTCAGTCCAGGAGTCGAGCTGCGGAGTATGCCCGGCGAACACCGAGAGCGCTGTCGGCGTGACGAACTTGGTCGCGGACCGGGTGATGACCGTGCGTACGGCCAGTTCGGGGTAGGCGGCGCGGAGCCAGTGCACCCACATGGGCATGAACATCACCCCGAGGGAGCCCGTACCCACGTAGAGCAGCCTGCGGGCGGTGAACGGCGGTGCCGCGGTGGGGTTCTCATGCATGGCGGCCGTCCACCGCGGCGAGGATCTGCTGCATGTCCGTCATGGCCGCCCCCATGCCGAGTGCGGTGTAGACGCCGCAGACATTGAGGATGACCTCGCCCACACCCGCCGCCCGGTACCGGTCGAGGCCGTCCGCGATCTCTGCGGGGGTACCGGAGACAAACGTGCGGGAGGAGACGAGGAGCGCCGCGCCGCCCTTGGTGTCCGCCGGGTCGGCCGGGACGCCGGCTTGGCGCAGCATGTCGGTGTAGTGCGGGCTGCCCAGGTGGGCGTAGGCCGCGGAGTGGGCTATGGCCTCGATGTCGCGGCCCGGGCGTTGCACCGCCACGTGGACGACGGTCGCCACACGGGGAACGGGGCGCTCGGCCTGCGCCGCCCCCTGTTCCAGCGCGGGAACGAGTGCCTCCTCGATGAACCGTGGTGGAGTCAGCCAGGTGATGGCGACATCGGCGACCCGGCCCGCCGCGCGGGCCATGGCTGGGCGCAGGACTCCGAGCCCCAGCTCGACCGGGGGCGCGTTCATGACCGGCAGCGCTCCGTGCGTGCTGTGTTCCAGCCCGTCGGTGTCGGCCCCGCCCCGGCTCTCGATCAGTTCCCGCATCGTGGTGACGTACTGGCTGCTGACGGTGACGGGCTTCGGCATGGGGGCGGGACGGACCATGCGCTGGAACGCCTCCCCGCCCGGGCCGATGCCCGCCACGAACGGCAGCCCGGACAGTTGGGCGACGGAGCGGGCCTGCACCGCCGCGTCGTACGGATGACGTAGACCCGCCAGGGCGACCGAGGTACCGAAGGGGATGCGGATCCCCGCTCCCGCGAGCGCGGCGAAGACGTGGTGCGTTTCGACGCCGAGGGACTGTCCCAGCCACAGACGTCCCGAGCCGCGCCGCTGGAGCAGTTGGGCGAAGGGGAGGACCTGTGCGACCTGAGTGGGCTGGACGGGGAAGACGATGCTCGTGGTGTGCGGGGAGATCACAGGAACGTCTCCGTCTCGAAGGGGGTGGGGGAGTCTCCGAGGACGACGCCGTGGAAGTCGTCGGGATCGAAGAAGCGGCCGGCCGCGGCGGCGACATCGTTCTCGGTCACCGAGGTGAAGTCGTCCAGGATGCGGCTGATGCGTTCGGGCTCCTGCCCGGTGGCCAGGGCGAGCATCAGGCTGCTCGCCCAGCCCTGTTGGGAGGAGGCCGCCAGAGCGGTCATCCCGGTGACGTACCGCCGGGCCGCCTCGATCTCGGCCGAGGTCGGCGGTTCCGTGCGCATACGCCGCAGTTGCGCCCGCAGGTGGTCGAGGGTCCTGCGGCCGTGCTCCGTGGCGGTGTCGGCCTCCACCGCCACGACCAGCTGGTCGAGGTGGTCTCGGAAGACCGACTCGCACCGGTAGGCCAGCCCGTGCCGTTCACGGACCTCCGCGACCAGGCGCGAGGAGAAGTACCCGCCGAAGACGATGTTGGCTAGCGTCAAGGCCGCGAAGCCGGGGTCGGTGCGGGCGAGTCCCGGGCGGACCAGGCGGATCTGGGTCTGCGTCGCCCCCGGTCGGGGCACCCGGGCGATGGTGCGGGCACGCGGCTGCGGCAGCAGAGGGCCTTCCGTCGTCTCCCACGTCGTGCCGGCCGCTTCCCACTCCGCGAAGGCTCGGGTCACCTGCTCTACGGCCAGATCGGGATCGAGATCGCCCACCAGGATCAGCGCCGCCCGGTCAGGCCGTACGCACTGGTGGTGGGCCAGGCGTACCTGTTCGTGGCCGACCGCAGCGAGGTCCGCCTCGCGCGGCACGTCCTGCATCTGCGGCAGCGGCCCGTAGAGGTGTTCCACCAGCGCTTCGGAGGCGATGAGTTGGGGCTGTGCACGCGTGGCGGCGAGTTGCCCCCGGGCGCGCACCATGACCGCGCGGACCACGTCGTCGGTGAAACGGGGGCGTACCAGGGACCGGGCCAGGACATCCAGTTGCAGAGGAAGGAGCGAGCTGGGGCCGGAGCCGGCGACGCCGAGCCAGCGCGCGGAGCGAGTAGCGGACAGGAGGCTTCCGGATGCGGCCAGGTCGTCATCGGCCGGTCCCTGCTCCCCGGCCGCGGTGTGCCCCAGCAGTGATGCGGCCAGCACTTCCTGGACGGCCGCATCGGCGAACGACTCCACGTGGAGCGGGATCGCCAGTCGCAGCTCCGTCATGGGGGTGGAGGCGTGGCGGGCGGCGATGACGCGCAGCCCGCTCTCCAGGCGTACGTCGGCCAGAGGGGGCAGGCCGACCGGGACGGGGGGACCAATTGGGGGGAGCACGCTGCTGCGGTTCACCGGTAAACTCCCGTGGGCGTGATGAGGGACAGCACGGCGCGCCTGCCTCTCGCGAGGTGCGCCGCGGCGGAGCGGACGTCTTCGGCGCTGACGGCCGCGAGTCGTGGGGCCAGGGTGTCGACGAGTTCCGGGGCCCCGAAGAGCAACTCGTAGGTGCCGAGCGCGCGGGTCCGTACGACAAGGTTGTCGAACCCTCGCCACGTTCCGGCGGAGGCCAGTGCCCTACCCTCCTCGAGCTCCAGCCCGGTGGGGCCGTTCGCTGCCAGCTCGGCGATCTCGGTGTCGAGGACGTCGAGGACCGCGTCGACGGGTGTGGTGCGCGGGTGCATGGCCAGCACCACCAGGGTCTCGGGGGACCGGGCGCGCAGCGGGCCGAACAGTCCGCAGCTGCTGCTGACATCCGTCAAGAGCTCGCTCCGGTGAGCCATGTGTCGTTTCAGGCGGGCGGAGTCCCGTCCGGTGAGCATCTGGGTCAGCACCATGTGACTCAGGTACTGGGGCAGCGAAGTCGCCGGATCGGGCAGGCGGTAGCCGAGAGCGGTGGCGGCGAGTACGGCATGCGGGTCACGGTGTTCGCCCCGCAGCTCCCCGGCCGGCTCGGGCTCGTCGAGGAACGGAGGCGCGGGGCGGGGGCGGGCCGGGATGCCGCCGAAGTGACGGTCCGCGAGGTCCAGGGCGTGCCGCGGATCGACGTTCCCGCAGATGGTCAGGACCGCATTGGCCGGGGTGTAGTACGTCTCGTAGAATGCCTGGCACTCCTCCAGCGAGGCGGCCTCCAGGTCCCCGAACGAGCCGTAGCCGTTGTGGGCGTTGCGGAACTCCCTGTAGAGGACCCCGGGCAGCACGGTCCAGGGGAATCCGCCGTAGGGCTTGTCCGTGACCGACTGCCGGATCTCCTCCTTGACCACGGCGATCTGGGTGCGCAGCGTCTCCTCGGTGATGCGCAGGGCCCTCATCCGGTCGGCTTCCAGAAACAGCAGCCGGTCCAGCGCCGATGCGGGCAGCACCTGGTAGAAATCGGTGTAGTCCTGGTGGGTGGAGCCGTTGGCAGTCCCGCCCGAGGCTTGGACGTGGCGGAAATGATCGGCTGGCCCGACGTGCTCGCTGCCCTGGAACATCACGTGCTCGAAGAGGTGCGCGAATCCGCTCCGGCCCGGAAGTTCGGACCGGAATCCGACGTCGTAGTGGACGGCGACGCCTACGGACGGCATGCCGGGCAACGGCTGCACCACGAGGCGCAGGCCGTTGGACAGTGTTGAGCGGATCACTGGGGCGCGGGACATGTCGGCACTCTAGGAATGCGCGACGGGGGCAAAGTAATGTCGTCCGGCGCATTACTTTGCCCAGGGGAAGAACGCGTGGCCGACTGCCGTGCTGCAGGCGAATTGCCGTACGGACATGGCGCCCGCACGGGAAAAGTTACTCTGATACTTTGCCCTTGCCGAGATCCGTGGGAAGTGCCTACCGTGCCGCCGCGTGACAAGAATCCAAGGAGCTCCCAACAAGGAATCCGCGCCGACCCGGTCCCGGTACGCCCCTGCAGATCTCGCCGGAGTCCCGGAGGTCGCGGCGTTGCTCGGCGCGCTCGGCCTGGGTGCGTTCGACCCTGACGACGTGACATCCCGGGTGGGCCGCAACGACAACTGGGCCGGTACGACGACGACGGGCGCACGCGTCTTCGTCAAGCGGCTGAGGGGCCCAGAGCCGGCCGAGGCCCGCAGCCGGTACGACCGCATCCTCGCCTTCGAGGCCTTGGCGGCCCGCCACCCGGGATCAGCCCTTATCGGTCCGTCCCTGCTCGGCTCCGACGCCGACGCGATGCTCGTCGTCTTCGAACTCTTGGAGGACGCCCGTTCAGGGTCTGAGCTCAACGCCGACGACGCGTTCGACGAGGAGTTGAGCCACCAGGCCGGGCGGCTCACGGGCGAGTTGCACGCCCTGCCCGCGGACGCGGGCCTGCTGGACACTACGCCCCACCCGATGCCCCCGCTACATCCGCACAACGCCGTGTCCCTGAGGGGCCTGGTCTCCTCGACGTTCGGCGAACTGGAGACCTGGAGACTGATCCAGTCCGACCGGAAGGTCGTCGACGCCCTGCACCGGTTGCGCGCAGCCGAGGCCGCGGTGCAGGACCGCAGGCCGATCCACGGAGACCTGAGGCTCGACCAGTTCCTTCTGACTCCGCAAAAGCTGCTTCTGACGGACTGGGAGGAGTTCCGTCTCGGGGACCCCGCCCGGGACCTCGGTGCCGTCATCGGCGAGTGGCTCTACACCGCCATCCACGGCATTCCCCGCTCCATCGGAGACACTCCCGGGTTCACCTTCGACCAGCAGACCTCACACGAGGAGATCCTCGAACACGGGGTACGGGAACTTGACCGGCTACGGCCCCGGATGCGTGCCTTCTGGGCCGGATACCGCTCCGTGCGCGGTGCGGCCGCCGACGACGGGCTGCGTATCCGCGCCGCCTTGTACGCCGGGTGGCACATGTTCGACCGCATGCTCGCCACCGCGATGGTCGGTGGACGCGTGATCGCCGCCGATCGGGCCGGCGCGGGCATCGGGCGCAGCATCCTGCTGGCGCCCGAGAGCAGCACCGACATCCTGGGACTGGGAGACGCACTGTGATACCGATGACCACCGATGCCCTCGCTCCCGCCCTCCTACGGACCGCCCGGGACATCTCCGTCTCCTCCGACGGACTGAGCGCGACGGTCGGATCGGAGTCCCTGGAGGCAGACACGCCCGGCAAGCTGGCGGGGAAGCTGTCGCAGACCCTGTATCAGCTAGTGCACACGGGTAAGGACAGGGCGGAGACCACCCGTCCACGGAGCCTGCGCGATCCGGAGTTCGACCGCCTGCTGACCGATGCCATGCCGCACTCCCACACGCTCGCCGACGCGGTCGTCCGCGAACGCACCGATGACGGCATGCTCGTGGCGGAGCTGGGCGGACTGCGCGTCCTCCTTCCCGCGGACACGCTCGTGGGCGAGCCTCCCGCAAAGCTGCCGAGCGCTGCGGCGATACGGTTGCCCGCGGCCCGGCCAGCCCTGTCCACCGGGTTCTTCCTCACCGACGGCTCGGCGGGCACGGGTGTCGGCCGAGGGGCGCAGACCCTTCGTGTGTACGTCCACGTCACCTCGGCCGAGGCGGCACCCCAGGTGTGGAACACGGTGCTGACGTACCTGGAGGAAAGGCGGCTGGTGTACCGGGCGAAGATCACCTCCAGTCCCCAGCTGTTCCCGCGACGCGACGCCCTCGTCGTCTACCTGCCCCCGCAGAGTTGGTCGGCTGTTCGGGGGATCGGGGCGTGCGTGTCCGGTCTCGAAGGGCTGGGTCCGGACACCTCGCCATTCGCCCACCAGGTGGTGCCCGGCGTCGCCGTCGCGTGGGAGCCTCAGGATGCCCGTCCCGGGATGCAGGGCCTGAGTTTCGGTGAACACCGCAGCGGTGCGCTGGCCCAGGCCATGGTCAAGCACCGGGTGCGCCCCGACGGCGTCGGTCTAGAAGACACGATGCGGGAGGTGTTCTGGGACGCCGGGATCGACCCGTTGGCGCCGGCCCGCAACCTGGCCTCGCCGCCGCTGCCCGACCTCGGGCTGCTGTAGGCCGCCGCGTGCTGCGCTGTCCGACCGCGTCGGCAGCCCTGCGGATCCGGGCGGTCATGAGCCTGCTGTCCCGTGCGGAGCCGCGCGATGCGCTCTGTCGGCGGTTGGGCGTGTGCTCCCAGTGTCTGGAGGAGTGGGCCGATGCGTTTTTGACTCATGCCCTCCAGGGCCTGACGTCTCCGGGCGCTCCCGTAGACCGGTACGAGGTGCTTGCCAGGGAGGCGGAGGCCCTGGCCCGAGCGCTCGACGAGACACGGACGGAACTAGAGGTGTGGTCAAGACTAGTCCGCCGCGCGACGAGCAATTGAGGACAACGGCGGATATCGAAGAAAGGGACCCGTGGGCACGGGTCCCTTTTTCGTGTGCGGAATGCCGGTGCCGACGGGTGCAGTGAAAGTAGTGTCGGACGCAATTTGTTGTGGAGTCCCGGAGAACGTGCAGCTCAGGGCTTTGTGGAGAGAACCAAGCCATAAGTTTCCGGCTTCATCTAGAGGGGTCCGTGTGGTCAACTGATTCCGCAAAGCGCATTCCGAAGCACATACGAGAGAGGCCAGACGTGAACGCCAGTCAGCTGATCGCCGGTTACACCGCTTACACCACCGCCGAGGAGTTCGGCGCCACTGCACAGGGTGACGCCCCGGCGACCACGCCGTCGATCCTCAGCTTCATCGACATCTCGAGCGCCGCGTGCGGTGCCGCCGTCAGCGCCGTCAGCGCCGCGTCCGTGGGCGCCACCGCCCACGTCGGCTGCTGATCCACCCACCCCACTCACACCTCAGGAGAAGTTCCATGAACGCCAGTCAGCTGATCGCCGGTTACACCGCTTACACCACCGCCGAGGAGTTCGGCGCCACTGCACAGGGTGACGCCCCGGCGACCACGCCGCTGACGGTCACCACGGTCTCCTCGCCCGAGTGCACCGCGTTCTCCGTCAGCGCCGCGAGCGGCGTCCTGACCAGCGTGTCCATCACGCACGCGGCGGGCTGCTGATCGACTGGGAACGGGGTGGAGCCGCCGAGGGGCATTCGGCGGCTCCACCCCGCCGGTC